>CAVCAW010000037.1:18798-24056 GCA_963600315.1 Bacteroidaceae bacterium | reverse complement strand
CTGTCGGCTATGTAGGTCATATAGTTGACGCTGAGCGAATTGTCGTTGACTGCTGCAGCCTGTGCGGGATTAAAGAACACCAGTGTGGGGTCGTCGAGCTTGAGCGACACATTGTCGCCACCGAGAGCCGCCACGTGAGCCGACACAGGTATCTTCAAGAAGTTGAATACCGATGACGACTCCTGCGCCTTGACCACCAGGCATAGAAGAGAGGACGCAAGAAAAAAGAGAGCCTTTCTCATTGAATGTTAAAATTTGAGTCCAAAGTTACTTTATTTAAGATAACTGACGTAATTTTGCGGCTGCAAAAACCCTGCCGCCATATACAATAACGCTTTTTGGGGCATTTTATGATATTCGAAGGCTTGGTTTTTGCAAAAATAGTCGGAATGCAATGGCAGACAACGAGTTATTGAATAAGACGTGGTGCGACAAGGTCTTCATGGGTCGCAACAAGGACTATGGCGCCTACAAAATGCGCAAAGAGACGGGTAGTCGCTATGGTGTAGCGTTGGCTGTGCTGTTTGGATTGGCGCTCATGATTGCCGTCCCGACAGTAGTGGTTTCGCTGCTGCTGTCCCAACCGGTGGAGTTCAAGGACCTGGGCGACAAGATACAGCCCATGACCGGTGTGGAACTCAAGGAGGCACGCCCCGTCAGGAGGCCCGCCAAAAGGTCAGAGCCCGAAACGAGCGACAAGGACGTCAACACCATAGATATCGCCTCCGTAGAAAATGTAGTCACCGTGGAGCAAGACGAAGAAGTAGTAGTCAAGGACATCAAGGACTTGCCGCTCGACTCGTTGGATGTGCTGTTCAAAGAGAAACACCTCGACATGGCACAGAAAGAAGAGCGCACCGACGGCGTGATTATAGACTCCATTCCCCACTACCCGGGCGGCATAAGCAGTTTCATGAAGTGGCTTGACTCCACCATGGTCTATCCACCCGCCTGCATCAGAAACAAGATAGAGGGTCAGGTGGTGGTGGCTTTCATCATTGACACCAACGGCCACATGAAAGACCCACGCATCGTCAAGGGAGCCCACCGCCAGCTCAACAACGAAGCACTCCGCACGCTCCACCTGATGAGACCATGGAAACCAGCCCTCAAAGGCGGCAGACCTGTCAAGGCGCAAGTGACGCTGCCTATCGTTTTCGGACTTAACTGAAGCTACCAATGTATAATACAGAAGAAATACTCGCCAAGCTCAACGAGGCTATAGCCAGCATTGAGTATCCGTCGCAGCCCGAGGGGCTGTATGAACCCATCAACTATGTCTTGTCGACAGGCGGCAAGCGCATAAGACCCGTCTTCATGCTTCTCGCCGCCCAGTCGCTTGGCGCTGACATCAGCAAGATTATGCCTGCCGCAGTTGGGTTGGAGATGTATCACAACTACACCCTCCTTCACGACGACCTCATGGACAAGGCTCTGATGCGCAGAGGCAAACCCACCGTCCACTGCAAGTGGAACAGCAATACAGCCATTCTCTCAGGCGACTCCATGCTGGTGTTGGCTTGCAAGTTTATCCACTCTGCCGAGTTGCCCAATGTCAAGGAGGCTGTCAACGTGTTTCTGAACACGGCACTCGAAATAGGCGAAGGTCAACAATATGACATGAACTTTGAGACCCGTTGCGACGTGACGCAGGCAGAATATATCGAGATGATTCGCCTCAAGACCTCAGTGCTCATAGCCTGTGCGCTCAAGATGGGGGCAGTCCTTTCGGGAGTAGACTTCGCCGTGGCTGACAAGCTATATCAATTCGGCGAGCAAGTCGGTCTGGCCTTCCAGTTGCAAGACGACCTGCTCGACGTCTATGGTGACCCCAAAGTGTTTGGCAAGCGCATCGGCGGCGACATCTTGTGCAACAAGAAGACATTTCTGCTCATCAACGCCTATCAAATGGCCAACCAGCAGCAGAAGGAGACCCTCAACCACTGGGTCAACCTTAAGCAATATGACGATGCCGAGAAGATAAGCGCAGTGACCAAAATCTACAACGAATTGGGCATCAGAGAATATACTATTGGAGCCATCACCAATTTCTTTGACAAGGCGAGGACCATTCTTGACGGCATCAACCTGCCACAGTCGGCCAAACAACCGCTATGGGATTTCGCCGCACAGCTCGTAAACAGAAACTATTAGTCATACCCACACTTATCGCCACAATGTTCATTGACACCCATGCTCACCTCTACGAAGAGGAATTCAAGGACGACGTCGACCAAGTTGTGGAACGTGCTCTGACGGCCGGAGCCACCCGCCTATTGGTTCCACCTACCGACACCGCTTCCACCATCAAAGCCATGGCTCTATGCAAGCGTTTCCCTGGTCGATGCTTCCCGATGGTTGGTCTGCACCCCGAAGACGTAAAGGACAATTTTCGCGATGAGCTCACCCAAGTGGAAACACTGCTAAAACAAGACATCGAAAGCGGTGAACACAAATTTGTGGCCATAGGCGAGGTGGGGCTCGACTATTATTGGGACAAAACCTACAAGGAGCAGCAGAAAGAAGCCTTCTCCACCCAGATAGGCTGGGCTGCCGACTACGGTCTGCCTCTGATGATACACGCTCGCTCTGCCAACGGCGACCTGCTGGAGTGCTTGTCACCGTGGCGCGACAAACTGCCGGGTGGCGGTGTGTTCCACTGCTTCTCGGGTTCTGTGGAGATGGCTCACCAGTTGTTGGGCTTCCACCCAGGGTTCTGCCTGGGCATTGGCGGAGTATTGACCTTTAAGAAATCCAAGTTGCCCGAGGTGGTCAAGGAGATTCCCTTGGAGCGCATCGTGCTCGAAACCGACTCACCCTATATGGCTCCGACCCCAATGAGGGGCAAGCGCAACGAGCCGTCATTCGTGCCCTATATTATAGAAATGTTGGCGCAAGCCAAAGGACTCACCCCCGAAGAAGTGGGCAGAGTGACCACTGAAAACGCCATGCGCCTGTTTTTCGCTAAGCCGTAGTTTACAAAGACTAACCATCATACAACAAAACAGTCCTGCATTCCTCGCTTAACGGCAAGGAGCGCAGGACTGTTTTGCATTATATACTCACTATAATAACCCCTCTTTATTTTGCCACCTATCGATTTTCGCAATCAAAACATAATCAAAAAGTCCAAGAACCGACATCACTTAGCGAATGTCTGTTCTTGGACTTTTTTTGTTTCTGCGGAAAGAGGGGGATTCGAACCCCCGAACCGCTTTAGACGGTTACACGCTTTCCAGGCGTGCCTCTTCAACCACTCGAGCACCTTTCCTTGGTTGACACCGCTCTGTCACTTCAGGGCGGCAGCGATTTGCGTGTGCAAAGGTATGATTTTTTTCCCACTAAAGCCAAGTGTAGAGACAAAAACTTTGCACAGATACACTAAAAAAGACCTTTATTCGCCACCTGGGGCTATGGTCAGCAGTCACTTTGCCAAGTCACATCTTACCCTCTTGTTCTTGGCTGTCCAGATGGCCTTGTTGGTTCCGGTGACTAACGTTAGTGCTCAGAAATCTGCCAGTTCAAGCATGACGGGGCAATGGTCAGAACCCATCACGTCGTTCAAGATGCGGGCTTCGCGCACATAGGGCCTCAGTCTGTCGGAGACAAGGTAATAGTCTATGCGCCAACCTGCATTCTTCTCGCGCGCTTTGAAGCGGTAAGACCACCACGAGTAGGCATCGCGCGCATCGGGATAGAGCAAGCGGAAAGTGTCAGTAAAACCGCTTTCGAGCAACTGGGTGAATTTCTGTCGTTCCTCGGGCGTAAATCCAGCATTCTTGGTGTTAGTCTTGGGATTCTTGAGGTCATGCTCCGTGTGCGCCACATTCATGTCACCGCATACTATCACGGGTTTCTTCTGGTCGAGCGCAGCCAGGTAGCTACGGAAGTCATCGTCCCACTCCATGCGGTAGTCCAGTCGTCGGAGCCCGTCTTGCGAATTGGGAGTGTAGACAGTGACATAGTAGAACTTGTCATACTCAAGAGCAATCACCCTACCCTCGTGGTCGTGGACATCGATGCCCAGCCCCATGCTGGCATCCAGCGGTTCCATGCGACTATAGACGGCAGTGCCGCTATAGCCTTTTTTGTCAGCATAGTTCCACCAACTGCGGTAGCCCTCAAAGTCAAGGTCGAGCTGTCCCGCCTGCATCTTGGTCTCCTGCAGCGAGAAGACATCGGCATCGAGCTGCCCAAACACCTCTGGAAAGCCCTTGGTCACACACGCTCTCAGTCCATTTACATTCCATGATACAAAACGCATAATCACTATTATTTTGGCATTATGACTGCAAAAGTATGGAAAGTTTAGCTAACTTTGCCCTATAAAGGAATACTAAAATCTAATGAAATTTTTCTCACTATACAAAACAGCCAGCCTACTGCTGCTCCTCGCATGCTGTCCGGCAACCATCATGGCGCAGTTCAGCACCGACAAGAAAACCATCAGTCTGGGCAACGTAGAGCTCTACTCCGACATCTACACCACGTTCACCCTGAGAAACAACACTCGCTCCGACCTCACCATAACCAATATCACCACCTCCAACTCGCTGATTACGGCAACGTGCAGCAACACGACGTTGGCTGCGGGCAAGCAGACAACCGTGAGCGTGAGCGGCCAAACCACCATGGCAGGGCGCTTCACCTATGCCATCTATATCCACACCAACCAGAGCGGCACGCCCTACCGTCTCTTGGTCAAGGGGCGCTCGGTGCTCGACGTAGACTCCTATGCCAGGTCTGCCAACAAGGAGCAAGGTGACGCCTTCGGAGTGAAGTTCGACAACCTATCGTTCAGCACCGACAACATCGAGTTTGACTATGTCAACGACGGCGATGTAGTGTCGGAGACAATCTACGTGACCAACGAGGGCGACTCGGAGTGTGAGCCCAACCTCTTGATGCTACCCAAATACCTCAGCGTCAAGGCTCTGCCCAAGACCCTGAAGCCTGGGTCACGCGGACGACTCGTCGTGACACTCAACAGCCGGCTCTTGGAGCATCGCATGGGGTTGACCCAAAACACAGTCTACGCCAGCAGCTACAGCGGACAGAAAGTGTCCAAAAGCCACGCCATACCCGTATCAATAGTGCTCTTTGACACCACTTCGGTAGTCAACTCCGCCAGCGCCCCGTCCATTCTGTTAGAAACAGAGCAGCTTGTGCTCCCCGCCACCAAGAAGAAGAAAGCCAAGGGCGAGTTGACCATCACCAATAACGGCAAATCTAACCTCAAGATACGCTCAGTGCAGACC
>CAVCAW010000037.1:0-18788 GCA_963600315.1 Bacteroidaceae bacterium | reverse complement strand
GTGCAGACCTTCCATCCCGCTGTCAGCGTCGAACTGCCCAAAACCGACCTCTCGCCGGGCGAAACAATGACAATCAAGGTGGCAGTAGAGAAGAAATACCTCGACATGTCGAGCGCAAACCACCGCATACTCATGATTACCAACGACTACAAGAAACCGGTAGTACTGGTAACGGTAAAAAGCAAGTTCAACTAAAAAACTCCGACTATGCACCATCCTGAAAACGACGCCGAATATCAGGGCCTCAAGGTTGAAACCAGCCCCAACAATCCCGGAGTGATAAACCCCTACCTCGCTGCTCGCCCACGCACCCGCAAGCGCGAGCTCAGCATCGATGACTATGTCGACGGCATCCTGCAGGGCAACGTCACCATTCTCTCGCGCGCCGTGACCCTGCTCGAAAGCACACGACCCGAACACCAGGAAATGGCACAGCAGATAATAGAGAAATGCCTGCCCTATTCTGGCAATTCAATCAGGATTGGCATCAGTGGAGTGCCCGGTGCGGGCAAGAGCACCTCGATTGACGAGTTTGGAATCCACGTGCTCAACACGCGCGGCGGAAAGCTCGCCGTGTTGGCCATCGACCCCACATCAGAGCGTACCAAAGGCTCCATACTGGGCGACAAGACGCGCATGGAGAAACTGGCCGTCCACCCCAAGTCGTTCATACGCCCTAGCCCAAGCAGCGGCTCGCTGGGCGGCGTGGCGCGCAAGACGCGCGAAACCATAGTACTCTGTGAAGCGGCAGGCTACAACACCATCTTCATCGAAACTGTCGGCGTGGGTCAAAGCGAAACGGCATGCCACTCCATGGTAGACTTCTTTTTGCTCATACAAGTGGCTGGCACAGGCGACGAACTGCAGGGCATCAAGCGCGGCATCATGGAGATGGCCGACGGCATAGCCATCAACAAGTGTGACGGCGACAACGTGGAACGCTGCAAGGTGGCTGCGGGCTACTATGCCAACGCCCTCCAGCTGTTCCCCGTGCCCGAGAGCGGACTCGTGCCCAAAGTACTCACCTATTCCGGTTTCTACGGCTATGGCATCAAGGAGTTATGGGATAGCATCTTCGGCTACATCGACAGTGTCAAGGCCAACGGATATTTCGAACACAGGAGGCGACAGCAAAACCAGTATTGGATGTACGAGACCATCGACGAGCGCCTGCGCACCAGCTTCTACAAAGATCCCGACATCAGCGCCATGCTTCACAATGCCGAGAGCAGCATAGAGGACGGTAAGCAGACCTCCTTCGTAGCTGCCCACACGCTCCTTGACTTCTACTTCAAGAAGCTCAAGGGCAACACTGGCATTGGCTAAAGCCAAGCATACCCCCCCACACATATCAGCCCGAAGCACTCCAGAACACAGTGCTTCGGGCTTTTTTTCGACAATGACATTAGTTCTCAAAACCATTCAAAAGTATTCTTGTGAAAAAACGTATCTGCGCAAGCGAGTGGTGTGGCTAGAGTAGACTTCATGGGTGAATTTCGGCGGAAACAGACAAGCGTTTCGGCGGAAATTGATGTCTGTTTCGGCGGAAATTGATATCCGTTTCGGCGGAAACGCTCAAGTCAGAACAAGAAATATTGTGATGCGTGTGGGTTTCAACACTGCGGAATGGGACTACAGTGGAGAGATTTGCGCTGAATCAGGTTGGTGGCAGAAAACAATGCTCCCGGACAAGCCTAAAGCGGATGCTTGTCCGGGAGAGTTGCGGGGGTTGGGTGATTGCTGTGACTACAGCGGATAGTTCTCGAAGTCGTAGAGCACGGTTGACAGGTAGCGTTCGCCTGTGTCGGGCAACACGGCTACGATTGTCTTGCCGGCATTTTCGGGACGCTTGGCCAGTATGCGGGCAGCTGCTACGGAGGCTCCTGAGGAGATGCCTACGAGCAGGCCTTCGGTAGCGGCGAGCTGACGGCTGGTCAGGATGGCATCGTCGTTATCAATGGTTATCACTTCGTCAACCACAGTGCTGTTGTAGGTCTTGGGTACGAAGCCGGCACCTATGCCCTGTATCTTGTGCGTGCCGGGAGCTCCTCCTGAGAGTACGGGCGAGGTGGCAGGTTCGGCAGCCACTATCTTGATGTTGGGGTTGAGTTCTTTCAGCTTGAGACCTGCGCCGCTGACTGTGCCACCAGTGCCAACACCTCCCACGAGGATGTCGACCTTGCCGTCGGTGTCGCGCCAGATTTCCTCGCCCGTTGTGGCATAGTGGGCTTGGGGGTTGGCGGGATTTTCAAACTGCTGCAGTATCACGGAGCCGGGTATTTCGGCTTTCAGCTCGTTGGCACGGGCAATGGCTCCCTTCATGCCGTCTTTGCCTGGAGTGAGTTCCACTCTGGCACCATAGGCTTTGACGATATTGCGGCGCTCCATCGACATGGTGTCGGGCATGGTGAGGATGAGCTTGTAGCCCCTGACGGCGCTGACAAATGCCAGTCCTACACCGGTGTTGCCTGAAGTCGGTTCGATGATGGTAGCACCTGGAGTGAGTATGCCTGACTTTTCAGCATCGTTAATCATGTTGAGGGCTACGCGGTCCTTGACGCTGCCGGCAGGGTTGAAATACTCCAGCTTAGCCACTATTTTGGCAGCGATGCCGCTCTGAGCCTCGCTGTAGGCCGACAGTTCGAGCAAGGGGGTGTTGCCCACCAGGTCTGTAAGTTTATTAGCTATCTTTGACATAGTTGTAATGATTTTTTAGTTTCGATTGTCAGGTATCAGTTTATTGGAAAGTGTAAAGTTATTAAATTTTGTCGAAAGCTTGCTCCAGATCGGCTATAATATCGTCGATGTGCTCTACTCCGATTGACAGGCGCACGGTTGAGGGTGTGATGTGCTGTTGCTCCAATTCCTCGGGGCTGAGCTGGGAGTGGGTGGTGGTATAGGGGTGTACCACGAGGCTCTTTACGTCTGCCACGTTGGCGAGCAGCGAGAATATCTTGAGCGAATCAATGAACTTCCATGCATCGTCTTGAGTTCCGTTGATTTCGAACGTGAAGATTGAGGCTCCGCCGTTGGGGAAATACTGCTCATAGAGGGCATGGTCGGGGTGGCTGGGCAGTGAGGGGTGAGACACGCTCTTGACCTTTGGGTTGGCAGCAAGCCATTCTACCACTTTGAGCGCATTCTGCACGTGGCGCTCTATGCGCAACGGAAGCGACTCGACGCCCTGCAGCAATATCCATGCGTTGAACGGGCTGATGGTGGCACCTGTGTCGCGCAACAACACGGCGCGTATGCGGGTAACGAAGGCTGCGGCTCCAGCCACGTCGGCAAACACTGCTCCGTGGTAGGATGGGTCGGGCTTGGCCAGCGTGGGGTATTTGTCGGCATTGGCCTTGTAGTCAAAGCGACCTGCGTCAACGATGACACCACCCAGGCTTGAGCCGTGGCCACCTATGAATTTGGTGGCGGAGTGGACCACGATGTCGGCTCCATGCTCTATGGGGCGCACCAGCAGCGGTGCGAACGTGTTGTCGACGATGAGCAACGTGTTGTGGCGGTGTGCAATCTCGGCAATGGCAGCTATGTCGGCGACGTCAGAGTTGGGGTTGCCCAACGTCTCGATATAGACGGCCTTGGTGTTGGGCTTGATGGCTGCCTCTACTGCCTTGAGGTCGCGCAGGTCGACGATGTCGTAGCTTACGCCCTGGGTAGTGAGGGTGTGGGTGATGAGGTTGTAGGAACCGCCATAGAGATTGTCGGCGGCTACGATATGGTCACCGTTGGAGGCTATGTTCTGAAGTGCATAGGTCACAGCTGCCGCTCCCGAGGCTACTGCTAAGCCTGCCACACCGCCCTCAAGGGCTGCTATGCGGTCTTCGAAGACTGCCTGGGTGGAGTTGGTAAGACGACCATAGATATTGCCTGGATCACGCAGCCCGAAGCGGTCGGTGGCATGCTGGGAGTTATGGAACACATACGAGGTGGTCTGATAGATTGGCACGGCGCGTGCGTCGGATGCTGGGTCTGCTGTTTCCTGTCCTACGTGGAGGGCCAAAGTCTCGAGATGTAATTTTCTTTCTGCCATAGTTGTAATATTTTTTAGTTTGTTTATAATCGTGTTGTTTTTGTTTTTTCTGCTGCAAAGGTATAACGACGTAGAAATTTCTGCAAGTTGCTTTGAAACTTTGGAAATATTTCATATTTTTGCCCCTCAAAACAGAAGATTATTCTAAAAAGCGCAATCCATGAGCCACAAAACAGAATCATACCAACTCGATGACAAAGATGCGCTCCTGCTGAGAGCCTTGCAGCAGAATGCCCGGCTGACCAACAAGGAGCTGGCTGCCAAGGTGCACCTCTCCACCACCCCGACCTTTGAGCGGGTGCGCCGCCTCGAGCAGCTCGGCTTCATCAGGCAGTATGCCACGATTCTCGACGCTGGCAAACTCAACAAGGGGTTTGCCGTGTTCTGCAGCATCAAGCTCAAGACTATCAACAGCGAGAAGGCTCGCGAATTCACGGAGTTGGTCAACAGCGTGCCCGAGGTGACCGAGTGCTACAACATCTCAGGCAAGTTCGACTATCTGCTGCGCATTCAGTCGCCCGACATGAAGCACTACCAGCAGTTCTTGCTCAACGTCATTGGCCACTTTGAAAACATAGCCAACCTTGAAAGCACGTTTGTCATGGAGGAGATAAAACACGAGTATAGCGTGAGCGTCTAGCCCACTTAATTAGTGTTAATCTATCGGCTATATTTGCATTTGTTTGTATCTTCGCATCAATTATGAAATATTCCGTAATAATTCCGGTCTACAACAGACCCGATGAAGTCAACGAACTGCTGGAAAGCATCGCCGGGCAGGCTCGTCATAGCGACGACATTGAGATTGTGGTGGTGGAAGACGGCTCCTCGGTCACGTGTGAGGACGTGGTGAAGCGCTATTCTGCCAGTCTCAACGTCAAGTATTTCGCCAAGCCCAACAGCGGACCGGGTCCTACGCGCAATTATGGTGCCCAGAGAGCCACTGGTGACTACCTTATTATATTGGACTCCGACACAGTGTTGCCGCCCGACTATTTCACGGCGGTCGACAAAGAGCTTGACTCGCACGACAGCGATGCCTTTGGTGGTCCCGACAGGGCTCACAAGGATTTCAGCACCGTGCAGAAAGCCATCAACTACGGCATGACCTCGTTCTTCACCACAGGGGGCATAAGGGGCGGCAAGAAGAAAATGGACAAATTCTATCCGCGCTCATTCAACATGGGCGTGAAGCGCAGTGTCTACCATGCCTTAGGCGGCTTCAGCAAGATGAGGTTTGGCGAAGATATCGACCTGAGCCTGCGCATCTTCAAGGGTGGCTACAGCTGCCGGCTGTTTCCTGACGCATGGGTGTGGCACAAGCGGCGCACCGACTTCAAGAAGTTCTTCAAGCAGGTGCACAACTCGGGCATCGCACGCATACATCTTCAACTTCGCCACCCCGGTAGCATGAAGCTCGTACACATGCTCCCCGCTGTTTTCACCCTGGGCACAGCCTTGCTGCTGCTGGGCGAAATATGGTGCAAGTGGAGCATTGCGCCCCTCGTGGCCTATGCACTGCTCATCATGGCCGACGCTAGCCTCAAGGAGCGCAGTATCAAGGTGGGGGTGATGGCAGTGGCAGCGTCCTACGTGCAGCTGCTGGGCTACGGCAGCGGATTTCTGCGTGCGTTCTGGAAGCGCATCATCCTCAAGAGGGGCGAATTCAGCGCCTACGACAAGACTTTCTACGAATAGGCTGCCAAAAAACTGCTCGCCCATAACTCAAAGACAAGGATATTGCGTAACTTTGATTAAGATTATGAAGAAAGGCATCAACAATTGGTGTGAAGAGAGCCGCCCCCGCGAAAAACTCCTGCGAGTGGGAGCCGAGCACCTTGAGGTTCCCGAACTGATGGCCATACTGATAGGATCTGGTTCTCCCGACCAAGACGCAGTGAGCCTCATGAAGGAAATCTATGCCGCCTACAACAACAATCTCAGCACGCTGTCGCACATAACCTATGAGGAACTCGTTGCCTTCAAGGGCATCGGCCAGGCCAAAGCGGTCACCATCATGGCAGCCCTCGAACTGGCGCGGCGGCGCATGGAGGCCACCGTGGGCAAAAGAGACAGATTCACCAGCCCGATGGAGATGTTCAACTTCTTCAACTCCAAGATGTGCAACAAAGACACCGAGGTGTTCTGGGTGTTGCTGCTCGACAATCAACTACACCGCATCGACGACCGATGCATAAGCATGGGCGACGTTAAAGGCACCGTGGTGGAGCCACGCATGGTGTTCAACTACGTAGTGACCAAGCAAGCCGTAGCCTTCGCCGTTGCCCACAACCACCCCGGCGGGTCGGCAAAACCCAGCGAACAAGACAAGCGACTCACCGCTCGCCTCAAAAACATAGCCAACGAACTGGGCGTGAAGCTATTAGACCATATCATAGTCTGCAACGGCACCAAAGATTATTTCAGCTTCTCACAAGAAGGACTATTATAGAACCAACACACAGCATACACATAGCATGGACAACACATCATTGACCGTAGAGGAAAACATAGTGAAGGTACTCAAAACCGTCTACGACCCCGAAATACCCGCCAATATCTACGACCTGGGGCTAATCTACAAGATTGACTTCAACCCCGACGACGGTTCGCTCGACATCGACATGACCCTGACAGCCCCCGGGTGCCCCCTGGCCGACTACATCATGGAAGACGTAAGGCAGAAGGTGCTCGGCGTAGAAGGAGTGAAGACCGCCCAAATCAACCTAGTGTTTGAACCCGAATGGTCGCAGGACATGATGAGCGAGGAAGCCAAGGCTGACCTCGGATTCATTTGACCGCCGCTTGCGGCAAAGCCCTTGAACCAACCCGACATGAAAAAAACTTTCTTCATCTCCGACGCCCATCTTGGCTCGTGGGCCATAGCCGACAACCGCCGGCAGGAACAGCGCGTCGTCAGATTTCTCGACTCCATAAAGAACGAGGCGGCTGCGCTCTATATGCTCGGTGACATGTTTGACTTTTGGCACGAATACAGATATGCCGTGCCCAAAGGCTATGTCCGCTTTCTGGGCAAACTGTGCGACCTGACCGATAGCGGTGTCGAGGTCCATTTCATCACGGGTAACCACGACTTGTGGATGAAGGACTACCTACACGAAGAATGCGGTGTGACCATACACCAAGAGAAGATTGTCAAGGTGGACATTGGCAACAAACACTTCTGTCTGTCTCACGGCGATGCCTTAGACCGCAAGGACCATGGCTACCTCGTGCTGCGCAGCATTTTCCACAACAAGGTCTGCCAAAAGCTCTTCGCCTCGCTCCACCCCCGCTGGGGGCTTAAGTGGGGCTATCTGTGGGCACGCCACAGCCGCATCAAGCACAATGGGCAAGAGGGCATCAGCCTAGCTGAAGACAAGGACAACACTCTGGCCTATGTGCGCAATTATGTGCAGAACCACCCCGACACCAATTACTTCATAATAGGTCATCGCCACATCGACCAACAAACCACTCTGCCCAACGGTGGCAAATTTATCGTCATTGGCGACTGGATTACCAAATTTACCATAGCCTCGTTTGACGGCGAAGAACTGTCAACATATCATTTCGAATAGATTTTTCTGACAATACAGTATCCGGAGCCAGTGCTCCTAAAATCTGATTATCATGTCCGTAACACACATCAAGTCGCTGCGTGCCATCGCCGTAGCTCTCGCCTTGACAACCTTCCCTGTCATCGCTGTCTCGCAGTCCTACAACTCTTTGTGGAAAAAGGTCGACAAGGCATGTTCGCAAGGGTTGCCCAAGACAGCCCTCCGCTATCTTGACGACATAGTGAACCTCCCGCAACACGACAACGCCCAACAACTCAAAGCCCTCGTCACCCGCCTGACGATAGCCAACGATATCTCGGAAGACAGCGCAATGGCGATGTTGCCCAAGATTGAAAGCGTAGCGCAAAGCCAGACTTCCGACACCGATGCCAGCTTGTGGAACATGGTTCTCGGGTGGCTCTATGCCCAGCATAACACCAGAATCTATCCACAGAGCACCACCAAAGCCATCGAGGCGTTCAGCAAAGCCACAACCCACACCGAGCCACTGGCTACCACAAGCAGCAGCCGCTATCTCCCCATAATTCACAAAGGTGACGACAGCCACTACTACGGCCACGACATGCTGAGCATTGTATTCCCCTTCACAGCGCAGCAGTTGCACAACATGCACACGCCGGCAGCCGACAGCCTGTGTCGCACCATCATGAGCCGTGAGATAGACTACTACATTTCAGTCGGCAACCGCCCCGCCACACTTCTGGCCAAGCTAGACTCAACAGAGATAACGGACTGCGGCGGCAAAGAAGTCTACAAGCAACTCATCGATGAGTTTCAGGATTGTCCACTCGTCAGCGAAGTCTACGTCAGGCTCGCCAGCATCTCAGCCGACAGCGACGCCTACGCACTAGTCAACACCGCCCTCGAGAAATACCCCAGTGCCAGCGCAGCCAACAAACTCCGTAACACGCTGACCAACATCACGCTCCCCTCGCTGCAATGCTCCGCAGGGCAAGACCTCGCCTACCCTGGTCGGGAAACGATGTTTTCCATCACTCACCGCAACACTGCGTCTGCCACTATCGCTGTCACGCGACTTCCCTACAATGCCACCGACAGCAAACTCAATGAACTGACCGAAAACGACTATGCCAAACTGTCGCAGAAGCCCGACTTTAGCACTAGCCTGACCTTCGCTCGCAAACAACCCTACGAATATGCTACCGACACTGCCCGCATCAGATTTCCTAAGAGCGGAATATACCTCATAAAGTTGCAAAGCCCTGACACCGACGATGCCTACCAGATTATGCACGTGTCTGCCCTGTCGGTAATCCAGTTGCCACTGCCTGGTCGCAAGACGAGAATATGCATAGCCGACAATGCCAACGGCAAGCCTGTGGCCAACGCCAAGATAAGAATCAAGTCCAGCATCAAAGACACGCCCTCGTGGCAAGATTATGTCTGCGATGACAAAGGCGAGCTGACCATCGACTCGCCCAAATCCTATTCGGAGATTTTCGCTTCGACCGATGGTGACGAGGCTCTGCCAGCCAAGAGACTTGTCATGAGCTATGACTACAAATGGAACTTCAGCGACAACTCCACACGGGCCAAAATATATACGGACCGCAGCATCTACCGCCCCGGGCAGACGGTGAAGGCCGGAGGTTTCGTCTATCAGCAAAGCGGCGACTCCACCTCCGTGAAAAGTGGCATTGCGCTCAACGTGGAGCTCTACAATGCCAACAACAAGTTGACAGAAAGCGTAAAAGTCACGACCGACGAATTAGGCGCATTTGGAGCTGAGTTCACGTTACCCAAGGAGTGTCTCAACGGCACGTTCCGCATTGCGTGTGACTACACCAGCACTTCCTTCCGCGTAGAGGAATACAAGCGTCCCACGTTTACTGTCGACATCAACCAGCCTGCTGGGGCGTATGCGCCAGGCGACACCATACATATTAGTGGCGACGTAACCACCGTCGCAGGACGCCCCATGGGCAATACCACAGTCTACTGCCGCACCGTGTGCAACAAGAGCCGATGGCTGCGCCTAGCGGGCGGTGGCGACAGTCCCACTACCCGCCTCGACACCATAGTGACCGATGGCGAAGGCAAATTTGTATTGCCGGTGGTGCTTATGCGCTTCAATGTCAACGACAGCGAGCCCGCACCGATGTTCTACACCTACACCATTAACGTCAAGGCGACCGCCGACGATGGCGAGACACAAGAAAACACTTTGCGAATATTCGCAGGCGACACCAAGGTCACAGTTTCTGCCAACGTGCCCGACGTGATATGCAAGGAGCAGTTGCCGCCAATCGTGGCCACCCAGTGCAACGCCATGGGCAATGCCGTTGACGGCAAGGGCTTGGCTACTATCACTCAGGGCTGCGACACTCTGCACAGCGTTTCGCTCGACTTCAACAAGGCGGGACAATTAGACATCATCAAGACGCTGCCCTCCGGCGAATACACCCTAACCATTATGCCCGAGGGCGAAACCGACCGCCGAGTCAGCTATTCTAAGACGTTCACTCTGTTGTCGCTCAACGACACCAAGATGTCGGGCAATGCCCCCTTGCAGGTGTGGAGTAGCGGAAGCACGTTTGCCGACAACAAGCAACCCGTCCGTGTCATCGTCGGCTCTACCCTCGCCGACACCTGGCTGCGCTATGACATCATGGCCAATGGCAAAGTCATCGACAGCCAACTGATACACCTCAACGACACCGTGCTACACTTCGACTACACCTATTCTGAGGACTACGGCTACGGTGTCCACGCGCAGTTTGCACTTCTGCACAACGGCAAGTTCTACCGCAAGTCGGTAATCATCACCAAGCCCAAGCCCGACAAATCGCTCAACATCAAGTGGAGCACTTTCCGCAACAAGCTCACCCCCGGAGCCGAAGAGACGTGGGTGATGCACGTCACCAAAGACTCCATGCCGGTCAAGGCCTCTATTCTCGCCACCATGTATGATGCCTCGCTCAACAAGTTTGGCACCCACTCCCTGCCATTCTCACTCTACTACAACCGCACTGTGCCTGGGCTTTACTGGAGCAACGGATATCAGAGTGCCTTCAGTCTCTCTGCCGACAAGACACCAAAAATGCTGACGGAGCATGAACTTGATTTCTCCATTCCCGACCCCACCCTTTTCAACCTCTACCGCACGTATGGATTAAGCCTTCGCAGCCCGAACCACCGGTTTGCCAAAAGTGCTATGATCAACTCTTTTGTGGCCCTCAACAGCGACCAAGCTGAAGCGAGTGTACCGCTCGAAGGCAGAATCGGAGCAAGCAATGCCCCCACTGCCGAAGATGCACTCTTCGACCAAGTCAAGTTGCGCACAGACTTCAGCGAAACGGCATTCTTCGCCCCGTCGCTCAAGACCGACAGTCAAGGCAATGCCCGCATAGAATTCAAACTGCCCGAGAGTATCACCTCGTGGAATTTCCGTGCGCTCGCCCACACAGCCCAGCTCGACTTTGCCACGGTCGACACCACCATCACCGTGGTGAAGCCCTTCGCCGTCTATGCCAACGTGCCACGATTTGTGCGCAACTCCGACAAGACAGTGCTCACCACCAACATAACCAACAATACCTCCACCAACCAATCAGGCAAACTACGCCTCACTCTGACCAATGCGCAGACGGGCAAGCAAGTGACGCAATCCACACTGCCCTTCACCGTCGGACCTAACCAAAACACCACTGTCGGTTTCGACATCACCGTGCCCGACGACGTTGAGCTGATGATTTGCCACGTGGCAGCCGTCAGTTGCGATTTCTCTGATGCCGAGCAGCAATACATACCAGTATTGCCCGACACTCACCGCCAAATCTCCACCGTGCCGTTCACCGTGAGCGACTCCGCCAGCCACACCATTTCGCTTGCGGGACTCAACTACAACCCCGAGGCCAAAAATGCCAAACTAACGTTTGAATACACAGCCAACCCCATTTGGACTCTGCTCACAGCCATGCCGACTACACTGAGCCACACCACCCCCTGTGCCACCACGCTGGCTGCCAACTACGCCTCGCTGGCCACAGTGCGCACAGTGCTCAACCGCTATCCGCGCATACGTCCATTCGTGAGCTCATGGCTGTCAACCAATGCCTTGAGCAACTCGCCCCTCGCTGCCTTGGAGAACAATGCCCAGCTCAAGGACATCATTCTCAGCGAAAGCCCCTGGGAAGGCGATGCCATCCAAGAGCGCCAACGCCTCAGCGGTCTGGCGCAGAGCGATGCCGAGATCAATCTCAAGCTGGCCTCTATGCTCGACAAACTCAAGGAACTACAGACCGCCGATGGCGGATGGCAGTGGTTCCCTGGCATGTCGTCAAACCTCAGTCTGACCCTGCAAATAACCGAGACCCTTCTGCGCCAGGGCACTGCCGACAACGGCTACAGCGACAAAGTCACACCGATGACTGACAAGGCCATCAGATACCTTGAACGCAAGATGAAGGACATGGTCACCAAGTTGAAGGACAACGGGGTCAAGGAACTGCCAGCCACCTGCATAGAATATCTCCACGTCATGGTCATGGCCAATCGCACTGACAATGCCGAATGCAAATATCTGCTCCGCCACCTGAAGAAATACTCCGCCGACTACAACATCTACCACAAGGCGCTCGCCGCCAGCGTGCTCCAGTCCACAGGGCACGACAAGGAAGCCCAGGCTCTCGTACGCAGCCTCATGGAGCACACCGTCTACACCCAGTCGACCGGACGCTATTTCGACAGCCACAAAGCCCCCTCGTCGTGGAGCATGTATCGCATACCGACCCAGTTGCGAACCATCGAGACACTCCAGCAAGTGTGTCCCGACAGCACCACGGCTATTTCGCAGATGAAGCAATGGCTGCTGATGGGCAAGCACACCCAGGCATGGACCAGCCCACTCACCGCTGCCCAAGCCATACAGGAGCTTGCCAGCACCTGGTCACTCGACTCTGCGCTGACCCTGCCCTCAACCATCACGTTGACCACCGACCGTGGCAACTCCATCAACCTGCTCGACTCCATCGCCAACAACACGCTGGCACCATTGGGCTACATCAAGACAACCCTCGCCATGGACAAGGCCAACGGCAAGCCCATGAC
The DNA here is from genome assembly GCA_963600315.1 of Bacteroidaceae bacterium. Lineage (GTDB taxonomy): Bacteria > Bacteroidota > Bacteroidia > Bacteroidales > Bacteroidaceae > UBA6382. Next base: position 6,092 of record CAVCAW010000037.1, on the reverse strand, counting down.
CCTGCAAATTGGCGCCACCGGCAACACCTTGAGCTATGGCGCCGTCTATCTCGCCTCGCGACTAAGCTCGTCGCAAACCAAGCCCACAAGTTCAGGCATCGCCCTCGCCCTGACGCTCTATAAGGAGACCGCCACAGGCTGGACAGCGATAACACCGCGCACCACGCTCCACAAGGGCGACCGCATCAAGGCCCACTACACCGTGCAGACATCGCGCGACCTCGACTTTGTGAGCATCAAGACACCTCACGCAGCCTGCATGGAGCCAATCACCACAGCCTCGGGCTACTGCAACGGCTACTACGCCAGCATCGAAGACGCCTCCACTACCTATTTCTACGACAAGGTGGCCAAGGGCACCCTCGCCCTTGAAGAGACCTACACCATCGACCGCCAAGGCACCTTCTGCATCGCCCCCGCCGAGGCACAATGCCAGTATGCCCCCGAGTTTATTGCCACCACTCAAGCCACAACCCTCCATGTCAAGTAGCCGCATCCTCGCCCTTGCCCTGTCGCTCCTGACCATGCTCCCTGCCGGCGCACAACACGCCGAGCTAATGCGGCAGAAGAACCTCGCCAAGTGGCACATCAAGCCCGCCAACTACAGCGGCATAACCCGCATCGACTCTACCCTCTATGCCGTCGTCGACGACAAGAGCCCAGCCGAGGGGTTCTTCCTCTTCAATCTCAAGATTGACCCCCGCACCGGCAAACCAACTCACGTCAGCAGTTCTGGCCTCATGCACCCCTCCACCCCCGACAGCCTTTCGGCCTTTGCCGACTGCGAAGACATAGTCTATGTGCCATCTGCCGGCACCGTATTCATAGCCCAGGAACACACCGCCGCCGTCAAGGAATACTCCCTTGGAGGACAGCCCACCGGCAGGTCGCTCCACATACCCGATTTCATCAGCCTCAACAACCAGAGCCGCAACGGCGGCTTTGAATCGCTGGCCTACGACCAACAGAACAACACCTTCTGGCTGACCACCGAAAACAGCCTCAAGACCGACGCTCTCATAACCACCTCTGACGGCAAGACCCGCCAGCCCCTCCACCTCGTAGGCTTCGGCGCCGACCTCAATCCCCTTTGCCAGCGCCTCTACATCATGGAGGCACCTCGGCTGAGTCTCAAAGCGAAGTACTATGCCCACGGGGTGGTCGCCATGACAGCCCTGCCCAGCGGCAAGTTGCTGGTGATGGAGCGCGAGCTGTCCATTCCTCCAAGGTATCTGGGCGGCAAGAGCCAGCTGCGCATCTTCGCCATCGACCCCATGCAGACCGATTCGCCCGACCAAGCTCTAGCCAAGCGAGAGATAGCCTCCTTCACCACCCACATACGACTGGGCTCCATCAACTACGCCAACTACGAGGGCATGTGTCTCGGTCCCAAACTGACCGATGGCCACCAGACACTCTTGCTCGTCAACGACTCGCAGGCTGGCGCCGGCAACTCCATCTGCCGACTCAAGGACTACATCAAGACGATAATACTGCCGTGCGACCTCTGAAGCAACCAGCTTGACCTGAGCTCGGAAAATTTTGAACTGACAACACAATTTCGGCGGAAACGGATATGCGTTTCCGCCGAAATTGATGTCAAACTCCACCGAAATCAACAACCATTTCCGCCGAAACGGCGGCGCACAAAGGCTACGAAATTTCGCCAGCCAATGGTTCTGTTGTTGCCAAATTGTTGTTGCGAGCGGTGCGCAAGGCGGTCGGGGCGACAAATAGGCGACAAATATAAGATTTGCAGCCTTGGCTTTTAGGCTCGTTTGCATTAACTTTGCAGTTGGATACACCTTAACAAGTATCACCACCGCCTCATGACCAGCAACCAGAACAATCCTGTAGATTCCAACAAGAAGAACAACGCCACCGGAGCCACGCCGCGACAGAAGAAATTTCCGCTGTGGAAGAACGTGATAGCCATGGTGGTGGTATTGGCATTGTTCATCGGTGGCGGCTATTGGGCATCAGTCATCTACACACGCCACGGCGAAGAGGTCACCATACCCGACCTGAGTGGCCTCAGCGTGGAGCAAGCCGACGAAAAGCTCGGTGCACTGGGACTATTCTGCCAGGTGCAGGACTCTGCCTACGACCAGTCGATGGCCAATGGGCTGATATGCGCCCAGTCGCTCAGTCCGGGCAACAAGGTGAAGCCGGGACGCACCATCTATCTCACCATAAATTCCGACATGGCAGACCGCCTGACACTGCCCGACATAGCCGACAACAGTTCCTTTCGCGAGGCCTCTGCCCGGCTGACCACTATGGGATTCACCCTCGGTGCCCCCGAATATGTTGACGGAGAGCGCGACTGGGTCTATGCCGTGAAGTGCGACGGCCGCACCATTTCGGCTGGAGCCAAAGTGAAGCTCACCACTCCCCTAACCCTCGTGATAGGCAGGGGCTACTCTTACAGCGAGGAGGAGATGGTCTCGGGCGACAGCCTCTCTATGGACGAAGAAATTCTCGAATTGTTTTAACCACACCTCATCATAACCCCTACGCCAATCTCTATGCTACCCCACGACGACATTACTCCCGACTCCGCCGGCGACTCGCAGCTTGAAGCCGACAACGAGCCTCTACTCTATGAGCATTTCCGCATAGAGGCCGACAAGGGACAAAGTCTCCTCAGGGTCGACAAGTTCCTCATGGAGCACCTGCAAAACGTGTCGCGCAACCGCATACAGAAGGCTGCCGAAGCAGGCTTCATCCATGTCAACGAGAGGTCTGTCAAGAGCAACTACCGAGTGAAGCCTGCCGACGTGGTGAGCGTGATGCTCGACCGCCCACGCTACGAAACGACCATTGAGGCAGAAGACATACCCATCGACGTGGTCTATGAGGACAACGACCTAATGGTGGTCAACAAGGCGGCAGGACTGGTGGTACACCCAGGCTGCGGCAACTACACCGGCACTTTGGTCAACGCCATAGCGTGGCACCTCAAAGACAACAAGGACTTCGATGCCAACGACCCCGAGGTGGGTCTCGTTCACCGCATAGACAAAGACACGTCGGGACTGCTCGTCATAGCCAAGACTGCCCATGCCAAGACCAAGCTCGGACTGCAGTTCTTCAACAAGACGACCTCACGACTCTACAACGCCCTGGTGTGGGGCGACTTCGACCAGATGGAGGGCACCGTGACGGGCAACATTGGGCGCGACCCCAAAGACCGCCTGCGCATGGCAGTGTTTGACCCTGCGTCTGACATAGGCAAGCACGCTGTGACCCACTGGCGAGTGCTCAGGCGCTACCGCTACACCACCCTCATAGAGTGTAGACTCGAGACTGGGCGCACCCACCAGATACGCGCCCACATGAAGCACATAGGTCACCCACTCTTCAGCGACGAACGCTACGGTGGTCATCAGATATTACGCGGCACCACCGAGAGTTCCTACACCCAGTTTGTGAGGAAATGCTTTGAGGCTTGCCCACGTCAGGCACTCCACGCCAAAACCCTCGGATTCACCCACCCCACCACGGGGCAGCACATGGATTTCAACTCGCCCTGGGCAAGCGACTTCCAAGCTCTCATTGACCAGTGGGAGGATTTCACCCAGAAGCAACTGCAATAACACGCATCAACACATACACATTACACACAATAACATTATGAAACGCATCATAGCAATAGTAGCGGGAGGCGACAGTTCAGAACACGATGTCTCCATGCGCAGCGCACAGGGCATACAGTCCTTTATCGACAGCAAGCAATACGACAGTTACGTCATTGAGCTCAAAGGGCTGTCATGGCAAGCCCTGCTGGCAGATGGAAGCCGCGCCGACGTTGACCGCAATGACTTTTCGTTCATGACACCCCAAGGCAAGATCAAGCCCGATTTCGCCTATATCACCATACACGGCACTCCCGGCGAAAACGGCATACTGCAAGGCTACTTCGAGCTGCTCAAAGTGCCCTACTCCACCAGCGGTGTGCTCGTCGAAGCACTGACTTTCAACAAGTTCACCCTCAACAACTACCTCAAGTCGTGGGGCGTAAAAGTGGCAGACAGCATACTGTTGCGCAAGGACCAGGCAAGTGCCTACACCGACCAGGACATCATCGACCGATTGGGACTACCCTGCTTCGTTAAACCCAACGACGACGGCAGCAGTTTCGGCGTCTCGAAGGTCAAGACCGCCGCTGAACTGCGCCCCGCCATCGAAAAGGCATTCGACGAAGACAACGAGGTCATCATCGAGTCACTGCTCGAAGGCACCGAGATAACCTGCGGCTGCTACAAGACCAAGACCAAGGCATGCGTATTCCCCATCACCGAGGTGGTGACGAGTCAGGAGTTCTTTGACTACGACGCCAAATACAACGGCAAGGTCGACGAAATCACTCCCGCACGCATAGCACCACAGACGGCAGAGCGCGTCAGCAAACTGACCTCCAGCATCTACGACATACTGGGCTGTCGGGGCATCATACGCATCGACTATATCCTGAGTGGCGAAAAAGGCAACGAAACCATCAACATGCTCGAGATCAATACCACTCCGGGCATGACCGCCACGAGCTTCATCCCGCAGCAAATCAGAGCTGCCGGCATGACGCCAGGCGATGTCATTGCCGACATTGTCGAAGATGCCTTTGGCCGCTAATCCGGCCAGGTGGCAACCCAGTGTGCGTCCACCATTTTTTTAACACATAATTAACAATGCGGCATTTTGCTACGCAAAAAAAAATTTGTTACTTTGCACGTACAACAACAACCTTGCGCTTGCGGCAATCAGCCATACGGCCTTAATACTACTACACGATGATGAACATACCGACTGAATTTGACGACATTCGCCCCTTTACCTCCGAGGAGTTGCCGCACGTTCTTGACGAACTGATAGAAGACCAGTCGTTCCGCAACGTGATTGGAATAGTCTTTCCACAAATGCCATTTGAGGCATTCGTGCAGAAAGCCAAGAGCTGCAAGTCGCCACTTGACTTCCAAAAGGCTTTCTGCTATCCGTTCCTCAAAAACCTGACGGCAGAAAAGACTACGGGAGTAACCATGGACTGCAAGGCAGTGAGCAAGTCGGGCAACTACACCTTCATCTCCAACCACCGCGACATAGTGCTCGACAGTGCCTTCTTGAGCATGCTGCTCATCGACAACGACTTCGGCACAACCACCGAGATAGCCATAGGCGACAACCTCCTCATCTATCCCTGGATAGAGAAGCTGGTCAGGGTCAACAAGTCGTTTATCGTACACCGCGGTCTGACCATCAAGCAGCAACTCAGCTCAAGCATACAGATTAGTGCCTATATGCACTACGCCGTACAGCAGAAGAAGGAAAACATCTGGATAGCCCAGCGTCAAGGTCGCGCCAAGGACAGCAACGACCTGACACAGCGCTCCATCATCAAGATGTTTGGCATGGCTGGCGAGGGTTCGCTCATAGAGCGCCTCAAGCAACTCAACCTCACTCCCACCGCCATATCCTATGAATATGACCCGTGTGACTATCTCAAGGCCAAAGAGTTTCAGCAGAGACGCGACAACCCCGACCACAAGAAAGCCCCCGACGATGACCTCATCAATATGAGAACGGGCATCTTCGGCTGGAAAGGCGAAGTGCTGTTCCGCCCTGCGCCCTGCCTCAACGACTGGCTCGACTCCATCGACCCCAACATGGCCAACAACGAAGTCTATGGCTTGCTCAAAGACAAAATCAACACGGAGATCCACAAGAGCTACAAACTCTACTCCGGCAACTACGTAGCCGCCGACCTCATCAACGGCAACAGCGACTGGGCAGACAAGGGCATGTATACCGCTGAGCAGAAAACAACATTCGAAGACTATCTGCAACAGCGCATAGCCCTCATCGACCTGCCCAACCCCGACATCGACTTCTTGCGCCAATCCATCCTCTCCATGTATGCCAACCCCCTCTTCAATTACTACAAGGCCATGGGAGAATAGCTCCATGTATAGCACAAAAAAACGCCTGCGTTTCACTACAGAGAGAGAGGAAACGCAGGCGTTTTTTCGTTAGCAAACTTTTCTGTATACCTATATATTGCTGTCCGGTAAAACTCAAAAGTGCACAAAAATCCTGCC
>CAVCAW010000036.1:0-6949 GCA_963600315.1 Bacteroidaceae bacterium | reverse complement strand
ATGTATTGCTATGGATTGGAAACTCTTGATGTGAGCAGTTTCAATACTGCCAATGTTGTGAGTATGTCTGGTATGTTCTTTAGTTGTGGTTTGCTGGAATCTCTTGATTTGTCTGGATTCAATACTTCAAGGGTGACAGATATGTGTGAGATGTTTTGTTCTAGCTACAATTTGATTGAGCTTGATCTTAGCAGTTTCAATACTGGTAATGTGTCTAATATGTCTAATATGTTCAATCATTGCACTTCGCTTAAAACAATCTATACTGGACCCATGTTTACTACCGGAAGTGTGACGAGTTCAGACGACATGTTTAGAGACTGCATATCGCTCAAGGGTGCGCTGGCATACGATGCAAACAATACTGATGCCACGATGTGCAACTACAAGACCGGTTATTTCAAGACTTACTATAAGGTAGGCAACACCATCCATGACCTCTACGGAGATCCGCTCCACGTGGACACTCTGTCGCTCATCGATGGTGAGGACTTTATGACACTCGTGCCATTCACCGCATCAACTGCCACCTACACACCAGCAACCGCCAACAAGTGGAGCACCATCTGCCTGCCCTTTGCCCTGAATGCCGACAGCGTTTCGGACTGCAGCTACTACGATATCATGAGCATAGTTGACGACACTATTAAGTTGACCAAGCTGAATGGCACTATAGAGGCTGGCAAACCGGTGTTTGTGAAGACCTTCAAAGACAACGCGACCATCACTGCTACCGATGTGGCAGTATTGACGGCCCCCACCTGTGGCACCAAACAGGACGGCTGGCAACTTACGGGCTGCTACACCACGACCAAAGTGCCCACCAATGGTTACATAGTCGAGGACAACAAGATGTGTCAAGTCATCTCTGCCTCCGATGTGACGTTAAGCGGTCTGAGAGCATGGCTCGGTGGTACTGCGTCAAGTGTCTCAACGTTCATTCTCCTTGCCGATGACGAGAAAACTACTGGCATCAATGCGCTCAATGCGGTCGACAACAGCACTATGAAAATCTATGACACCCAAGGACGCAGCTTAGACAACCTCCAGCCTGGCATCAATATCGTCAAGCAAGGCGGACGGACGAGAAAAATAATGGTTAAATAACTGCCGCGACAAGAATTAGAAAATACCATGAAAACATAATATGATAGATTCAGACCCGTTTCCACCTGTTGTAATCTACGCAGGTGGCGAACGGCAGTCTGAATCTTGCTAATTCTGTCCGGAAAACGAATAACCAATACAATTAGACTATGACCCCAACCAGTCTAATTGTCAAATAACCTTGGTGTAAGCTATTGCGAGTGTGCACGAGGCGAGTGTGACCCAGAGTGACGAGGCGAAGGTCGTGGTTGATTCTTCATTTGATAGTGCGTGTCCTGCGTCTTGCAACAAGTGATTTTTTCTGTCTGCTCAACATTATTTTTGGGCAGTTGCGCTGTTTTTTCTTGGGGAGGCGAAACTTTTTAAGTATCTTTGCCAAAAGTTATTATAAACTAACACGTTAATATATATGAAGCGAATTCTGCTAGCACGAAAGATTGCTTTCTGCGCCGCGCTCATGATGCTGGCGCTTAATGCCATGGCTGGGATAGAGGTGAGTCAGACTCTGCCGGCTGATGGTAATCCTGAGCACCTTTACACAATGGTCAACGCTCAGGGATATTATTGCAACGTCACTACGTCGCCAACCCAGAACTCTGACAATTACGCTAAGTTTGCCTTCTATGCAAGCGGCGAGGAGGGTGCTTACTACATGTATAATGCTACGGCTGGCAAGTGGGTTAGCTACACCCAGTCGGCAAGCTACAGCGCCCAGACAGGATTTGTCACGATGACTGCCGACAAGAGCGAGACCTCCATCTTCAAGTTTAACGAGATTAACGGTGGTGCCTACGACATTCAGCCCTACAACACTAGCGGTGTGGCGAGCATCTACCTCAACTGGTATATGGGTGTTGGCAATTCCAATCCCCAAGATGGCAGCGTGACGCTCGGACTCTGGACCGACAACGGCTCCAAAGACAACGGTTCCAACTGGACTTTCAACGAGGTGGGTGTCAGCCACACCTACACGCTCTTCAGCGACGGTATGCCCAGCGACGCTGTCGTGACTATCAATGGTCAGAACTTCAGTGGATTGAATGCTCAGGGTGACCAGTCTGTAGTGGCTGAAACTCTTGAGAGCAAAGACGTGACTGTGAAGGTGGGCGGCGGCTATCTGGCCAACGTGACTGTTGACAACGCCAATTATCAGATTGACGTCAGCTTCGTGCAGTTCTTTATTCCAACCGAGAGTGTTGATGCCGAAAAGACTTATCCTTATTTGCTCCATATGCCGTCGGCTTACATCAAGAAGGTAGACGACAACCTGTCTCACACCAAGACGCGCAACCAAGCGGACAAGTTCTTGTTCATAGAGAGTGGACAGGGCAAATACTACATCTATGACCAAACGGCGCAGTGCTACCTTTACTACACTGCCACCAGCAACGGCGGCAACGCTAAATCTACCGCCAACAGCAACGTGAAATATACCACTAACCAGTCGGAGGCCAACACTTGGCAGTTGCTGTTGCTCACCAACGAAACGGCAGCTATTATACCTGGCTCAATCGACAAACCCTCTAAGTCGTCAGCCTCTCTCAACTTCACTGGCGGTGTTGACTATGGTTGCATGCTGAACCTCTGGACGGCTAGCGACGGCAACTCTGCTTGGACTATCGAAGACCCTTCGGCAGCCTCCATGCTTTGCGCCACGCTGACCTATGCCACACCCGGTGCACCCTATATCCACAAGTTGGTTACGAGCGAAGGCGAAACGGTCACTGGTGTTGACTTTGGCTCAATATCAACGCTCACTCTCAAAGACGACCGTGAGGACGTGGGCAACTGCTATAAGTATGTATCAGGCACAGCTCCCGAAGCAGAGGGCGAATATGTCTACACAATAAACATCGCTGGCAGCGACAACGAGGCCAAGCAGGCTAAGGTTCGCCTGATTGTCAGCAATCATCTGCAGTCGCCTACACCTATGATGAGCTGGCTGACCTGGAACTGGTTCGCCCGTGCCATCAGCCACGACAAGATGGTGAATATTGCCAAGGGTATGCAGAAATATGGTCTGATTGACGCCGGTTTCACTACCATCGTGCTCGATGATGCCTGGGCTACACCCACCAGCGACAAGTCGGCGCTGACCTACGACCCAAGCAAATTCCCACAAGGCATAGTCGGTCTGAAATCGGCTCTCAAGCAGATTAACGACAAGCTTAAAGTGGGCGTCTACAGCGATGCCGGTTCGATGACGTGCGAAAACTATCAACCAGGTTCCTATGGCTACGAGGCTCAACACATAGCCTTGTTTGACTCATGGGGAGTGGATATGCTCAAGTATGACTATTGCAACAGTCAGGCGAGCACCAAGGTGAGCTACACCCAGATGGGCGATGCCATCGCTAAGCTCAACGAGACCCGCAAGGCTAACGGCACGACTCCGTTCGTATTCAACATCTGCGAGTGGGGCAAGACCCAACCTTGGTTGTGGGGCGCTGAAGCAGGTGGTTCGAGCTGGCGCGCTACGAGCGATGCTCGCGAAGACTGGATTGGTACCAATTCTCGCCCAGGTGTGATAGCCGGTGTTGACGAGGTGCGCCGCCTCTGGGCTTATGCCGGAGTTAACCGTTTCAATGATCTCGACATGATGTGTATCGGTCTGCACGGTTTGGGTGGTCCGAGCAACAATACTGCCAACCACCAGAGCAATGGTGGCAAAATCACGGGACTGACCGATGCTCAGGCACGTTCGCAGATGTCGTTGTGGTGCATGCTGTCAAGCCCATTGGCTCTGACCTGCGACCTCCGCGAGACCCCTGCCGGTGAGGCTAACTCAGGACAGACCATGCCCGACCCCCTTATTACCACCGAAGATATCACGACGCTGACCAACACGGAGATTCTCGCCATCAACCAAGATGTTCTTGGTCAGCAGGCTGAATACATGGAAAATCTTTCAACCGGTACTACCGACTATTCAGACACGGGCTATGATGTCTACGTGAAAGATTTGAGCGAAGACCGCATGGCTGTTTGCGTGACAAACCGCAGCAAGTCGTCGGTTGAGGTTCCGGCACTCAAGCTCACTGATCTCTACATGCAGCAGGGCGAAGAGTATACTTGCCGCGAAGTGTGGTCAAAGTCTGAAGAAAAGATTAGCAACAACACACTGGAAGTCGGCACTCTCGGTGCTTGCGAAACCAAAGTATACGTGCTGACCCCCTCATCTGCCGCAGCTGTCATCAGCTCTGTGTCTACCAAGCAGCAGTCCAACAAGCCACGCTACGACCTCTCTGGTCGCATAGTGGCTGAGAACTATAAGGGTATTTCTATCAAGGACGGTGTCAAGACCATCAGATAGGCCCTCATACGTATAGACACAAAAAAAGCGGAATGAGATTCTCTCTCATTCCGCTTTTTTTTGTGTACGTCTATATGCAGGTTGCAATAATTCAAGACGCTCTATGTCTAACTTATAACTCAAAACGTTTTTAACGAACACAGAACTTACAAATAATACAGAAAAATAACCTATGTTCGCAGCTATCTGAGGCCTGAGTAACGGAGGTCTTCTTGTGATAAATTACTAGTTTCAACATAACGCCCATGTGGGGCGTGACGCTGCCGCATCTTATAGTCTCGTTGCATCTGCTGTTTCAATCCACACGCCCACGTGGGGCGTGACTCATGGCATCAAGGTCATCTACGAGGCAACTCAGGAACAGATGGATGCAATGATGAATAAGGCAGCATCAAAACACAAAGCAAGAAAGGAGAAATAACCATGACACAACAAGAATTGAAATGGGCGCAGAAGTCCATCTATCAGGGAAGCAAGCGGATTGCCGATGCAGGAATGTGTCTCAGATGCACAAAGTATGAGAAAGACTACGAGCGTCTTTGGCACGCTCTGAGCGACCTGAACTCACGATTGATTAACGATATAAACAAATAAGATTATGGCAACGCAGAAAGAGAAAATCATCAAAGCCACAATGATGGCTCAGAGAGTTAAGAACATCGCAAAGAACCTTCGTAATGAAGCCGATGACTATGGCGTGAGATTTCCTCATGTCTATGCGGAATATATGGAAGACATAGCGAATGAGTATTTGAAGCTGAAATAACAATCATTTACGGGGTTTCCTGCGATTTTCGATGAATGATGCGATAAATCCTCGTTTCTGAGCAAAACTCGTGGGAAATCGCCGCAAATAAGTAATTTTGCAAATTGAAGCATGAAAGTAGTACACATCAAACTGAAAGAGCCTCACAATGGAGAGACAGATTTCTATTGCGGCTCTCTGAAAGCCATCTACGACTGCATCCCTAAGGATAAGGTCGGGATTGCTTATAAGTCGCTGACGAATGCACTGAGAGGCAAGTCGGAATACGAGAACAAGTATTCAACGATTAAGGTCGGGCATCTGAAACAAAAGGCACAATCCAAATAATTAGAGATATGGAGTACAGGTTTAGAATAGGTCAAGACGAATTAAAGCGTCTTTACGAGAATGCGAAAGGCCGAATGGACGCTCACCCTGAGTTTGCAGAAAAGCATACCAACGCAATACAAGATTGCCCTCATTTCAAGAGAGAGAAACAGGCATTGGAAACCGCTCTCAGGATGGAAAAGGAAAATCCTTGCAGTTGTCAGATTTGGGCAAAGATAGAGAAAAAAGACGGCATTTATCGCATTCAGGATTATTGGCTCGTAACCGATGATGGAAAAATAAAGCTCTCTGCTGATTATATCGGAATGGCTCTGATGTATGACGAGACGAGACTTCAAAATATCATCGACAACAATATCAAGATTGATGATATTATCGCCTATTATTAAAGACAAAGGGATTGCACAGAGAAATGCAATCCCTTTATTTTATTTCTTCTTTACTGCGATAATAGACCTATTCCATATTACCATATAATTAGGACCATCGCAATACATAGCGTCATATCCGAGAGCACAAGCGTATGTATTTCCGTGATTTCCAAATTGCCTTCTTTGCTCAGGAGTCAACTTTCTCCACATTTCATGCAAATCGCTCTGCTTGATAATTCTTGGCGTTCTCGTCCATGTCATTTCAGAAAGGGTGTGTTTGCCATGTCCATAGCATTCACTATCGCTACGAGCAACTTGTTTGGCAATATCTGTTAGCTGACGCAGACGAGAGCCTGTCCATGCAGATGTAGCTACATACATACCATCGCCATATGCACGACCGCCAGGGCCATTGAGTTCCAAAAGGTCTGCAACATATAGTTGTGATGCGTTTCAATCCACACGCCCACGTGGGGCGTGACGCAAGTTGGTCTTGCTGCCCCTGTGACAGGTCAGTTTCAATCCACACGCCCACGTGGGGCGTGACAACATGGTTGTTTGCCATTCCGAAAATACGGAAGTTTCAATCCACACGCCCACGTGGGGCGTGACACAGCCAGCTTGTAAAGTTGGTGGTTTCGACAGGTTTCAATCCACACGCCCACGTGGGGCGTGACCTTACTCTCGGGCTTTCTGCAAGAGTCTTGTTAAGTTTCAATCCACACGCCCACGTGGGGCGTGACCCATCCGATACACTATGTCCACTCTTGTCAAGGTGTTTCAATCCACACGCCCACGTGGGGCGTGACCCCGAATGATGTAACTGGAGGGGCAGCTAACAAGTTTCAATCCACACGCCCACGTGGGGCGTGACACGCTGCTCGCACAGGTGGCGATAATAGTCAAGGTTTCAATCCACACGCCCACGTGGGGCGTGACTGCAATTCATACAGGCCACGACCAAGACCATATTGGTTTCAATCCACACGCCCACGTGGGGCGTGACACACGAATGACCTGCCGAGCCGCCTGTCATCAATGGTTTCAATCCACACGCCCACGTGG
>CAVCAW010000035.1:15327-33609 GCA_963600315.1 Bacteroidaceae bacterium | reverse complement strand
AAGCTCAAGGTGGTGCTCTATGGTAAACATTTGACCCCTGCCATAATGGGCATGCACAACCCCAGTCAGAATATCGATTACTGTCCAGAGCGTTTCACCTGGCTTGACCATAATTAACCAATGCGGAGCCATCACGTCACATGACTGTTGCCGCAATCTTACGAGGCGGTACGCAAACAAAATTCAATGCGCTCCCTATGCTATGCTTTCATCAAATGGAAAATGTGATTGAACAAACACCGCAATTCCGGCGGAAACGGACATCAACTTCCGCAGATGTGTAATCGCATTTCGCCCGAAATACTCAAATATTTCCGCCGATTGCTGTCTGGTAAAACTTTTCAGAGCGATATAAGTTAGGGCTGACACTTCTCACGAAGTATCAGCCCTTTTGGTTACTTCTGTTGTTAGCGAAAATAAGGAGCAGCCATGAACAAATATAAGCATTTTACCGGACAGCAATACCCAAAATTATAGCTGCCCGCGAAAGGGCAGGAGGGAGGGCAACAGACTTCCACTTTAAGCCTCCCCTTTCTGTTAATTACCTCACTCCATTAGTCATCAGCATGTGAAAGGAGAATGGCGTCTGGATTATTAGGCATTACATAGAAGTCTGTTATCTCATTCTTGATGCCATTAACATAGTCGTCAGAAATATCCCAGTCTTCTTCAAAATCCTCTATGGCGCCCAAAAAGTTTCAGCGGACAGCAATAAAAAAGCGGCAACAAGGGATATTGCTCCTTGTTGCCGCTTTGGGAAGGTTGGGGCGCTGTTGGCGGATGACCGCTTGGCGCGTTATTAGAGTTCGTGGCTGGACTGTTAGAGTCCGTAGCTAAACTGGCTGATATAGGTGTAGAACCAGCTGATGATACCGCACAACACTACACCGGCGGTGCAGACGAAGAGACCAACCTTGGTGTAACCGTCGGTCTTGAAAGTTGCTATCGGGTTGTCATTGGGCTTGATGTACATGGCCTTGACGATGAGCAGATAGTAGTAGAGTGATATCACCGTGTTGACCAGGGCGATGAAGACCAATACTGCGAAACCTGCCTTGAAGGCTGCCATGAACATGAAGAACTTGCTGAAGAAGCCTGCGAAGGGTGGGATGCCGGCGAGGCTGAACAGGGCAAGTGTCATGAGGAAAGCCAACTTGGGATTAGTCTTGTAGTAGCCGTCGTAGTCAGATATGTTAATCTTGCCGCTGCGCTGTTCGGTGATGTTGATGATGAGGAACACTCCGAGGTTGGCTACCATATATGCCAGCAGGTAGTAGACTATGGCGGTCATACCCTGTGGGGTGGCTCCCATCACGCCGAGCACAAGATAGCCGGCTTGGCTGATGGCCGAGAATGCCATGAAGCGCTTGAGGTTGTTCTGGCGAATAGCGAAGATGTTGGCCAATGTTATGGACAACACGATGATCCAGAAGAAAATCAAATTGGCATGGTCAATGACTGGGGCAAACACTTTGTAGAGCACTGTGAAGAGTACAAAGGCTGCAGCACCCTTAGAGATGACGCTCAGGTAGGATGTCACGGGTGTTGGTGCTCCCTGGTAGGCATCAGCTGTCCAAAGGTGGAACGGCACGAGCGAAATCTTGAATCCAATGCCTCCGATAAAGAGTACTAAAGCTGCTATTTGCACGGGGTCGGTCGCAACCATTGCCTTGCCAGCGGCTTCAAAATAGAGTGTGCCTGTCGTGCCATAGATGAGCGAGATGCCGTAGAGCATCAGTCCTGACGAGAATAGGGCAGTGAGTATGTATTTGGCAGATGCCTCGGCACTTTCTTGCGACTTCTTGGAGTAGGCTATCAGTGCTGTCATGGGCACCGATGCCAGTTCAAGTCCGATGAAGAACATTAGGAAATGACCTGCGCTGACCATGAAATACATACCCAACAGAGTGGAGAGGGTGAGCATATAGTATTCGCCCTGCTTGTTGGCCATCTCGGGTAGCTTGAGCCACTCGTGGGCAGTGAGGAACACTATGAGGGTGCCGACAGATAGAATGGTCTTCACTACGGTAGTCATGACATTGGTGATATACATGCCGCCGAAGGCTACGCTGCTGCAGGTGCAACTGTCTGTACATGCAGCTATAAGCGGAAGAATGCCGATAAACGTGTGGACAATCATCAAGATGACGGGAAGCGGCGTGTTGAGAACACCCTTGCCGTCCTTGCGGTCGGTACACATGAAGAGGTCAGCCACAAACAAGATTATTATCACTGCAAGCAGCGATAGTTCCTGACCCATATTTAGAAATTGTGAGTAGTCCATCTTTTTTGGAATGATTTTGGCGTGTTAATGAATTACATGAAAGGGTTGCATGACGATACCAGCGGACCAGCGCTCTTCACAGCTTCAATAATAGGAGCGACACTTCCGTTGATAAGGTTGCTTATCCAGGCAGGAGCAAGACCTATGCCCGCAATGGCTATGATGAGACAAATTACGGCAAAGCGCTCTTCCCATGTGGCATCGCTAAGTTGCTTGTGGTGCTCGTCGGTGCATACACCGTACAGCATTCTGCCCACCATGCGCAAGATGTAGACTGCTGCTGCCACGATGGAACATGTGGCCATGATGGTAAGCACGCGGTGGAAGACATCAGCATTTTGGAACGAACCAACAAATATCGTCATTTCGGCTACGAAGCCGCTCAAGCCCGGAAGACCGAGGTTGGCGAGACCGGCAATGACGAAACATACGCTCAGGAACGGCATAATCTGCATCAAACCGGTCATCTTGTTGACGTCGCGCGTGTGGGTGCGTCCGTATATCATACCGATGAGGGCAAAGAAGAGGGCCGTCATCAAGCCGTGAGACAGCATCTGCAGAATGGCACCCACCGTAGACGTGGTGGTGAGCATCAAGATGCCGAACAGCACAAGGCCGCAGTGGCTCACTGAAGAGTAGGCATTGATGTATTTGAGGTCGGTCTGTACGCAAGCGCTCATAGCACCGTAGACAACCGAGATGCCCGTCAGTATCAAGAATATCCAGTTGAGCTCGTTGGCAGCCTCTGGCATGAGGAAGATGGCAATGCGGAAGCAGCCGTAACCACCGAGCTTCATCAGCACACCGGCATGGAGCATGGACACTGCGGTAGGTGCCGAAGCGTGACCGTCAGGGCTCCATGTGTGGAAGGGGAACAACGCTCCCAAGACACCGAAGCCGATAAATGTCAGCGGAAACCAAATGCACTGCTGGGCAAACTCAATGGGGTGGGCGCCGTTGGTGTGGTTGGCTATGTCGAGTATGTTCATCGTTTCGCCACCTGCACCGTAGAAGATGCCGAAGATACCAATCATTAAGAATGCAGAGCCACCCATCAGCATCAGGGTGAGCTTCATGGCAGCATATTCCTTCTGACCACTGCCCCACACTCCGATGAGCAGATACATGGGGATGAGGGCTATCTCATAGAACATAAACATCATGAACATGTCGATGCTTATGAAGAACCCGAATACACCCATCGACAAAAGGGTGAACCACAAGAAGTAATCTTTCAGGTTGGGCGAGAGACGCCAGCTGGCAAAGGTGCCGGTAAACACTATGATGGCACTCAGAAGGAGCATGGCCACCGAGATGCCGTCGACACCAGTGCGATAGGATATGTGGAGCGGTTCGAACCATGTGAACGCTGCCTGATAGAGCATCTCAGCGTCGTTGCCTGCGGCACGCTGTCCGAGAAAGTCAAGCGTCAGCCAAATTGCCAGCGCAAGCAAGGCAGAGCTACCAACGACCATCACGCCGCGCACGGCCTTCACGCCTTTAGCCAGCCACAGACCAAGCAGCATGACTGCAGGAATCAGTACAAATAATGACAGAAAATTCATATCGTTGATAGTGTTTTAGAAGATTAGTAATAATGCGATAAGTACTATCGTGCCTATGAGGTAAACCAAGGCGTATTGCTGCACGCGACCGCTCTGCAGACCCTTGATGCCGTTGGATGCCGCATTTGTGCCCCAAGCCAGGAAATTGAAGAAGCCGTCGATTACGTGGCGGTCGAACCACGCTATAGGCTTGCTGACAAGACCGAAGATAATGCGGTGTGTGACGAACTGATAAACCTCGTCCATGTAGAAACGCTTGTATGCCCAGCGGTGCAATTTCGGCAGGGCGGCTTTCATCTTCACTGCTATCGGCTGGGTTTCGCCCTTGAAGATATAGGTGGCCAAGCAAATAGAGATGATGGCTATGATGGTGGAGCAACTTGCCACGCTGAGGTCGAAGTGTATGCGATAGTCCTGACCATCAGCGCTAATGAGCGAACCGAAACTGTAGCCCTCAAACAGACCGAAGCCTGCCAAGGTGGTATAGATGCCCACACCCACAGTGATGACGCTCAGCACTACGAGTGGCAAAGTCATTATCTTGGTTTCGTGTGGGTGGTGAGCGGCGTGGAGCTCTTTGTTCTCAGTACCCCAGAATATGCCGTAGTACAGACGGAACATATAGAATGCGGTCATTGCTGCAATGCCAGTCATAATCCAGCCAACCAGTGGACTATAGGCCATGCATGCCGAGATGATTTCGTCCTTGCTGCTGAAACCCGAGAAGAACGGAATGCCGCTGATGGCGAGGCACGAAATGAGGAACGTGATGTGGGTCAGTGGCAGATATTTGCGCAAACCGCCCATAGCACTCATCTCATTGCTGTGAACAGCGTGGATGATGCAACCTGCCCCGAGGAACAGACACGCCTTGAACATAGCGTGAGTGAAGAGGTGGAACATTGACGCCATGTAGCCTACGCTTCCAGGGTGGCTGTGGCCAGTTTGCAGTTCGGTGCACACACCCAACGCTACCATCATGAAGGCTATCTGCGATATGGTGGAGAATGCCAACACACGCTTGATGTCGCTCTGAGCGCATGCCACTGCGGCAGCGTAGAACGCGGTGAATACACCCACCCAGATGATTACAGGCATCCAATCTTGTGCATAGGTAACCCACAGCGGGAACAAGCGGGCAACCTGGAATACACCTGCTACGACCATCGTGGCGGCATGGATGAGGGCGCTGACCGGAGTTGGACCCTCCATAGCATCAGGCAACCATATGTGCAACGGGAACATGGCGCTCTTGCCCGCACCGCCAATAAACATCAGTGTCAGGGCGAGGGGCAGTATGAAGCCTGCCTGTGCATAGCTCTGTAGACCTGAATCTGTGTCGAAAGCAAAACTGAAGGAACCTGTGTAGAAACCATAAATCAGAATGCCGATGAGGAAGAACAAATCAGCGAAGCGAGTTACGATAAATGCCTTCTTGCTGGCAGCGATGGCAGCCGGCAATGTATAGTAGAAGCCAATGAGCAAGTAGGAACTAACACCCACAAGCTCCCAGAAGAGATACATCTGGAAGATGTTGGTGGCTACTACCAACCCGAGCATCGACATGGTGAACAGCGACAGAAAAGCATAGTAGCGCTGGAAACCCTTCTCGCCCTTCATGTAGCCAAATGAATAGATGTGCACCATGAAGCTGACGGTGGAAATCACAATGAGCATCATGACAGAGATGGAGTCGAGCATTATACCCATGTCGAAGTGCAGACCCTCGTCGAAGAACGGCAACCATGTGAAGTTGAACGGAATCTGGCGCTCAAAGGCGTGGGTGACAGCATCACGTCCGATGACAAAGAAATAATCGTAGGCCGTGCAGTACGACAGCACTGTCACTGCCGCTAGCGACAAGGTGCCTATCCACCCCGCCGTTTTGTGGCTGAGCCATTTGCCCGCAATGCCGAGAATAAGGAAGCTCAGCAGCGGAAGCAGTATAATCAGAAGTGTGTATGAAAACATTGTGTGTCTGGTTTTTGAGTAGTTATTACCATTTCAGGTTGTCAAGCTCGTCTACAAGGTTGCTCTTGAGCATCCGGTAGATGTTTATCATCACTGCGATGGCGATGGCCGTTTCCGCTGCCGAGATGGCTATCGAAAACAGGGTGAATACATAACCCTCCGTGCCCGCTGTATCACAAAGACGGTTGAAAGCCGCAAAATTGAGGTCGGCGGCATTGAGGATGAGCTCAATGGAAATAAGAATGGCCAGAGTGTTGCGGCGGGTGAAGAAACCGTACATACCCGCACCAAGCATTATGGCGGAAAGTATCAGGAAATAGTCAATAGTGATATTCATAGTGTGTCTCAGTTTCTTGTGGGTTTAACGTTTGCGTGCTATAATCAGTCCGCCTATGATACAAGCGAGCAGCAACACGCTGACGGCCTCAAACGGAAGCAGATAGCCGCCAGGACCCGACGACAGCAGTCTGCTGCCCAAGTCCTTGATGGGAGATGCCGACTCGTTGGTCACAGAACTGTTGAGTGCGATGCTGCCGAACTGACGTGCGGCAAAGGTGAACATCAATAGCCCTGCGCCTATGAGCGTAGCGATGAGAGCTGCGCAGCGTTTCTTCACGCTAAGGCGCTTCTGCTCTGTGGTGACGGTCTTGCCCGTTAGCATTATTGCAAACACGTAGAGCACAATGACACCGCCAGCGTAGACCATTATCTGCACTGCGCCAAGGAAGGTGTAGCCCAAGAGGAAATATACACCTGCCGTGCCGAAGAGCACCACGAGCAAGTAGGTGGCGGCGCGTATAATGCGCTTGGTCGTGACGGAGAGAATGGAGAATATTGCGATGATGGCTGCCAAAATCGCAAAGACTAT
Organism: Bacteroidaceae bacterium; assembly: GCA_963600315.1. Taxonomy (GTDB): domain Bacteria; phylum Bacteroidota; class Bacteroidia; order Bacteroidales; family Bacteroidaceae; genus UBA6382. The sequence goes on along the minus strand of CAVCAW010000035.1, from coordinate 26,921 downwards.
AGTTTCAGTTATCATACGGCTGCTTGTTTTTCGTTTGTTGTGTTGCCTGCATCAGACTTTGAATCTTGAGTAGTTGTCGAAGCAGTCTCTTTGGCAGGTGCTGGGGCAGACTCCTTGGCAGTTGCCTGAACTGAAGCCTTTGTAGCTGCTGGGGCAGAAGCCTGAGCCTTGGGGGCAGGTTTTGCCACCGGCTTCTTTTCTGCCGCTTTGCTGCCAGGGTGATTAAGTTGTGTTACGAGTTTTGAACGGTCAAATACTGCGTTTTCAAACTCCGTGCAGAACTCAATGGCCTTGCTCGGACACGCCGTGATGCATAGTTCGCAGAACATGCAGCACCCCAGGTCATACTCATACTTCACAAGGCGGCGTTTCTTCTTGCCGTCTTCTGTTTCATAGGTTTCGCTAGTTACTTTTATACTTCCGTTGGGACACGCCATTTGGCATAGGCCGCAGCCCACACAGTTGTGCTCGTTGTTTTCATTGTGGGGCATAATCAGTCTGCCACGGAAGCGGTCAAACATTTTCAGCTCCTTGCGGTTTTCGGGATATTGCTCCGTAATCTTGGGGGTGAAGAGTTCCTTCATTGTCACACCCATGCCGACAGCTAGCGATTTGATGCCGGACACCAAGCCTGAGAAATAATTATTTGTTGACATTGTCTTGTAGTTACAGGGTTAAACCGAATGATACGCACAGCGCCATCACCGTGAGGATTACTAGACTTATTGGCATCAGATATTTCCACTCCAGCGAGAGCAGCTGGTCTATCCTCAAGCGAGGGAAAGTCCAGCGAATCCACATCAGCAGGAATACCACAAATAAGGTTTTGCCAATCATCCACACAAATCCGGGGATATAGTCCATCACGTTGTTGAACGCATCAAGACCGCAGATGTGGAGTGGTGCCCAACCGCCCAAGAATATGGTGCTGGCCATGCCAGCGCAGATAAACAGGTTGAGGTATTCGGCCAAATAGTAGAAGCCGAAATCCATACCCGAATACTCCACGTGGTAGCCTGCCGTAAGCTCGCTCTCGGCTTCGGGCATGTCAAACGGACCACGGTTGCACTCAGCATTGCCCGCTATTAGGTATACGATGAAAGCCAACACAGCTGGAATGTGACCGCGGAAAATGTTCCAGCCCAAATCGGCTTGCTGCTGACAAATCTCGCTGAACGACATTGTGCCAGTCAGCACTATCATGGAGAGCATGGTCAGTCCGATGGAGACCTCGTAGCTAATAATCTGCGCTCCACTGCGCATGGCGCCTATGAGAGCGTATTTGTTGTTACTACTCCAGCCGGCGAGCAGAATTCCCACCACGCCTATGCTGCCCGAAGCGAGGAAAAACACGACTCCGACGTTGAAGTCGATGATGCCCGCACCTTTGTTCCAAGGCAGACAAGAGAATGTGAGCATAGACGCCACGATCACCAAGAACGGTGCGACGTGGTGCAGCAGACGGTCAACGTTGCGCAGCTCAATAATTTCCTTGGTGAGCATTTTGAGTACGTCTGACACGACCTGTATGCATCCCCATTTTCCTACACGCATAGGACCGAGACGGCACTGGAAGAATGCGCATATTTTTCGCTCCATATAAATAAGGATAATGGCGAATACCGCGTACAGCGTGATGACGGCAAGAGCCACCAGCACACACTCTGTCAGTGTGGCAGCCCAGCCCGGCATGACGGAGACAAGCAGGTTGTCAATCCATTGTGTTACGGTGTTGAAATCAAACATTTCTTTTGTAGTGTTTTAATTTTCGTTGGATGTTAAGAGTATGTCTCCCGTGCTTAACGGTCAATGTCGGGCACGATATAGTCGAGGGTTCCGCCTATGGTCACGAGGTCGGCAATCTTGAAGTCGCGGCATGCAGTGTCCATGGCTGCCACGAGTGGCAGACCCGTCGACCTGTAGTGCAAGCGGTAGGGGCTCTTGTCGCCCTTGCTCTCAAGGAATACGCCGAATTCGCCACGGCTTGATTCTACAGCCTGATAGTAAGTTCCCTCGGGCACCTTGATGATAGGCTTGGTCTTTTCCTTGTAGTTACCCTCAGGTATGTTGTCTATGAGCTGTTCAATGATGTTGAGGCTCTCGAGAATTTCGTCAAGCCTTATCATGTAGCGTGCGAAACTGTCGCCTTCGGTGCGGAGCACCTGGTTGAACTCTACTTTGTCATAGGCTGCGTAGGGGTGATTCTTGCGTACGTCGTTGGCCCAGCCCGAAGCACGCCCTGTGCCGCCCGTACAGCCGAAGCTGATACACTGCTCCTTAGTCAGCACGCCCACACCCTTTGAGCGGTTCTGAAAGATTACGTTGCCAGTGAATATCTGGTGATACTCCTTGATATTCTTGCGCATGTAGGGTATGAACTCTTTTACTCTCTTCTGGAAGTTGGGGTGAATGTCGGCCATCAAGCCGCCTATGGTGTTGTAGTTTATAATGAGGCGTCCGCCGCATGTCTCCTCGAAGATGTCGAGAATCTTCTCGCGGTCGCGGAAACCGTAGAGAAAAGCCGTAGTGGCGCCCATATCCTGACACAGACAGCTGAAGAAGAGCAAGTGAGAGTCAATACGCTGCAACTCGTCGAGTATGGTGCGCACTACTTGCACTCGGTCGCTCACCTCAATGCCCATGGCTTTCTCTATACACATGCACAGCGCATGACGGCTCTGCATGGCTGCCAAGTAGTCCAGACGATCGGTCAGAGCCAAGGTCTGCGGATAGGTGTATGATTCGTTGAGCTTCTCCACGCCGCGGTGTATGTAGCCCAACACTGGGTCAATCTTCTTGATAATCTCACCATCGAGAGCCACTCTGAAGTGTAGCACACCATGGGTGCTGGGGTGCTGCGGTCCAATGTTGACCACATAGTCGTCCTCGGTGAATATAGTGTTCTGCCTTGAGGTCAAGGTGCCATTCGGCTGAAGGTCATACTGCGTAGTAGTGTCAGCCAGCGGCTCGTTGGTCATGTTGAAGGGGTTTTGCTCCTCCGGCTTGTCGTCTTTCCTCATGGGGTAGCCCACCCAGTCCTCGCGCAGGAAGATGCGTCTCATGTCGGGGTGTCCCGCAAATTTGATGCCGTAGAAGTCAAAGACTTCGCGCTCATAGATGTTGGCTATGTCCCACATGTCGCTCACAGTGGGCAACACTGGGTTTTCCCTGTCGGTGGTAGAGGTTTTGAGCCATGCCGTGTCGTGGGTAGTGGTGTTCTCTAGTTCATACACCGTCCCGAGGCCGCCCTCTTCGCCCCAGTCCATGCCCACGAGGTTAACCAGGAAGTCGTAGCCTGCCTCCTTGAGGGCTTTCATTTCTGTGCGCAGCGTTGCCGGCTCCAGAGTTTTGATATTGTCTAAGGTCATAATATAGGTGGTTATGGGCTTACTCTTTAGTAGGTTGTTTTTGCTTGCGGTTGGTGGTGCCGAAGAATTGCTCCACCTTCACCTTGCGCTGCAGTTGCATCATGCCATAGAGGAACGACTCGGGACGCGGTGGACATCCGGGCACGTATACATCGACAGGTATGATTTTGTCAACACCCTTAAGCACGTGATACGACTTGGTAAACGGACCTCCGCTTATGGAGCACCCGCCAATGGCTACCACATATTTAGGGTCGGCCATTTGGTCGTAGAGTCTCTTGAGCACGGGGGCCATCTTGGTGGTTATGGTGCCGCTCACCAATATCACGTCGGCCTGACGTGGACTGTTGCGTGTTACCTCAAAACCGAAGCGTGCGATGTCATAGCGTGCGGCACATACGGCCATAAACTCTATGCCACAGCAACTTGTGGCAAAAGTCAGGGGCCAAAGCGAATTGCTGCGTCCCCAGTCTATAAGATTGTCCAGGGTTGTGACAATTACGTTGGTCCCATTGGCATTAAGTTCTTCTACAAGTTTTTCATAAGTCTCGTTGTCCTTGAACTCTTCGTAGGGGATAGACTTAATCTTGGCTCTCTTCTTTATTTCCATACCAGTGCTCCTTTCCTCCAGGCGTAGGCAAGACCCAGAACCAATATTACGAGAAAAAACAACACTGCCAGCAGTCCGCTCGTTCCAAGACTACCAGCCACGGTGGCCCATGGGAATAGGAACATCGTCTCCACGTCAAACATCAAGAACAGAATGGCGAACAGATAGTAGCCTACATGGAACTGCGCCCATGAACTTCCGCGCGTCGGGATGCCGCACTCATACGACTCCATCTTCTGCCCGTTGAATGAACGCGGGGCAAAGAGCTTTGCCAGTGTCACCACGAGCGCGACAAACAAGATGCCTGTCAGCAAGACGGTTGCAAATAGGGTAAAGTTCATAACTCGATTGTTAGTGTTATGTGTATATTATAATATGAATAGTTTTTTCGGCCGATTACAAGGGGGTCCCATTGCGCCCGCAAAATTAAAAATTTTTTCTGTAACCATTGTTAAACACTATGGTAATATTATATTTGTTTCTGCCTTTGTTTTTCTTATGTCAACAATTCTTTGTTATTTGCCTAAGCGTAGAGCTCAAGTGTTCACACACCGTGCGCACAGCAATTTAAGAGTGAATATTCTTTGCGAAATGAATAAAAATTTTTAATTTCGCACCCAGTATGCCCGCCGTGGCAATAACCTAAAAAGCTATATACTCATCCAACGAAACTAATAATTCATGGCACTTGAAAAAACTCTTGTTCTGCTCAAGCCCTGCACGGTGCAGCGAGCCCTCATCGGCGAGATAATCTCCATTTTTGAGAAGAAAGGTCTTCGCATAGCCGGCATGAAGATGATGCAGCTTGATGACGAAATTCTTTCTGAACACTATGCCCACCTGGCCGACAAGCCTTTTTTCCAGCGGGTCAAGGATAGCATGATGGCGGGTCCTGTGGTTGCTATGGTGCTTGAGGGTGTTGATGCCATCAACGTGGTGCGCAACCTCACCGGAGCTACCAACGGTCGCAATGCCAATCCTAATACTATACGCGGTTGCTACTCCATGAGCTTCCAAGAGAACATTGTTCATGCTAGTGACGGACCACGTACAGCTGCCGCTGAAATACGCCGCTTCTTCAAAGAAGAGGAAGTGCTCGACTGGAAACAGCTCAACTTCAGCATGCTCTATGCTAACGACGAATACTAGTCGAGTCTAGTGCTATGCCACTTGTCTAACAAGGCTCAGATGTATATTCTGTCTTGTTGTACACACTCTTTCTTTCACACACACAAGCCTGATGACCGAGTCGAAATGGCAATAGCGCATCACCAATAAAGCATACGAACCAAAAAAGCGAGGCAGCGTCTTGATTGACGCAGCCTCGCTTTTTTGGTTCGTGTCAGATTTTGGGTGCTTTGTGTTTATTTATCCACCCATCACTCTTATTTCACCACTTTGAAAGATTGGCTCTGACCGTCCTTGAGCGATATGCGGACGATGAGGGTCTTACTTCCGACAGCGGGTATGGTAGCTTCGTATGCTCCCCCGAGGTTTTGGCTGTAGATGCCCTGTCCGTTGAGGGTGTAAGCCTCAACGCGCGACATGGCTACACCAGATTGAGCCAAGAGCAGATTGCCTTGGCTATGTAGTGTCACGCTCTGCTGACCGTTGCCATCGGTCGTCACAGCCTGAATGGCGGTGATGATGGGCAGAGCATCTGACGTAGTGTTTTCGGATATCTCATATATGACGGGTGTGTCGGCAGACTTGGGCCATGTGAGTTTCAGCTGAGTGGCAGCTCCCTGCTCTTCGTTGAGCGTGAGTGTGAGCACACCATTGCTGGAGGTAGGCTCCACTTCCTGCCATGTGGTGCCATCGGTGGTGACGGCATAAGTCACATCGGTTGGCACATTGTCGGGGTTGCAATAGAGTTTCACGCTCTCAGTCTTGTTGACGGCAGAGAGGTTGTATACGAGATTGTTGGCAGCAGCACTGCTAAGCTCGTAGGCTGCGGTGGAAGTGGTAGCGTTGCGATCAACGCCTGCCGGTACTGCTATGCCACCTGCGGTGGCGAGGTCGGGCATGGTCGTGACGTTAGCACCGTTCACTTCTATCTCACACAGACGGAGCCATTTCTTTGAGGGCACGCTGGTGAGTTTGAACCTTACATACTTGGCTTTGGTCGGGGTCATCTCGCCCTTGTTGGGGGAGAAAGGGGCAAAGTCGGTAGCTATGACATCGTTGCCGTCGGCTGTGCCTACCACGATGTTTTGTGGCAGGTCGATGGAATACTTCTGGTTCTTGGTGCCGAGCACACGCAGTGTAGTCCATTTCTTGGTGTCGGGTGATATCTGCACGTTGGCAGCGATGGCGTAGTCGTTGTTGGTGGTTCCCATACAGATGCGCACGTTCCTTATTTCGGTAGTGTCGGCAAGTGTAATCTGGTAGGTGTCGCTGGCAGCCTGGTTCTGGTTGAGGCAGACGTAGGTGTTGTAGTCACCATCACACATGAGGGCGGCAGTGTGGTTGTTCCAGAAATTTTCGGCGGGGACAGATGTGGCTGAAACCTTGGCTGCGGAGTTGACGAAATTGACAGTATTCTTGGTGACCGACAATCTGAGCACCTGATCCTCGTCTGTCACGTTCTTGATGACCAAGTAGCGCATATAGTCGATAGGACAGTTGTTGTCAACAATCTGTTCCCATTGACTACCGTTGCCGCTCACGAGGGTGACAAACGGATTGCCGTCAGTATAGCTGTCGTCAATCTTCACAGAGCTCACAAGGCGGTTTTCGGGGAGTTCGTAGCCTACATATCCGCCTGGGGTGAGTGTGGTGGTCCCCACGCCTGGCATCATGTAGACACGAGCGGTGGCGAGGGTCACGGTGGGTATGGCACCAAGGTTCTCCACGTTGGTTACAATTTTGGCCTTGGTGGTCTTTTCACCAAAGATATTGTTGCAAGCATTGTCCTTGAGGTATTCGGTCACGAAAGGCGTGAGATAGCGATAGGACGCATGGGCGAGTCGCTCAGAGGTGGTGATGTAGTCGCTGCCGAAGCCCGACATGTGGTGCGCCATGAAGTCGCTGTTGGTGCTGAGCGAAGGTATGTCGTTATTGACGAGAGTGATATATTTGCTCCAAGCTTCGTCGCGATTGTCGCTGGAGGTCACGTTGAGCATATTGGTAGTAGTGGCCGCCAGTGAGCGGAGGCGCAGCACCCAGGGCTTGATGTCGGTGTAGAGCAGTCGCTCACCATCGGTCTCAGAGTTTTCAAGAGAGGAGATTACGTCGCAGTTGGCGATAATCTCGTCCATGAGACTGATGAGGTCATCAGTCTTGCCATTGCTCTTGAATTTGGTGATAAGGGTGTTGAGCGATGCGGGGTCGTTCTTGCTGAGGTAAGGGGCGAGGAAACGGTAGGCTTTCTGAGCCTTCTCATTGCCCGGCAGCACACCTTTGAACGATGCCTCCCACGACTGAAGATTGTTGAAAGCCTTGTTGTTCCAGCCGAAATCGCCAGCCGAGAATAATGGGGTCTTGGAGGCTTCGCCTTGCTCCATGGGGTTGCAGATGATGCCCTGTCGGCTTGCGGTTATGCTTGAGGGCAGGGTGCTGTTGCTGTTGACGTTGGGCATGTCGTAGAAATTGCTGTACATGTCCATCGGGTAGATTTCGTTAGGTCCTGTGCCATTGTCGTTGCAGGGGTAGTTCCACCACCATATCACCTCACGGCCAAACTGGTTCTGCACCGTGTTGAGGTCGTTGTTGTTGGGCACTGACCACACTGCGCCGCCCGTATAGTAGACGGTCACGTTGGCGGGCATTGAACTGAGGGCCTTGAAGAAATTGTTGTACTGAGTCTCGCTACCTGCGAACGACCGGCAGTAGATTTGCGGAGTGAAGCGAATGGGCTTGACGGTGTCGGCGGGTGCTGCTCCTGCTATGTTCCACTTTGCCTCGATGGCTCTCTGCAGGTCGCCTACGCGCTGGGCGGTGAGGTTCATGCCGTCTTCGGTGCTGGGTATGCTCACGTCGTCGCAGAATACGGCGAACTGGCGGAAGCCGAGGTCATACATGCTGCTGAACTTCGACATGATGTCGTCGATTACCGTTGAGCTGTTGAGCAGACTGTTGCCCGGGTGGATGGCCCATGCCACATTGACCTTGGTGTCGTGAGCCACGCTGGCAAATTCCTGCATGTCTTCGCTGCTGACGAATCCCGACTCTTTCTGCTTGTCGGTGAGTTGGTCTGACGTAGGGTAAGGGGTGCTCCAGCTGCCCGAGTGGTAGGGGTCACTCTTGGCGCCGTAGACGTAGGTGTTCATCTTGTGGCGCATCATGAAGCGCAGCAGGTCAAGTCGCACATTCTTGGCGTAGGGCTTGCCGTAGAAACCCTCTATGATGCCGCGCTCCTTGAGGTCTGCATAGTCGGCTATGGTCACTGTGCTGAGGTCGGAGATTCCATTGTCAAGTATCTGCTCGAGCGAGGCGAGTCCCATGAAGGTTGCATCGGTGTTCTCGCCGAGCACCAGGAGCTGGGCTGTGCCATTGCCACCGTCAGTGAGTGCGAGCACGTGGCGGTCGAACACGCTGTCCTTGGAGAGCACATCGGTGTTGAGCCCCATGGCTGTAGCCTTGGCCTCTGTGGTGCCATTGGCTCCTTTCACACCCAGATATATGTTGGACTCAGAACTGGACACCGCATCAGAAAAATGGGTAGTGATGCCCTTCTCCTTAAATACGCTGGTGACGCGCTTCTGTGTGGCATCGTCGATGCCGTTGTCGCAAATCACGTTTACGGTCTGTGTGAAACTTACTTTGCCCGTTCCAGCAGTCTGACTGTGTGGAATGGGGTAGATAGTGTACTGAGCCGACATCGCCATCGGTAAGAAGAGAGTGGCTATGCCGATTAACAATGATTTCTTCTTCATAAATTCAAGAAAAGTGAAGGTTGGAGTTTCTAATGATTGTCAATGATATTGCGAAGCGGAAGCAATTCCGCTTTCAACTACAAAAATAAAACTTTTTGCACAAAAATATCGTAGTTTGTTGTACAAAAAGCGTTTAGATGTGAATTTTGATTGATTGTCGCACTGGTCAAGGCTTTCTGCAAACTTCTACTCCCGCTGTCGAAAAATCCCTCTGCTGACAAGTGCTGTTGAATGAAGTCTGAGCTTGCTATGGAAATCGATTTTGCATTGGTGGCCCCTTGGCCATGCTGACCTCACTTGCCGACTTCGTCCTCCTTGCTGCCAGTTGCCAGCACCTTTAGGTATTCGTTTTCGAAATTGGGGGTAAATATGCCCTTGCCGATATTCTCCCGTATCTCTTGGGCAGACCAAAAGCGTCCGTCGGCGAGTTCTTCCTTGTCAGGCGTGATGGGGAGGTCATAGACAGTGCGGTGTACGAAGACCAGTTCGCGCTCTTTGTCAGATTCAAACACATAGTGCTTGACCTGCTCGGGCGTATAGTCGGTAATGCCAATCTCCTCTTTGACTTCGCGACGCAGAGCCTGCTCCACACTCTCGCCCAGGTCCACGTGGCCGCCTACGGCTGTGTCCCACTTGCCCGGTTGTATGTCTTTCCAGTCGGGTCTCTTCTGCAAGTAGAGGTCGCCCTTGCTGTTGAACACGTGGAGGTGCACTACGGGGTGTAGCCGCTTGCTCCCACAGTGTGCTTCGCGGCGCGTCAGTGCGCCGGTGATGTTGCCCAGTTCGTCTACCTCTGGCACGAGGCTGTCAAGTGAGTCTTTCATACTGTCTTGCGGGGTATCAGTATTGAACTGTCGCCGTAGCTCAAGAAGCGGAAATCGTTGTCGAGAGCATAGCTGTATACTTTTTTCCAATCGTCGCCGATAAATGCTGATATGAGTAGCAGCAGCGTGCTCTGCGGCATGTGGAAATTCGTTATGATGCGCTCCGCTACGTGGTAGGTGTAGCCTGGGGCTATGATTATCTGTGTGGTGGTGTGGATGCTGTCGTGGCCGTGGGTGTCCATCCATCTAGTGATGGCCTGAAGCGAATCAACGGTCGACGTGTCTGCACATTGGTCCTGGGTGTCGTAGGGCATCCATTGGTCTATGTGGAGGTCGGTCTCCTTGATGTCAGGATTTTGCAGAATCTTTATACCTATATAATACAAGCTCTCGAGAGTGCGCACACTAGTGGTGCCTACGGCTGTGCAGTGCCCTCCGTGGGCAAGCAGCCGCTCGATGTTGCGGCGTGTGATATAGATGAATTCTGAGTGCATCTCGTGACCGGCTATCTCCTCGCTCTTGACAGGTTTGAACGTGCCTGCCCCTACATGGAGTGTCACCTCGTCGCGCTCTATGTGGTGGGCGTCGATGTCGCTAAACACTCTGTCAGTGAAGTGAAGCCCAGCTGTGGGTGCTGCCACCGATCCGTCGATTCTGGAGTAGACGGTCTGGTAGGTCTCTTTGTCGCTCTCCTCGGTGTTGCGGTTGAGGTAGGGCGGTATGGGCAGTTCGCCTGCCGTTTCAAGGATTTCGGCAAACGAGAAGTTGCCCTCCCATGAAAATCTAATGATGGTGCTGGTTGATGCTTCTTCAATCTTGTCGGCTTGCAGAGTTATCGCCCTGCCGTCAACGGTGAGCTGCAGACAGAGGCTTCCCTCTTTCCACTTCTTCTTGTTGCCAACGAGACATTGCCACTCGCACTGCCCGCGTTGGTCAAAATTTTGCTGATAGTCGGCGGGACGGTGAGGCTCAAGGCAGAATATCTCTATCAAGGCACCAGTGACCTTGCGAAAATGCAGTCGGGCTTGTATGACCTTGGTGTTGTTGTATACCAACAGAGAGTTTTCTGGCAGAAAACTGGTTATGTCGCGGAATGTGTGCTGGCTGATGCGCCCCTCGTCATACACCAGCAACTTCGATTGGTCGCGTGGCACCATGGGGTAGCGCGCTATGCGCTCCGGTGGCAACGGGTAGTTGTAGTCGCTGATGTGAATGTGTCGTGGGTTGACCATGTTGAGAAAACGTAGAGTGGCGTCAGCATTGCGAGGGGTGGGGCGTGGTTGACGTCATCCCTGGCGTTGTCGGTATTAAAGGTATTTCTTTAGCACCTGGATGTTGGCCTTCTCGTTGATGTGCTTGATGGCCTGCTCCTTGATTTGGCGCACGCGCTCACGGCTTAGTCCCATGATTTGTGCCACCTCTTCGGCAGTGTGCTCGCGCTGTCCGATGCCATAGAGCATTTCGAGTACTTTCTGCTCTTTGCCAGTGAGACACTTGAGGGCTACACCGAGGTCGGTCGACAGCGATTCGTGCTCCATGCGTGCATCGGTGGGACGGTCGTTCTCGTAGGTCATGTTGTCGGCCATGGAGCTAGTCTCGTCGTTTTGATATGGAGTATCGACAGATATCTTCTTGCCGGTGCTGCCGATGGCGAGTGCCACTTTGTCCACTTCGGCGTCTACCAGTTCTGCGAGTTCCTCTGCCGACGGCTCGCGCTGGTGCTTTTGCTCAAACTCCACCTTGGCCTTGTTGAGTTTGCTCTGAAATCCCACTTGGTTGAGGGGCATGCGCACGATGCGGCTGTTCTCAGAGATAGCTTGGAGAATGCTCTGGCGAATCCACCACACGGCATAAGAGATAAACTTGAAACCTCTCGTCTCGTCAAACTTCTCAGCAGCGCGTATGAGACCAATGT
>CAVCAW010000035.1:5162-15317 GCA_963600315.1 Bacteroidaceae bacterium | reverse complement strand
GACCAATGTTGCCTTCGTCAATCAAGTCGTTGAGCGACAGTCCCTGGTTGCTGTATTGCTTGGCCACGCTGACTACGAAGCGCAGGTTGGCGCATACGAGTTTTTCCATGGCCTTGGTGTCGCCTTGGTGAATTTTCTGAGCCAGGATTACCTCCTCTTCAGTCGTAATCATAGGGATACGGCTTACTTCGCTGAGATAACTGCCGATGCCGGCTTCCTGTCGGTTGGTGATACCTTGTACAATCTTGAGTTGACGCATATTGTGGTGTTTGAAGATGTTGCTTCCGTTGTAGTGGGGGCGCAGTGTCCTGCAGGCAATTATGTATAAGGTAAGCTTACAACCACTTGCGAAATTTCCACAATCAAAGGAACGCTCCTGTTTAACGCGGGCGCAAAGGTACGAAAACGGTTGAAACTTCCAAAAAAGCTGGCACGTTTTTTTGTTCACCATGCTGTCCGAGTGGTTAAAAAACCTTAAAAATTAGGCGTAATTGTATTTCTGTCTATCCAGCTTCTGCTTTTTTAGTCCACCAAAGCCGTTTTGTGCAGTGCCTTCTTGTTCGTCTGTTGCCTCACGTTGCCAGATTTTGTGTTAAGCAGATTTCCTGGTTTTCTATTGAACTGGCGATTGAATTTCGGTGGGAATTGACTAACGTTTCCGCCGAAGTAGATATCAATTTCCGCGGAAATTGATATCAGTTTCCGTCGAAATGCGTGGGCGCAAAGGCTCTCCGCAGTGGCGCAAAGGCTTCGGGATTTTGTCTTGTTCTAAGGTTTTTCTGGTGAATGTAGTGAAACGAAAAAACGGCAACAGGGAAGGGGGTTCCTGTTGCCGTTTCTGATGTTATGCTGTTGCTGATATAGCGCCTCTGGGTAGGCGCATGCTTGGTGTTGGCAGGTGTTAAAGGTATTTCTCAAGCACCTGTATGTTGGCTTTCTCTTTGATGTGGTTGAGGGCCTGCTCTCTGATTTGACGCACACGCTCGCGGCTTAGTCCCATTATTTGTGCCACTTCTTCGGCGGTGTGCTCGCGCTTGCCTCCAAAGCCGAAGAGCATCTTGAGCACTTCGCTCTCTTTATCGGAGAGACACTTGAGGGCAATGCTTAGGTCAGTGCGAAGTGATTCGTGCTCCATGTTGGCATCGGTGGGGGTGTCGTCGTCGTAGGTCATAGTGTCGACCATGGAGCTGGTTTCATCGTTTTGGAATGGGGCATCAACCGAGAGCTTCTTGCCTACGCTGCCGAGGGCAAGGATTACCTTGTCTACGTCTGCGTCGACTATTTCTGCCAGTTCTTCGGGCGACGGCTCGCGCTGGTGCTCTTGTTCGAACTCTACCTTGGCTTTGTTGATTTTGCTCTGGAATCCTACTTGGTTGAGAGGCATGCGCACGATGCGCCCGTGCTCAGAGATGGCTTGAAGTATGCTCTGGCGTATCCACCACACGGCGTAGGAGATAAACTTGAAGCCTCTCGTCTCGTCGAATTTGCTTGCGGCACGTATGAGGCCTATGTTGCCCTCGTTGATGATGTCGTTGAGCGCCAGTCCCTGGTTGCTGTATTGCTTGGCAACGCTGACCACGAAGCGCAGGTTGGCGCATACGAGTTTTTCCATGGCCGCACTGTCGCCCTGGTGGATTTTCTGAGCCAGGATTACTTCCTCTTCGGTTGAGATCATGGGAATGCGGCTTAGTTCGCTGAGATAGACGCCGATGCCGGCTTGCAAACGCTCTGTGATGATTTGTGTAATCTTGAGTTGACGCATGGTGTGGTGTTTGAAAATGTTGCTTTAGTTGGCTGTGGTTGTCTCTTTTGCTGGGTGGCAGGTGACGTGTGTTTTCATAGTCAGGGGGTGTCCCTTTCAATGAGCGTGCAAGATTACAACTTTGTCGGTTTGTGACAAAGTGTGTGGTATGCTTTTTTGAGCTGCATAATGCAGTTTTGCGAAAAAAGTTCTTAAGGGAGGGGTGTTGGCGTGCTTTTGCTCGTCAGGGGTGCTGTTTTTGTTACTTTTGGGCGGTGGTGACGTCGGTGGTGATAGAAGCCTTGCGGGTCATGTGCCACATGGGGTGACCGCCCCACGAAGTTTCGTTGGCCACGGTGAATCCTAGTGAGGTGTAGAGCTTCATGGCTTTGGGGTTGCCTTGGTCAACAAGTAGTCCTGTTAGAGGGAGGTTCATCTGTCTGGTCTTGTCGAAACTTGCCGTGATGAGTCTGGTGGCAATGCCTTTGCTGCGAAACATGGGTTTGACACATAGTGAGTCGAGATAGAGCTCACCTGCCTGCGTTTCGTCGTCAAGCTGAGAGAAATCGCGGTCGAACCTCTTCTTCATGCCGTCAATGAAGGGTTGGCGCAGTTGTCGCAGCAGCGAGCCGTCGTAGCTCACGAGGGCGCCGACCACGTCGTGTTCGTCTTCTTCGTAAGCCACGATGGTGTTGAGGTAGCTGTATTGCGTGTGGTCGCATTCCACGAGGCTGGTCATGAAGCCGTGAAAGTCAATGTCGGTGTGTTGGGGGCCGTAGAACCATTTGCAGCAGTCGGGGCTCATGGCCTCCATGATGAGTGAGGCTATCTCTGATGCTTCGTTCTTCAGCGCAGGACGTATGGTGGTCATGGGCTAGAGGAGAGTATGTATTCTTTCTGGAAGGGAGCTTAGTGGACTATCACCAGTGTGGCGCCAAAACCGTATTCGCGGAAGGAGGCGTCTTGCCAGTTGCACCGCGGATATCTGCGTTTGAGTTCTTGGGTTATCTTGTTGCGTAGCACTCCGTCGCCTTTGCCGTGTATAAACACGATGCGCTTGCCCTTCTTTTTGATACATTCGTCCATCTTCTTCCTGAACGTGTCAATCTGATACTCCAGGATGTCGGTGGGCGACATGCCGGCAGTGGTGTCAAGTAGTTCGCTGGCGTGAAGGTCGACCACCTCGTCTCCAGTGGGGCTTGTTGGTTTGTCAGTGTGGTTCCTGTCAGTGTGGGGGGTGGAGTTGAGCTTTGTCTTGAGCGATTGGAGGTCTTGCACTTTCAGCGTGTCGTTGGTCGTATTGTCGCCATTGGTCACTGCCACTGTCAGCACCGGAGTGGAGAAAAACTCGTTGGTCCTGAAGAGATGAGGCTTATAGAAGCGGGTCAGGTCGAGTCGCAGCTCGGTGCTGACGGGGGCTTTGAGTGCAAAGGTCCGGTCCTGTTTGAACGCCAAGGCTTGCAGACAGATGTGCTGCAGTTCGTTGAGTGAGTCGGTCCCCAGCGTTTCGACGTAGACCTTGGTGTTGGGTTCTGCGGTGTCGGTGTGGCGCAGTCTCCATATGTCGCTTTCGCCGCAGAGCAGGTTGTAGCTGACGTAGTAGTTGGAGTCGTTGACCAGATAAAGGTCAAATTCGCTCTTGGATAGGGCGGAGGGTCCGCTGGGTGCACACGATGATGACTTGGCGGCAGGCTCGAAGCATAGAAACAGGTTGAGCGTGTCGCCGCCTTTGCGTTCTCTGACGGGAGGGCGGTAGGTGATGGGCTTGTCGGCTGGCTCAAGTTCTGGTTCCGTTGAGTCGGTATCTTCGGTCGGACGATGTGGTGCCGAGTCGGGGTTTGCTGCCTTGATGCGCTTTTCCTTCTCGGTGTCTACCACTACACATTTGTGTATGGGCACAGGAACTTCGAAGCCGTCTTCGTCTTCCACTATAACGGTGTTGCGACCTTGAAAACCGGTCACATGCCCTCCGCCTATGCTGTCAAGGAACCTGACCTTGTCGCCTATGTTCATTGCTTGATGATTTTGCCGATATTGTTCTTCTTCTTCCACAATAGGAACCATATGCACGTAGCCAAGGAACAGGCTATACCTATGGCATAAGAAAGACTGTTGCCCAAGTCAAGGCTGTTGTGGTCAATGCAGATATAGGTCACACACACGCATACCATAACCATGCCCGGTATCAGCGAAATGATAAACGGCTTGTTGAGTTTGGCCAAGTATATGGTGATGGCGAAGAATGTGAATATGGAGAAGGTCTGATTGAACCATGAGAAATAGTGCCAAAGCACGTCGAACTTGATGAATAGCAACACGCAGCTGATGATGAGCACCGGTATGCACAGCAGTAAGCGCTTGATTATCTTGTTCTGCTTGAGGTTGAGCATGTCAGCTGAAATCAGGCGGGCGCATCTCATGGCGGTGTCGCCCGTACTGATTGGTGCTATGACCACGCCGAGTATGGCGAGTATGGCACCCGTTGTGCCGAGCCAGTCGTTGCACATCCTGTTGACGAGCAAGCCTGGGTTTACGGAGCCGGTGGCGGGGTCATGCATGGCATTGAAGATTTTCATATAGGGAGTGTCGCCCGGTACATCGAGTCCGCCGACGAACTGCAGTGTGGCAGTAGCCCATATTGTGGCTACGATGCCCTCTACTATCATCGCTCCGTAGAACACGCGACGACCATAGCGTTCGTTCTTGAGGCAGCGCGCCATCATCGGGCTTTGAGTGGCATGGAATCCGCTCACCGCACCGCAGGCGATGGTGATACAGATGCCCGGGAAGGGGGGCAGGTCGCCAACGGGGTCGTGGTTGGTAAAGGCTTCGGTGATTTCGGGCAGGTTGCCGCTATCGTAGATGAAGATGCCGAAGAACAGGCATACCACCATGAAGAGCAATATGAAACCAAAGATGGGGTATACCTTGCCGATGATTTTGTCAACGGGCAGTATGGCGGCAATAAGATAGTAGGCGAAAATCACTACTACCCAGAACCAGTAACCGTTGATTCCAGCGACGTCGCCCGTCATATTGTTGAGCAGTCCGGCAGGGGTCTTGACAAACACTGCCACTACCAGAATCATGAGCAGCAGCGCCAGTACGCGCTGGCTGACACGCGCTGTGTTGCCTAGTTCGTCGCCGATAATCTCGGGTAGCGAGGCTCCGTTGCGCTTGAGCGATATCATGGCTGAAACGTAGTCGTGGACTGCACCTCCGAAGACGCAACCCAGCACAATCCAGAAGTAAACGGCGGGACCATAGAGCAGTCCCAATATGGTGCCGAAGATAGGGCCGGTGCCGGCGATGTTGAGAAACTGTATGAGGAATACTTTCCACGTCGGCATAGGTATGTAGTCAACGTCGTCTCGCATGGAATAGCATGGAGGAATACGGTCGGCATCAGGCTGAACTATCTTTTCTACGACTTTTCCATAAACGAAATAGCCTGCAACGAGGCAAACCAAGCAAATAATGAACGTGTACATGATATTTATTGGAAATTTTTAAATTTTGTGCAAAATTACGACTTTCCTAAGTTGTGTGATGCGCTTTTCTACAATAATTGACGGACAACGTGTGAAAAATTCGCTATTTTTGCTGACTGATGATTGTTGGCGGTGTGATTATTGAACCCCCGCCTTGCACATTGCCGTCTACAAACCACTTACCTTATTATATATTTACACAGCATTATGAAATCAGACATACAGATAGCTCGCGAAGCCAAGCTAAAGCCCATTGCCCAAGTGGCGGAGTCGCTGGGAATAGACAGCACGGAAATTGAACCCTACGGACACTATATTGCCAAACTCCCCCTCGGACTTATTGACGAAGCCAAGCTGGGCAAAAGCAAGTTGATACTCGTTACGGCAATCACACCCACCAAGGCAGGCATAGGCAAAACTACCGTGAGTGTGGGGCTCGCCATGGGGCTGAGCCGGATTGGTAAGAAGGCTATCACCGTGTTGCGCGAACCCTCGCTGGGTCCCTGCTTTGGCATGAAGGGCGGGGCGGCAGGCGGCGGCTATGCCCAGGTGTTGCCCATGGACAAAATCAACCTTCACTTTACGGGTGACTTCCATGCCATCACGTCGGCTCACAACATGATTTCAGCATTGCTAGACAACTATATCTATCAGCACCGCAATGAAGGATTCGCCTTGAAGGAGGTTCTGTGGAAACGCGTACTCGACGTCAACGACCGCAATTTGCGCTACGTTGTCACTGGCCTTGGTGCCAAGACCAACGGGGTGGCAGCTGAGAGCGGTTTCGACATTACTCCAGCCAGCGAGATCATGGCAGTGCTTTGCCTCGCAAGCGGTCCCGATGATCTTCGCCGCCGCATCGAAAATATATTGCTCGGCATCACTATCGACGGCAAACCCTTTACGGTAAAGGATCTTGGTGTTGCTGGAGCTATCTGCGTGTTGCTGACTGACGCACTCAAGCCCAATCTCGTGCAGACGGTGGAAAACACTCCGGCTATCGTACACGGAGGTCCCTTTGCCAACATAGCACACGGCTGCAATTCGGTCTTGGCCACCAAGATGGGGCTTAGCCTTGCCGACTATGTGGTGACGGAGGCCGGTTTCGGCGCTGACCTGGGAGCGGAGAAGTTCTATGACATCAAGTGCCGCAAGTCGGGTCTGCAACCTGCATTGACTGTGATTGTGGCAACAACGCAGGGACTGAAGATGCACGGCGGAATTGCTCTCGATGCAATCAAGGAACCCAATATGGATGGTCTAAAGGAGGGAATGAAGAACCTCGACAGGCACATCGTCAATCTGCAATCTTTCGGACAGACTGTAGTGGTATGTTTCAACCGCTTTGCCGCCGACACTGACGAGGAAATAGAGTTCTGCCGACATCACTGCGAGGAAACGGGCGTGGGCTTCGCTGTCAACAATGCTTTCAATGAAGGTGGCAGCGGTGCTGAAGACTTGGCGCGCCTTGTGGTAGACACCATCGACAACAAACCTTCGGCTGACCTGAAACTGTGTTATGTTGACACCGACTCCATACAGGCCAAAGCTGAGGCTGTAGCAAAGCGCATCTACGGGGCTAAAACTGTGACGTTCAGTGCGGCTGCCAAGAAGATGCTTGCCAAGATTGACGAGCTGGGGGCTGCCAATTTCCCCATCTGCGTAGCCAAGACGCAGTATTCGTTCAGCGCCGATGCCAAGGCATATGGAGTGCCCGAGGATTTCACAATCAACATTCGTGACATTGTCATCAACAAGGGTGCAGAGTTTGTGGTGCTCATCGCTGGCGACATCTTGCGCATGCCCGGTTTGCCCAAGAGCCCGCAGGCTGAGCGCATCGACATTGTAAACGGTGAGATTGAGGGGCTGTCATAAGATTATGATGACATAACGGCTTATGGACAAGACGGTATGACAATATCATAATACAAGTACAAAATTGTACAACGACAAAGCGGCAAGTCCTTTTGCATAATTCATAACACACCAGTGGAGATTAACCCCATAGCGCATATCGAGACCGATTTCGGTAGCAAGTTTGGTGTGCCACGCCAGAGCGGTGTGGTCAGCGGACTCTATGGGCGCATTGTCTTTGAACCCGCCTATCGCAACACTGACGCATTGAGGGGAATAGAGGATTTCGACTACGTGTGGCTGCTGTGGGATTTTAACGAGGCCCATCGTCAAGAGTGGTCACCAACCGTCCGTCCGCCCCGTTTGGGCGGCAATAAGAGGGTAGGGGTATTCGCCACGCGTTCGCCCTTCCGCCCCAATAGCATTGGGCTTTCTGCCGTCAAGCTGTGCGGTGTGGACTATGATGACACCGATGGCCCCGTATTGTTGGTGGAGGGTGCCGACTTGATGAACGGTACCCCCATTTATGACATCAAGCCCTATCTTGCCTATACCGATGCCCACCCCGATGCCCGTGGCGGTTTTACGGATGGTCAGGCTTACTCTGGCGGTGAGACTCTCGACGTTGTGGTTCCGCTAGATGTGGCAGCGAAACTTGGTGAGGTGAAGACGGAGGCTCTCAGGCGAGTGCTCGCTTGCGATCCGCGGCCACGCTACGGACAAGACCCCAGCCGTGTGTTTGGCTTTGTCTTTGCGGGTCATGAGGTGAAATTCACAGTAGATGGCGGGCGAGCTGAAGTAGTGGCGTGTGTCAAAGAGGCTCCGTGAATTGTTGTTGGCATAGAGTAACTAGGCTGAATCTGTTGTTGACATCGTGTAATGAGTCAGACTTAGCTGCGTGATCTCTAGCAAGTCTAAGTTGTCAGATGGGCTTTGTGTGGCAATTTAGAGCTAGCCAGTTGGCATGGTCCGACAAGTATGAGTCTGTGAACTGTTAAGTTGCAAGAGCGAAAAAATATGACAAGAAGAGCCGTTGTAAGGCTCTTTTTTGTTACCTTTGTGGTAAAATTATTTTGCAAGATGGAAAAACAACAGCTCTCGGGAAAATCACTGATAGAATTGCAACGGACTATGGTTGAACTGGGCCAGCCGCGTTTTGTGGCGGGCCAGGTGGCGCAATGGCTATATCAGAAACAGATTTTCAGTTTCGACGATATGACAAACGTGTCCAAGAAAGTCAGATTGTTGTTGAGTGAAAATTTCTCGCTTGGCAGACAGCGCCCCGTTGACAGTGCCGAGTCAAAGGATGGCACGGTCAAGTATCTCTATCAGACTGATGCGGGGTACTACATAGAGTCGGTCTTTATTCCAGAAAAAGACAGGGCTACGCTGTGCGTATCGTCTCAGGTGGGCTGCAAAATGGGGTGCAAGTTCTGCATGACGGGTCGTCAGGGGTTCAAGGCCAATCTCACGGCAGGCGACATCCTCAACCAGATATATTCGCTGCCGCAATTCGACAAGCTTACCAACATAGTTTTTATGGGGCAGGGTGAACCCTTCGACAATACCGACAACGTGATGAAGGCATTGGAAATTCTTACTGCCGACTATGGTCTGGCTTGGAGTCCCAAACGTATCACTGTGTCAACGGTAGGACTCATTCCTGGCATGAGGCGTTTCCTTGACGAGAGCAAGTGTAATCTTGCCGTCAGTCTTCACTTTGCCTTCGCACAAGACAGAGCAACCTACATGCCTGCCCAGCGTCCTTATCCCATTGAGGACGTGGTGGAGTTGCTGTGCCAATATGATTTTTGCCGCAACCACACGGAGGAAGATCCGCGTGAGGGCAACCATCAGCGCCGCCTGTCGTTTGAGTACATTCTCTTCGACGGCATCAATGACAAAGTGCACCATTTTGACCGCTTGGCGAAATTGCTGAAGGGGCTGGACTGCAAGGTTAACCTCATTCCGTTTCACTCCATACCCGACAGCCAGTTTAAGGGTGTGCCTGCCGACCGCATGAAGCGCAACCGCAATTATCTGACTTCTAAAGGGCTGTTTGCCACGCTGCGCGCTTCGCGAGGACAGGACATAGAAGCAGCCTGCGGGCTGCTCTCTACGAAGAAACAAAATGGAGAACTCGAATAGCTAACAACTTTCATCTCTTCTTAGCAGCGAGTGTCCAATGAGCGGCGGCAATCTCTTAAATAAGCGGCGACAATTAAAGAATTAGTAACTACAATCTGTATACAACCATAACGACTAACAACAAGAATAGCGATGAACGATAAAATAAGAATAGGCATTACCCACGGTGACCTCAGTGGTGTGGGCTATGAGTTGATATTGAAGACATTTGCCGACGAGGCTGTGAGCGAATTGTGTGTGCCCATAGTATATGGCTCGCCCAAGGCTGCCATTTTCCACCGCAAAGCTCTCGGGTTGGAGACTAATTTCCAGACCATCTCGGACGCTGCGGATGCCATAGATGGTTGTCTCAATATGGTGCCATGCTTTGACGAAGAAGTCAAGATAGAATTGGGGCACTCTTCGCCCGAAAGTGGCAGAGCTGCTTTGCTTTCACTACAGCGAGCCGTGAAAGACTATAAGGAGGGACTTATAGATGCTATTGTTACTGCTCCTATAAATAAGAATACTATCCATTGTGACGAATTCCCGTTTAACGGTCACACCGAGTACTTTGAAAGAGAAACGGGCAATCCGGGCGATGCTCTCATGATTCTGATGAGTCCTGTGATGAGAGTGGCGCTTGTGACCACTCACCTTCCTCTGAAGGACGTGGCTGGAGCCATCACGCAGGAAAAGGTGGAGCATTGCATAGCCCAGCTTCAGCGTTCGCTCTACCGCGATTTCTTGGTTAGCGCACCGCGCATAGCTGTATTGGGGCTCAATCCCCACAATGGAGATGAGGGACTCCTCGGCTCTGAAGAGTCAGAGATTATTCTGCCCGCCATCAATGCCATGAGGGAAAAGGGCGTACAGTGCTTTGGTCCCTATGCTGCCGACGGATTTTTTGGCAGTGGTCAGTACAAGCATTTCGATGCGGTG
>CAVCAW010000035.1:0-5129 GCA_963600315.1 Bacteroidaceae bacterium | reverse complement strand
GCTGGCTATGTATCACGACCAAGGACTGGCACCGTTTAAGGCTCTCTGCGGCAATGACGGAGTCAACTTCACGGCAGGACTTGAGTTGGTGCGCACCTCGCCCGACCACGGCACGGCATGCGACATTGCCGGCAAGGGTGTGGCTGATGAAAACTCGTTCCGCCAGGCCATCTATTCGGCAATCGACATTGTGCGTTGTCGTCACCAGGTAGACGAGGCTTCTGCCAACCCGCTCAAGATAAAGGTGCGTGAGGACGGCGGACGGCATCGCGATGTGGAATAAAGCTGTTTGCGGGAGGATTGTCGTTAATGGCTAGGGAATACATCAACAGACTGGGACAGGAAAAACGCGAGAAAATTTTCCAGACCATCAACACCGAGGTCATTGTGCGTGAGGCATACTTGCGCTCTGGTTATTCGGCTGGCGAATTGTGCAAGACCCACGGTTTTGCGCCGAGAGACGTGTCGGCAGTCATGGCCTTGTACTATGGCGAGAATTTCGCTTCGCTGCTGCAGCGTTTGAGGGTGAACAAGGTGTGCAAGATGCTTGAGTCGCCTTCGTGTCTGCGCAAGTCGTGCGAGATGATAGGTCTGCGTTGTGGCTTCTCCAATCGCCAGAGTCTGTATAACGCATTCTGCAAGCTCAAGGGCGTTACACCGCAGGAGTATAGGAACAAGATTTTTGAACAACAATGAACAAACTAAAAACCATTATCATGAGTGCAGTATTGTCTGCTGTTTCGGCGACACCAATGGTTGCCGACGACTTTGAATACAATAACGAACGCTTTGCCGACCTCCAGATGTTGCGCTACAAAGTGCCGGGATTCGAACAATTGTCTTTGCGACAGAAAACCCTTGTCTATTATTTGAGTGAAGCCGCATTGTGTGGTCGTGACATTCTCTTTGACCAAAACGGGTCCTACAACCTGCGCATACGCAAGATGCTCGAAACCGTCTATACCGACTATCAGGGAGACCGCAACAGTGCCGACTTCAAGGCTTTGGAGGTCTACTTGAAACAGGTGTGGTTCTCCAATGGAATTCACCACCACTATGGTTGCCACAAGTTGACACCGCAGTTCTCCCAGGAGTTCTTGCGCAAGGCTCTTGCTAGTGTTGACTCCAGCAAACTGCCGTTGGGCAATGGACAGAGCATAGACGAATTTTGCAAAGAGGTGTTCCCCGTAATCTTTGACCCCAACGTGATGGCCATGAGAGTCAACCAGAAAGATGGTGAGGACCTCGTCAAGACCTCCGCCGGCAACTACTATGGTTCTGGCGTCACTCAGGCCGAGGCCGAGGCTTTCTATGAGGCGCAGAAAGACACGCTCAATCCTGAGCCTGTGATGTATGGACTCAACAGCCGCCTCGTGAAGAAGCAGGGCAAGTTGCAAGAAGACAAATGGGTGAAGGATGGTCTCTATGGTCCCGCCATAAAGAAAATAGTATACTGGCTCGAGAAGGCTGAAAAGCTGGCTGAAAATCCGCAGCAAGAGGCAGTAATCAAGACTCTAATAGAATTCTATACCACTGGCGACCTCAAGACCTTCGACCGCTACAGTATTCTTTGGCTCAAGGATACCGACAGCGTGGTGGACTTCGTCAATGGCTTTATTGAGAGCTATGGCGACCCGCTCGGGCTGAAGGCAAGCTGGGAGGGTTTTGCCAACTTCAAGGACCTCGATGCTACACGGCGCACCGAGAAACTCAGCTCCAATGCTCAGTGGTTCGAAGACAATTCGCCCGTTGACCCCCGTTTCAAGAAGGATAAGTGCAAGGGCATCTCTGCCAAGGTCATCACAGCAGCCATACTGGGTGGCGACCTCTATCCGTCGACTGCCATAGGCATCAATCTGCCCAACAGCAACTGGATACGCAAACAGCACGGCTCCAAGAGCGTAACCATCGGCAACCTTACCGATGCCTACAACAAGGCAGCCCACGGCAACGGTTTCAATAATGAATTTGTGATTGACGATGCCACCCGCAAACTTATCGACGACTACGGTGACGTGTGTGACGACCTCCACACCGACCTCCACGAATGTCTGGGCCACGGCAGCGGCCGTCTGCTCGACGGAGTGGGCGACGATGCGCTCAAGGCCCACGGCTCTGCCATCGAGGAGGCCAGGGCTGACCTCTTTGCGCTCTACTATCTTGCCGACCCCAAACTCGTGGAGCTGGGACTCACCCCGTCGCCCGATGCCTACAAGAGCAACTACTACCACTACATGATGAACGGACTGATGACACAGATGGTGCGCATACAGCCGGGCAAGGACATTGAGGAAGCCCACATGCGCAACCGCCAACTCATAGCACGCTGGGCCTACGAACACGGCAAGAAGGACAACGTCGTAGAGCTCATCAAACGCGATGGCAAGACCTATGTGCGCGTCAACGATTACGTGGCTCTGCGCAGACTGTTTGGTGAACTACTCAAGGAGATTCAGCGTGTCAAGAGCGAGGGTGACTATGAGGGCGCACGCAGTCTGATAGAAACCTACGCTGTCAAGGTAGACCCCGTGCTCCACCAGGAAGTGCTGGCGCGCTACAATGCCTTGAACCTTGCTCCCTACAAGGGCTTCATCAATCCCGTCTATACCCCGCAGGTTGATGCCAACGGCAACATCACCGACATCAAGGTGGACTACACCGAGGGCTATGCCGAGCAGATGCTCCGCTACTCCGACAAGTACGGCTTCCTGCCCTACATCAACGAATAACTCTACCCACTTATCCCAATGCAAAATCAGGAAAATCTGACTCGCGATGCCGGCACCGCGCCTCAAGAAATCAACGTGCAGTATGTCAAGAAACTGCTGCGCGCCTCGATGAACGGTCCCTTGGCGCAGTCGCTGAGGGAAAAAGGGCTTAACTACCGGCTTATCTTCGGAGTGGAGTGGCCTCGCCTCATCTCTATCGCCCAAGAGCTAGGCGAAAACCACCAGCTCGCCCAAGACCTCTGGAAAGAAGACATTAGGGAGTGTCGGCTGTTGGCGGGACTCGTGCAGCCGACAGCAACGTTCTATCCCGACATCGCCGATATATGGGTGGAGACCATGCACTATCCCGAAGAAGCCCAATACACCGTGATGTCGCTGTTCTCCCGACTGCCCTATGCGTCCGACAAGGCCTTCGAGTGGATTGCCGATGCGCGACCCATGTTTCAGCTGTGTGGTTTCCTTACCATGTCGCGCCTGTTCATGGCGGGCAATCCACTGATGAAGAAGTCTGAAAATGAGTATCTTGACCAGGCGGCAGCCGCCTTGCGGAGCGACAATCTCCACCTGCGCAAGTCAGCCTACGATTCGCTGCTGAAATATTCGCTTACGGGTGAGGAACCGTCTGCCTTGGTCGACAAAATCCTCTGTTCGCTTGAAAAGGACTGAATTACAACAGTTTTTTTTGCCATGTCGGTGTCGTTTGCTAACTTTGCCGATTGGGTAAAATCCATTGGAAAATAAATACATTATATAGAAATCATGACAAAAGGAAAAGTAGATGCCTTGTTGGGCATCGTGTTTGGCGATGAAGGCAAAGGAAAAGTCGTAGACTACTTCACACCGCAGTATGACGTGGTAGCACGTTTCGCTGGCGGTCCCAACGCTGGTCACACCATTATATTTGATGACAAGAAATTTGTGCTGCGTTCAATCCCTTCGGGAATCTTCGACGCTGGCAAAATCAATATCATAGGCAATGGTTGCGTCATAGCCCCCGACCTCTTCATGCTCGAGGCTAAGGAACTCGAAGACGCTGGCTATTCCCTGCGCGACCGACTGCACATCAGCAAGCGCGCCCACCTCATTCTGCCCACCCATCGTGCGCTTGACCGCGCCTACGAATCGCTTAAGGGCAAAAGCAAAATCGGCACCACTGGCAAGGGCATTGGTCCTACCTACAGCGACAAGGCAGCCCGCATCGGCCTCAGGGTTGGCGACATTCTCAACGACTTTGATGCCAAATACAAGGCACTCAAGGCTCGCCACGAACAGATCCTCCACAATATCGGCTATGAGTACGACATAGAACAAGAGGAGAAAACTTGGCTCGAGGGTGTGGAGTATATGCGCTCGTTCCAGCTGACAGACTCCGAGATCGAAATCAACAAATATCTAGCTGAGGGCAAGAGCGTACTTGCCGAAGGCGCACAGGGCACTATGCTCGACATCGACCACGGAACCTATCCTATGGTTTCATCGTCGTCAACCACCACTGGTGGAGTCTGCACAGGTCTTGGCATTGCCCCCAACAAGATAGGCGATGTCTATGGCGTCTTCAAGGCCTACAGCACCCGCGTAGGTTCTGGCCCCTTCCCCGTAGAACTCTTTGACGCTACGGGCGACCATATCCGCGAAGTCGGCCACGAGTTTGGAGCCGTCACCGGTCGCAATCGCCGCTGCGGTTGGCTCGATTTGGTCAGCCTCAAGTATGCTGTCGAGGTCAACGGTGTGACCCAGCTCATCATGATGAAGAGCGACGTGCTCGACGACTTCGAGACAGTGAAGGTCTGCACCGCCTATAAGCAGAACGGCGAGACAATCACCCACGTGCCCTATGACCTCAACGGCTGCGAGGCAGTCTATGAAGAACTACCCGGTTGGAACTGCGACCTCACCACCATCACCTCTGAAGAACAGTTCCCCCAAGCACTCAAAGACTACATCGCTTTCATCGAGAAATACATCGGCCTCCCCATCACCATCGTGTCGGTAGGTCCCGAGCGCAACGCTACGGTAGTCAGAAAATAATTTAATCATATTTCGAATGACGACCAACCTTGAGTCCTGTTTATGGGACTCAAGGTTGGTCATTTTTTTTTGCACTAAACCCTACGACCTCACTGCTGCGCATCACGACGTTGCAGAGTAAAATAAAGTTGAGCCGTCAGCCCAAAAAACTTGCACACACACACTACAGCAAAAAGCTTGGGCTGGCGATGGAATTTCGGCGGAAACGGAGTAGCATTTCGGGCGAAACTGATATGCGTTTCCGCCGAAACGGACATAAATTATGGGGCACAGAACGAAGCGTATGTGGGTCGGTTGGGGTGAAATGAGGTGAGAGAGTTGAGTGTCAGCGAGTTATGTGAGGTAGTGGAAAAGGGCGGCGTAAAACGAAGC
>CAVCAW010000034.1:0-12764 GCA_963600315.1 Bacteroidaceae bacterium | reverse complement strand
CTCCTGCCAGTGTGGTGGCAAGGTTCCAAACTTTCTTGGTGAGCGTTTGCTCTGTTGATATTTTGTTGACCATGTCTGTATTGTCTGTTATGCCGTCTTTTTTAACACCACGAAATTATACACTGAAATCAGAGCCTCGTTGGCTTTGTGCGCGCCTCCGAATGCCGCGGAGATTTGGTTGGCGCTGTCTGGAGCGACTTGCTTTATCTCAAGCACGCTGCAAGCGCCGTTGGCGGCAATGTAGTCCACAACTTGGCTAATCACCTCTCTTTGCTTGGGCGATATGTCCTGCTGCTTTTGCCCATACCAGAGGTTGAACATTTGGCGGGCTGTGGGGCAAGCGCTCTCGAGCCGCGCCGTCTGGCGATAGGCGAACCGCACCAGCTGAATGATATTAGTCAGGGCTTCGGTCTCTTGCTTCTTGGTTGCGTGCCTCACTCTGTCGCCACAGACCACGGCGTACGAATTCCAGAGCACACGCTTCTCGAAGCGGCTGTTCTCCATCTTCAGTTTGTTCTCCAAGTCTTTGAGCATCTGATAGGTGATGGGCGTACCCTCATTGTTGTAGAGTATGCGCAGCGCCTCGATGTCGTCACTATGGTCGCAGCAGTATTGTTCGAAGGCCTCGGTGGTGCTCTGCGCCTCTTCCACAGAGAAACCTTTGGAGATGAGCGTGTCTTCGCCAGGCACCAGGGTATTGACGAATCCTGCCGCCAAAATCTGAATGTACTTGCGCGCCTCGGCATGGTTGGCTAATGAGGCTACAAGCCCCTTGCGCTCATTGTTGGGAGCATTGACGTCTTCAAAAGGAGGCAGCTGGGGTGATTGCTCAGGGTCCAGGGCCTTGTATATGCGCTGGGCTATCTCCAGCATGTCGTCGTTAGCAAGGTTGGCGAACTCTTCGCGCTGCGCAGTGTCGGCCTTGTTGTAGAGGCGCGACAATGTAGCGGCAAGCCGTTTGAGATAATTGTCGGGAAGGTTGCCGAGGGCTATGCGTTCCAGCAGTTTCTTCAAGGTGAGGGGCTCAGTTTCCGGTCCTTCATACTGGCTTGGTATAACGTGGTCGTGCTCCGTCACGCCCACAGCGTCGACGAGGAAGAAGCAGTCCTTGCTGATGGCGTTGGGAGTGACGCTGCGCAACTGGTCGTCGCCGATGGTGCGCACGCCGCGCCCCTTCATCTGCGCATATAGGGGTGCCGACGCCACGTCGCGCATAAACATTACCACCTCGAGCGGCTTCACGTCGGTGCCCGTGGCCACAAGCGTACAGGTCACGGCTATGCGGAAGTCCTTGTCGTTGCGGAACTGGCGTATCAGCTCATTGCTGTCATCTGCCGAATAGGTTATCTTCTGCACATAGCGCTCCATGTCAGCACTGGGGCACACCTCAGCGAAAACCTCGCGCGCTATGTTGACAATGTTGGTAGCGTGGTTTTCGTTGAGCGCAAAGATGAGTGTCTTGGGCAGCCAGCAGAAATTGGCCTCGCGCTGCGGTTCGCAGAACATCTCTGTGTAGACTGCGTCGCGATAGGTCGTAAGGATGAGCTTTATCTGTGCAGGATTGATGATGCTGCGGTTGAGTTCTTCCTTGGTGTATTGCC
The DNA here is from genome assembly GCA_963600315.1 of Bacteroidaceae bacterium. Classification (GTDB taxonomy): domain Bacteria; phylum Bacteroidota; class Bacteroidia; order Bacteroidales; family Bacteroidaceae; genus UBA6382. Next base: position 11,163 of record CAVCAW010000034.1, on the reverse strand, counting down.
TCGTCTCCTTGGCGCTAACTGTCTTGACCTCGCCTGTATAGCGCGTCTCCACCTTGGTCTGCTGGCCCTGCATGATGGCGCCGCCCTCTTCTGTCTCCTTCGTCTTGATACGATAGATGCGGCTGTCTACGTTGACTCCGTCGATGATAGACTGCTCAAGGGTATAGTTGACCACCTGATTGTTGTTGAAGAACGCCTTGGTGTCGGGAATGGGTGTGGCGGTGAGTCCCACGAGCCGCGAGGTGTCGAAATATTCGAGCACGCGGCACCATTTGCCGTAGATGCTGCGGTGGCACTCGTCAATGATGATAAGGTCGAAGAAGTCGTGGGGCAAATTGGGGTTGTCGGGCAGGATCACATCAGTGTCGGCGGAATCCTCGTCATCGTCGTCACTGTCGGTTATCTCCTCCCCTTTCAGGAGCGAGAAAAGCCGCTGAATGGTGCAAATCACCACATTGCTGTCTGACGGAACGGCTGCCGACTTGAGCCTGTTGACAGCGAAGATGGTGTTGAAGGCATCGCCCGTTTCTGTCAGGCGGAATGTGCCAAACTCCGTCTCAGCCTGGCGAGCCAGATTGTTGCGATCAACAAGAAAGAGCACGCGGCGCATCGGCGTATAGCTCAGCATGCGGTAGGCCGTCAGGCAAGCCGTGTAGGTCTTTCCCGCACCTGTGGCAAGCACCATAAGGGCGCGGTTTTGTCCTGTGCGCAAGCTCTTCTCCAACTCAGTGACCGCTTCAAACTGGCAGTTGCGAAGCCCCTTCCTGCTCAGCGTCGGGAGACCGGAGAACGGGTCTTTCATACCCAACAGGCCGGCAATTTCCTTTGGGGTGTGTATGCGCCCTATGGTTTCCCAATTGGTGGTGTCGCGCTTGCGGTAATCAAGGAACTCTATGTCCTTGCCGTTGGACTTGTATAGCACAGCCAGCGGATTCTGCCACGTGGGGTAACAGCTGGGCACACTCTTGGCGTAGGTCACAACTTGCTCGCTCACCTTGCTTGTAGAGATGTCGACCTCTTCGCGCTTGGCTTCGAGCACACCTACCGCTTTCCCGTTGATAAACAGGAAATAGTCGGCCTCAAGATTGCCCTTAAGCAAACCTTCGCGAATGGCCGCCGCAGTGATAGTGGGTTCATATTCTTCGCGGTCTATTACCTTCCAACCCGCATCAGCGAACCACTGGTCTATCTTGACTCTTGCCTTTTCTTCCGGTGTCATGACTCCGCATTGCTGTACCTATGTCTATAAGGTTATCCCCCACCCCACCAGCTTCAAAGCATGGGCTTCGGGCCAGCAGGCGTGTGACCGCCTGCCTGCCAGAGGCGCAACAACCTTGAGCAAAGATATTCAATTTGTTTCATGCGCACAAATATTATTGCCAACAAAGTGAGCGCAACCGGCTAAAATAGAGTCTTTGCACAGTGCCTGCGCCAAATTTCTCAACGATTATACAAACGGTTAAGGACATGACAGAACAAGGGGACCATACAGCAGAAGGTGCGGCGGCTGCGGAAGACGACGGAAGTATTCAGCAAGCACCCTCCGCCCAAACTCCCGGCTTTGCGCACCTGGCCACGACCCGCAATCCCGCCACGAAAAATAAAGTGGGCGCAAGCGGCGCTTTGTGGCACAAAAAGAGTATCTTTGCAGAGTGCGTGCGGCGGCGCAGAGCCATGGCGGCAGTCACGCACGGCAGCCGCTCCCCGACCCGCAACGAGAAAGCACCAGAAAGCGCAAACAATACAGATACACACATACCTACACACATGAAAAAGATTCTTCTCTTAGGCTCAGGCGAACTGGGCAAGGAATTTGTCATTGCCGCACAGCGACTGGGGCAACACGTGATAGCCTGCGACAGCTACGCCGGAGCACCCGCCATGCAGGTGGCTGACGAATGCGAAGTATTCTCCATGCTTGACGGTGAAGCCCTCGAAGCAGCCGTGAGCAAGCACCACCCCGACATCATAGTGCCCGAAATCGAAGCCATACGCACCGAGAAACTCTATGAGTTCGAGAAGCAAGGCATACAGGTCACCCCCTCAGCCCGCGCCGTCAACTTCACCATGAACCGCAAGTCCATTCGCGACCTTGCAGCTGTAGACCTTGGGCTCAAGACCGCCCACTACCGCTATGCCAAGACCTTTGAGGAGCTCAAGGCCGGAGCCGACCAAGTAGGATTCCCATGCATCGTCAAACCCTTGATGTCATCATCGGGCAAAGGACAGAGCCTCGTCAAGAGCACCGACGACCTGCAGCACGCCTGGGAATATGGCATGAGCGGCAGCCGCGGCGACGTCAAGGAACTCATCATTGAGGAATTCATAAAATTCGACTACGAAATCACCCTCCTCACCGTGACACAGAAAAACGGCCCCACCCTCTTCTGCGCCCCAATAGGTCACGTGCAGAAAGGAGGCGACTACCGCGAGAGCTTCCAGCCCATACCAATGAAAGAAGAACACCTCAAAGAAGCACAACGCATGGCAGCCGCAGTGACCGAAGCCCTCACCGGAGCCGGCATCTGGGGAGTAGAATTCTTCATCAGCAACACCGACGGAGTGTACTTCAGCGAACTCTCGCCACGCCCCCACGACACAGGCATGGTCACACTCGCCGGCACCCAGAACTTCAGCGAATTTGAACTTCACTGCCGCGCCGTGCTCGGACTGCCCATACCCTGCGTCAAGCAACTCCGCATAGGAGCCAGTGCCGTCATCCTCTCTGGCATCACCAGCCAAGACACCCCCCAATACACCGGACTCGAAAAAACCTGCGAAGAAGACGCCGACATTCGCATCTTCGGAAAACCGACAACGCGAGTCAACCGCCGCATGGGAGTAGTCGTCTGCAATGGTCCACTCGACGGCGACCTCAATGACCTACGCGACAAGGCCAAGCGCCTCGCATCCTACGTAGAAGTAAAATAACACCACCAACACAAGGGCTCACCCCTAGAACTGCAAAAAAAAAACAAGGCTGACACTTCCAAGCGAAGCGTCAGCCTTGTTTTGCCACTCTGGGTTGGTGCAACATATTTCAAAAGCCTTCTCTCTGACGTATTTCCACCGAAACAGAGAACCGTTTCGGGCGAAAACGATATCAATTCCCACGGAAACGCAAATCATTTTCGGCGGAAACTCCACTGCCAAATCAACGAAATAACCGCATTTTAGGGCGACAGCATCGGTTGTGGTGGCAGAGGCAAAATGGACAATGCCGATGAAGAACTTTCGGAAGATGACATTATGTTCCGCCACGGCAACAGTGTGGAGTATGAACAAGCGCTGGCAAGGGATTTCTATGAGTGCAGGATAGGCGAGGCTATGTATCAAATGAACGAGGCATTCCTGGGTGCAAGTCAATCAACTTTCAGGGGTATCTTTGCGTTTCGTCTGGCGTCGGAATATATTGGCGAGCATGGCTCCCGACACGTTATGCCAAACGCTAAACACAGCACCAGGAATGGTTGCCAAGGGATATTGGGCAAAATGAACAGTGGCAAGAGTCGTCGCCAATCCCGAATTCTGCATGCCCACCTCAATGGCCACAGTGCGACATTTCGTGGCAGGCATACGCATGAGTTTACCTGCCCCATAGCCCAGCCCATAACCCAGCACGTTGTGTAGTATCACCACACACAGCACGGTCAGTCCGCAGGTCATCAGCTTGGCAGAATTGGCGCTGACCACCGCTCCCACTATCGCAACAATGGCCAACGTAGACACAAGCGGCAACACGCTAACAACACGGCTGGCAAAACCAGAGAAGAAGCGATTTATTACAAAGCCGAGAACTATCGGCAACAACACCACTTGCACTATCGATAGGAACATGGACAAGATGTCAACGTCGATGGTTTGACCAGCATATAGCCATGTGAACAGCGGAGTAGCCACCGGGGCCAGGACCGTAGATACGGCTGTCATCGCTACCGACAAGGCGACATCGCCCTTGGCAAGATAAGTCATCACATTTGACGAAGTTCCGCCAGGGCACGTACCAACCAATATCACTCCCACAGTGAGTTCGGGAGAGAGCTTGAAGCAACATGCCAAGACATAGGCCAACAGCGGCATGATGGTGAATTGCGCTATGAAACCAATAATCACATCTTTGGGACGAGCAAACACTATGCGGAAATCATCAAACTTCAGCGTCAGTCCCATTCCAAACATCACGATGCCCAACAGCCAGTTCACATAGCTCGTCTTTATGAAACTCACGGCACCTGGCTCTACTAATGCCAACAAAGCCATACCTATAACTACAATGGACATGTGTCCACTGACGAAGTCTGAGACTTTTCTAAGGAAATTCATTATCGGTTTATGGTGTTTTAACTTTAATCAGTTGAGCAACCCGCACAGAATGAGCAATCCGTCACTTCATTCCACTGCGCAACAGCACGTTGTGCCGCAAATTGTTGCCATAGAAAAACAGCTCCTGCAAATGCAAATTGCCCAGAGGGAAAAAATCCTTCAGTCCACCAAACATATAGCGTTGTGGAGCAATTCCATTCACGAGCAGCACGTGATGAGCAGTATCTACACTGACTGTGACCGCCGCTGTGGAATCGAGCGGGGTCACTGCCGTTGCATAGGGGAACCTGGGATCATCAGCTGTCGGCGTTGCGCCAGCTGGCAACAACGTAGCCTGAACGGGTGCAACCGTCCACGAAATAGGATTAATACACCCTATGTTGCCCTCACTCAGCAGTGGGCTCATGGCATCTACCGATGTCACGCTGTTGAAGTTGATGGTGACACCCAGCGACGAAGAATCGCTGGCAAGCTTGATGTGCGAGGTCTGGTGCCCCGCCTGTTTCGCCGTGTCTTGAGCAGTCACACTATAGCCTATCACATAGGCGGCTATCAGCCTTTTGTAGGTCTCATCGTCGATATGCTTGAGCACCTCTTTCACCATTTGTCCGCCCTGGCTATAGCCAGCGAGAACAAAAGGACGCCCCTGGTTCAAATGTTCCAGATAATAGTCGAACGCACCCAAGGCGTCACTGATGGCAATGCGCCCCGACTCCCTTGCGGCATCACCCTGGAGACCGCCAAAGGTAGCTTGACGATAATAAGGCAGAAAGAGGTTCGCCCGTGTGGCGAAGATGGTGTCAGCCAATTTTGCCGACAACTGCCAAGCCTCCACGTGTTTGGGATTTGACGGGTCAGCATTGTGATGCAGGTGCCCCCGCACATCGGTCCAGTCTGCCACACACGTCGGCAGGAAATAGATGACATCTGGTAGAGAGCTGTCAACATTGGCCATGCGCTCAAGCCCTTCATACCACAAGCTTTTGTTAGACCAGTCAAGCGAAGCCTCACTATTAGAGTCAACTCCCCGCCCTCTGTCGGAACAGCCGGCTAGGGCGAGGAGCAGTATTAGAGCACAAAGAGTTTTCATCCTGTGAAGTTGCTTTTCGTGCTATATCTAGATTAGTCGTAGTCTTGCCAAGCCTTGATGCTGATGTCTTGCAGACTGACATTGCAGAATGCCTCAATGAAGGCACGCGCCAGACGAGCATTGGTAATCAGCGGAATATTGTGGTCAATGGCAGCACGACGTATCTTGTAGCCGTTAGTAAGTTCGCGAGTCGTGTGGTTCTTCGGAATGTTGACGATGAGGTCGAACTTGTGACCTGCTATCAGGTTCATCACGTTGCAATCATTGTCGGGCTGCTCATCGGGCCACAGTGTGGCGGTAGCTTTCACTCCGTTTTCGTTGAGGAACTTGGCGGTACCCTCGGTGGCATAGAGGGTGTAGCCCTTCTTGTCAAGCATGCGGGCTGCTTCAAGCAGGCTCACCTTTGACTTGACTTCACCACTTGATATCATGACAGCCTTGTCCTTTGACGGAATCTTGTAGCCCGTAGATATGAGAGCATTGAGCAGAGCCTCGTTGTAGTCCTCGCCCAAGCAACCTACCTCGCCGGTACTGCTCATGTCGACACCCAGAATAGGGTCAGCATTTTGCAGGCGTGCAAAGGAGAACTGACTTGCCTTGACTCCGATGCGGTCGATGTCGAATGCCGACTTGTCAGGGCGGTTATAGGGAGCGTCGAGCATGATGCGCGTAGCCGTCTCTATGAAATTGCGTTTGAGCACCTTGCTCACAAACGGGAACGAGCGGCTGGCGCGCAGATTGCACTCTATCACCTTGACCTCGCGGTCTTTTGCTAGATACTGAATATTGAATGGTCCCGAGATATTGAGTTCTTGGGCGATAGCGCGGCTTATCTTCTTGATTTGGCGAGCTGTGGAGAAATATATCTGCTGTGCAGGGAACACCATGGTGGCATCGCCTGAGTGCACACCGGCATACTCCACATGCTCAGAGATGGCATATTCAATGATTTCGCCATGGTCGGCCACTGCGTCAAACTCAATCTCCTTGGTTTCCTGCATAAACTGCGAAACAACTACAGGATACTCCTTGCTGACCTCGCTCGCCATCGCCAGGAAGCGCTTGAGCTGGTCATCGTTATGACACACGTTCATCGCCGCACCCGACAGCACGTAGGACGGACGTACGAGCACTGGATAGCCCACTTCTTCAACAAACGAGTGGATATCTTCGAGCGAGGTAAGTGCCCTCCACTTGGGCTGGTCAATGCCCAACTGGTCAAGCATGGCGGAGAACTTGTTGCGGTTCTCAGCGCGGTCGATGCTCACCGGCGAAGTGCCCAACACAGGCACACTCTGGCGGAACAGTTTCATAGCCAGATTGTTGGGAATCTGACCACCCACGCTAACGATGACACCACGGGGCTGCTCGAGGTCAATCACGTCGAGCACACGCTCCAACGACAGCTCGTCGAAGTAGAGGCGGTCACACATATCGTAGTCAGTGGAGACAGTCTCGGGATTATAGTTTATCATGATAGACTTGTAGCCCAGTTTGCGTGCCGTCTGTATGGCGTTGACCGAGCACCAGTCAAACTCTACCGATGAACCTATGCGATAGGCACCCGAACCAAGCACGATGACCGACTTCTCATTCTTATAGTAGTTGATGTCATAGCCCTCAGCGCTGTAGGTCATATAGAGGTAGTTGGTCAAGTCGGGGTGTTCGCTTGCCACTGTGGGAATGCGCTTCACGGCAGGCACAATGCCCAATTCCTTTCGGCGGGCACGCACAGCCAGATTTTCCTTCTCCATATTGCCCTCGCCCACCTTGAGCACAAAGCGGGCAATCTGGAAGTCGCTGAAGCCATAGACCTTGGCCATGCGCAACTCTTCGGCAGGAATCTCTTCAAGCGAGTTGTAAGCCTCGAGTTTGTGTTTCCAGTCTACAATATTCCTCATCTTCTCGATGAACCAAGGGTCAATCTTGGTCAGCTCATAGAGGCGCTCGGTAGAATAGCCCTGCTCCAAGGCCTGAGCCAAGGCAAAGATGCGGAGGTCGGTGGGGTTGGCCAATTCCTCGTCGAGGTCATCAAAATGGATGTGGGTATTGCCCACAAAACCATGCATGCCCTGACCAATCATGCGGAGTCCCTTCTGCAACAATTCCTCAAAAGTTCGTCCGATGGACATAATCTCGCCCACCGACTTCATAGAGGAACCTATCTTGCGGCTCACCCCAGTAAACTTGGTGAGGTCCCAACGCGGAATCTTGCAGATGAGATAGTCCAGCGATGGAGCCACATAAGCTGAATTCGACGTGCCCATCTCGCCTATCTGGTCGAGGGTGTAGCCCAACGCTATCTTGGCAGCCACAAAAGCCAACGGATAGCCCGTAGCCTTAGACGCAAGAGCCGACGAGCGGCTCAGTCGTGCATTAATCTCTATGATGCGATAGTCATCGGTAAACGAATTGAAGGCATACTGGATGTTGCACTCACCCACAATGTTGAGGTGGCGCACACACTTCACGGCAAGGTCCTGAAGCTTCTTGACCTGTTCGTCGCTAAGCGAGCAAGTGGGGGCCACCACGATAGACTCACCCGTGTGGATGCCCAGTGGGTCGAAATTCTCCATCGACGCCACTGTGAAGCAGTGGTCATTGGCATCGCGTATCACCTCAAACTCAATCTCCTTCCACCCCTTCAGACACTCTTCGACGAGCACCTGTGGTGCGAAGGTAAATGCGCTCTCGGCTATCTCCTTGAAGACCTCCTCATTGGGGCAAACGCCCGAGCCGAGACCACCCAGCGCATAGGCTGAGCGTATCATCACCGGATAGCCTATCTTGCGTGCGGCAGCAAGGGCACTCTCCATCGTTTCGCAAGCCTGGCTTACAGGCACCTTGAGGTCAGCCTCATTGAGGCGGTGCACAAAGCGGTCGCGGTCCTCAGTGTCCATAATGGCCTCCACGCTGGTGCCAAGCACGCTCACCCCATATTTTTCAAACACACCAGTGTTATAGAGCTCCGTGCCACAATTGAGCGCAGTCTGACCACCCCATGCCAGCAAGATACCGTCGGGACGTTCCTTCTTGATTATCTCTGTGACAAAATAAGGGTTGACTGGGAGAAAATAAACTCGGTCAGCAATGCCTTCACTGGTCTGAATGGTTGCCACATTGGGATTGATAAGTACCGACTTGATGCCCTCTTCGCGGAGAGCCTTGAGAGCCTGCGAACCAGAATAGTCAAACTCGCCCGCCTGACCTATCTTCAACGCGCCCGAACCGAGCACGAGTACTTTTCTTAACTGTTGTTTCATACGATGATACGGTTTATTTGTTTTGTCCAATGTGCAAATATCGTGAAAAAACTTGAATTTCCACCAATAATACAACAACTAATTAACAAGGGCGGTCGCACAATGCTGTGCGACCGCCCTGAGATTGCATTCTAAAAATTCTGAGATCCGCAATCCCGACGAAACGGAGAGCCACACAGCCCTCCCCTGCCGGAGACTACAGACTATCACCGAAATCCTGACGGAACTTAGCCACGAGGTCTTCCTGCCAGTGACCTATTTCCTTCATGCGGCCAAAGAAGAAGCGCAGCACCTTGGGCTCCATGGTCCACTCCAAGCCACCGATGAGGTTGCGGTTGTCCCAAACCCACTTCACGCGGTCTGCGCAATACTTAATCTGGCTAAGCGTAAACACGCGGCGTGGCACAGCCAGACGCAACAACTCGAGTTCAGCATAGCGCTCGGTGCCGTCGTCTTCACGCTGTTCAGACACCGTACCGCGCTCCATACCCCTCACACCGCCGGCAATGAACACAGCGGCTCCGACTGCAGCGGCGGGATACTGGTTGTGAGGCATCTGCGGAACAAACTCCGAGCAATTGAGGTGGCAGCCCAGACCGCCGGCAGGCAGGATTACGGGCACACCATAGTCATCGAGCTCCTTGGCCAGATAGGCAATAAACTCCGGGCCCTGGTTGATATACTCCATGTCGAGCGACTCGAGCAGACCCTGAGCAGCAGCTTCGATTGAGCGAACCTCCATACCGCCATAGGTAAGGAAGCCCTCATAGAGAGGAATGAACTCCATGAGCATGTTGGTCCACTTAGCATCCTTGGAGATAATGAAACCGCCACGGCTGAATCCCAGCTTGCGGGCAGAGAAATATATGATGTCAAAATTGTCGGCAAGGGTGTGATAGATTTCCTTTGTAGTCATATCCTTGCACTGCGGCTCGCGCGTTTTCATGAAGTAGACGTTGTCTTGCAAGAGTGATGCGTCGAGCACGCTGATAATGCCATTCTCCTTGGCTATAGCAGCCACGTCAAGCATATTGCGGAGCGAAACAGGCTGACCGCCGATGAGATTGGTGCCTGCTTCCACACGAATGAAGGCAATATTCTCAGGAGTATTCTCCTTGATGCAGTTGCGCAGAGACTCGAGGCTGAAATCACCCTTAAACAAATCGTCGCTCTGTGGTTTCAAGCCCTTGGGGTCCAAAAGCTCAATGACCTCGCCACCCAGGCGAGTAATGTGAGCCTTAGTCGTGGTGAAGTGGAAGTTCATCAGCGTCTTCTGACCCGGCTTAACCAAGCCCTCAGCCAAGATATTTTCGGCAGCACGACCCTGGTGTACAGGAAGAGCGTTGTCAACACCAAACACCTCTTTGAGAGCAGCCTTGGCCCTGTTCCATGTCTCGGAGCCCGCATAAGAATCATCGGCTACAAACATAGCCGAAACCTGCTTGTCAGACATTCCGTTGACACCTGAGTCGGTAATCATATCCATATAAATGTCGCGATTCTGCAAGAGGAACGTGTTGTTGCCTGCTTCCTGAATAGCTTTCATACGCTCTTCCACCGGAAGCAACGTTAGTTTCTGAATCATGCGTACCTTGTGCATTTCAAGAGGCACCTGATTCTCTGGTTGGTAAAATTTTACTGCCATAACAATTTATGTTCTAAAAATATAAAGTTGTGAGAAAAAGGTTAAGCCAGATAAGCCGACATGCAACCACGTTGTCAAACCCATTTTAGCAGTCTGGGAGACTATGGCTGCAACAAAGTCTTCTATCCAAAGTCTTTAACTCGTCGGCAAAGGTAATATGTATATTTTGATTGACAAAATTTACACCCCCCAAAATGCCACCCAATAACAATTATTGGCACCTTTCATACACACCACCACTCTTTACAATGCAAAAAACGCCTTTAGAATACACAAAAACCACATGGCGGTTTCACCATCACACACTCCCGTGGAATTTACGCTTGACCTTGCCCGTGAGTTTCCGCCGAAAAGCTTCTCAATTTCCGCCGAAATTAAACTGTGTTTCCGCGGAAATTCAATTCAACTTCCACCGAAATGCCAACGTCAACCCAAAATTATTTGGCTGGATATCAAATTTTTGCGAATCAAACAGCCTATCTGCGGTCGTTTTGAGATTTTTCAACTGGCAACGTTCATCAAAAAGCGGCCTAACATCTCGTTTCGGGCTGGCGAGCAAAGGCTGGTTAAGGCAACAGATTCCGCTTTACTGGCTGATACTCATTTTTTTTCTGATTTTTTTCCGTATTTTAAAAAAAACGCATACATTTGCAACCGATAAAGTACGCATGAAACACGCTAAAAAATTTTAATATGAAGAAGATTCTACTTTCTCTCTGCCTTTTTGCAGCAGCATCAATCGGGCAGACCTATGCAGCTGGCAACACTGCAGTTGTTCCACAGCAAACCAGCACAAGCGACTACGTCCTTGGCAACGACCTCAATGGTAACAAGCGTTTCAC
>CAVCAW010000033.1:0-13367 GCA_963600315.1 Bacteroidaceae bacterium | reverse complement strand
ATGTACAGAACAGCAAAGTGAGGCTTGCGAGATAAACCCACACGACTACAAACGTCACCGAATTAGCAGCTAGCTGCAAGTGCAAAGCAACAATGAAGCTCAACACAATTCGCATCACAGAATCGTCGAAAGAACTATGCCGACACATCAATAGACTGCTAAAAGACCTCACCGACCGACCACTAATAATCAATCCCGACAGACTAGCCACACTGCTAGCCTGCCGGGATACCTATTTATTCTTAGCCTACACCTCCGATGTCACCATGCCGGTGGGCATGTTCACCCTAGCGGTGACCAGACTCACTTCGGGCAACAACGTGTGGCTCGAAGACGTGGTCATTGACAAAAGCTGCCAAGGGCAAGGCTACGGGCAGGAACTAGTGGTCAAGGCCATCGAACAAGCTCGACTCATCTGCCCCGGCGGCAAACTCATGCTCACATCGCGCCCCTCGCGAATTGCCGCCAACCATATCTATGCCAAACTATTTGGACGCAAGGAGACTAATGTCTACAGTCTGCAACTGTGATGATAGAGGAAACAGTCAGCCACCATGCCGAAGTCAACGAAAGACTAAAACCTTAATAGCTTTTTTATAGGAAAACATTGGTCTTTCGTTAATTTATTCCTACATTTGCAATGTAAAAGGGCTCAAGTGGAGCCTGCTAACTTTCAATACATATATGATCAACCGAGAACTAATCCGAATTAAGACAGTTCAGCTTGCGTATGCCCACATTACCAATGGGGGCAAGAGTATGGAGGATGCACTTGATGAGATGGACGAGAGCCTCTCCGCAGCCGACGACCTCTACCACCACATGCTGAACCTCATTTGCGACATAACGGATTATGCAGCGCAACGATACGAAATGACCTGTACCCATCTGGCTGAAAGAGGGGCAAAATCACTGCCAAGCGACAAATTTGTAACAAACAAATTCGCCGCACAATTGCAGACCAACAAACAGTTGGAACGCTTCGTAGAAGACAACAAAAAGCTGCGCTGGACCACTCACGAAGACGTCGTCCATTCAATCTACAACAACATCGTGAGCAGCGAGGAATACAAGTCATATATGGAGAGCGACGACAATTCCTACGCAGCAGACCGCGACTTGTGGAAAACACTCTACAAGAAATTCATCTATCAAAACGAAATGATTGACGAAGCTCTTGAGGATTGGACTCTATACTGGAACGATGACCGCTTCGTTATCGACACCTTCGTAATGAAGACCATCAAACGCTTCGAGGAAGAAAACGGTGACGACCAACCATTGCTGAGCAAGAACGACAACCCCGAAGACCACAAGTTCGGTCGCGACCTACTGGTATACACACTCAGGCACCAAGACGAGTATCGCGAACTGGTCAAAGCCCATATCATCAACTGGGACATCTCGCGACTCGTAGTCATGGACCTCGTGATAATGCTCACGGCCATAGCAGAGATAGTTAATTTCCCCGGCATCAGCGTAAACGTGTCACTCAACGAATACATCAACATAGCGCGCTGCTACTGCTCACCCAAAAACGCTAGCTTCATCAACGCTACACTCGACAGCATTGTCAAAGACTTGAGACAGCAGAACAAACTCCTCAAATAGCCGCCACATATTTAAACACTGGGCATAACTAAAAGGGAAACGATTACACTAACACTCGTCCAACCACGCCCCACACATTTTTCTACACGCATCACTTACGTATCCAAACATAACAACCTAACAAACTTCGAAAATTATGATTCTACTCATCAACTTATTGCAAGCTGCCGCTGGACAGCAGCAAGGCTCCCCATGGGGATTTTGGGGAATGATTGTCCTCATCTTCATTATCATGTACTTCTTCATGATTCGTCCGCAGAAGAAAAAACAGAAACAAATAGAACAATTCCGCAAGAGCCTCGGAGTGGGCAACCAGGTAGTTACCGCTGGTGGAATCCACGGCACCATCCGTGAGGTCAACGACGCCCAGAACACCGTCGTACTCGAAATTGACAAGAATGTCAAGATAACCATCGAGAAATCCTCCATCTACGCCAATGCCGGCACCGCTGCCGAAGCACAGGCCAAGTAAGAGCGCCACAGGGTGTTTGACGAAAAAAAATATCTACTTAAAGTCCAAAAGTTCTTGAAGAGCAACCTCAACAAGAACTTTTGGACTTTCATGTTTTTTCTGACACTTTCGACAGGCTTCTGGCTCTTCTTGAAACTCGAGGACGAATACGATGGCAACTTAGCAGTACCAATAAAATTGGTCAACGTGCCCGACAACGTGGTGGTAACCACCCCACTGCCTGGTAGCATCAGGCTAATGGTGCACGACCACGGAGGCATACTGCTTAGATACCGCTACTCGCAGGAGCCCGACACTATCTATGTAGACTTCAACAACTACAACAAGATATCTGGTCACGTCATACTGCGCACTGCTGACATAGCCCAATCAGTTGTCAGTTCCCTTAACAGCACAACCAAAGTATTGGGATATTCGCCCGACACATTGGAATATTTCTACAACTTCGGCAGCTACAAGCAACTGCCCATAAGGATTAATGGCAAAGTAACAGCCGACAGCCTCTACGCTGTGGCAGACACTTCAATCAATCCACGCTTCGTCAAGGTCTATGCTTCTGATGAAATCCTGGACACTATGACACAAGTATCCACCAAACCCTTCACGCTTGACAAAATCAGCAAGAAGACCTCCCTCACCGTAGGATTGGCGACCATGCGGGGAGCAAAGACCGTTCCCAGCAAAGTTCGACTCACGTTTGATGCCGACCTCGTGACCGAAAAGACAGTGCAAGTACCTGTCGAATACATCAACTTCCCAGCCGGCAAGACGCTCAAGACCTTTCCCGGCACGGTCAACGTGACATTCAACGTGGGCATTAAGCACTACGGCGATATCAACGCAGACAAATTCGCCATAGTGGTGACCTACGACCAAGTGTCCCACAACGCAGACGGTCGCCTGCGACTCTCACTCAAGAACAAACCACGCGAAGTAAAGCACGTACGCATCGCCCCCGAAGAAGTAGAGTTCCTGATTGAAGACACCAGCGATGAGTGAACCTTTGTGCCTTGGAATAACAGGAGGCATTGGCAGCGGCAAGAGCTATGTCTGCAAGATGCTTGAACAACGCGGCATTCCCGTCTTCTATACCGACGACGAGGCAAAAGCCGAGATGCTTAGCAACACCGACATACATCACGCACTCTGCAAACTGATTGGACCCCAAGCATTGGATTCATGCAGACGACCCGTCAAGGCAGTACTTTCACAATACATCTGCCACAGCACATCCAATGCCCAGAAAGTAAACAACATAGTGCACCCGCGAGTAAAAGAACGCGCCATGCGATGGCTCTCATCGCTAGGCTCCTGCCCTCTGGCTGCCATTGAGTGCGCCTTGCTCTTTGAGGCAGGAATCGACACTCTGTGCCACAAGACCATCAACGTGAGTGCACCACTGCAGACACGTATCAACCGCATCTGCAAACGCGACAACATCACGCCGCCTAAAGCCATGGAATGGATAGACCTACAGATGCCCCAAGAAGAAAAAGAACGACTGTCAGACTATGTGATATGCAATGACGGAGAAAGCAAACTGGAACCACAAGTCGACCATATCATAAATTCACTACTCGCTGGACGTCAAAACAGCTAATAATTGCATTTTCAGTTTGCTGCTCCAGCAAAAATCACTAATTTTGCACCGCTTTTTAGCCTACATAATCTACGTGTGATGGCGAATTAAGCTACATAAAACATCAACTTAATTTAGAGTAACACATTTACAAGAAAATGAAAGAATTCGAACTGAAAGGTACTGCGCGTACCGCAGGCGGCAAGAAAGCCGCTAAAGCTCTTCGTGCCACTGGCGCAATCCCTTGCAACCTCTATGGTGCACAGAAAGACGCTAACGGCAAGGCTATCGCTACAAGCTTCACCGTTAACTTTGAAGCTGTACGCAAGCTCATCTACACTCCCGACATCTACACTGTAAACCTCGACATCGACGGTACCACTTGCAAGGCCGTGATGAGAGAGATTCAGTTCCACCCTGTGAAGGACACCATCCTGCACATCGACTTCTACCAGATCACAGAAGGCAAGCCAATCGTTATGGCAGTGCCCGTAACCTACACTGGTCACGCTATCGGTGTACGCGAAGGTGGTGCATTCCAGACCCTCGTACGTCGTCTCAACGTCAAGGCCACCTATGACCTTATCCCAGAGAAGCTGACAATTGACATCACAGACCTCGCCATCGGCAAGTCAATCAAGGTAGGCGACGTTCACTTCGACGGACTTGAAATCGTAACCCCCAAGCAGGCTCTCATCTGCTCAGTTAAGGCTACACGTAACTCCCGTCAGGCAGAGCAGGGATAAACACTCGCTCAACAACACACATAGCATCATAATAGGGGAAACGGGAGACAAACTCCAGTTTCCCCTATTTTGTTAATACCCGCCCCACCGTGAACATCATTCAACATATCACCAACTGGCTGTGCCCACGCAAGACGCAAGCCACAACTCCAGCAGAAATGAATTATCTCATAACAGGACTAGGCAACATAGGCACCGAATATGACGGCACACGCCACAACATAGGATTCAGCATAGTAGACGCATTGGCACAAGAGGCAGGCGTTGCGTTTCAAGACAAGCGTTACGGAGCAGTGGCAGAGATGAGACTGCGTGGTCACAAACTATATCTACTGAAGCCATCAACCTACATGAATCTCAGCGGCAATGCCGTTCGCTACTGGGTGAAAGAGAAGAAGATAGACCTTGAGCGACTGCTCATAGTCAGCGACGACATAGCACTACCCCTAGGCACACTGCGCATGAAGCCTTCCGGCAGCGAAGGCGGCCATAACGGACTGAAGAGCATCACCCAATGCCTGGGCACTAATCAGTACTCACGACTGCGATTTGGCGTGGGCAACGAATTCGCACGCGGCCACCAGGTAGACTTCGTCTTAGGCAAATTCAGCGACGATGAAGCCACGTTGCTCAAAGAGCGTATAACCCAAGCCTGCGAAGCCGTCAAGGCTTTCGCACTGAGCGGTGTACAATTTGCCATGAACCACTTTAACGGCAAATAGCTCACCAACATTTCTTCATCAACCAACCACCCAAACAAAACCATCTCTACAGAGTTCAACAAATATGGAAGCACGCTTGGACAAATGGCTATGGGCAGCTCGCATATTCAAAACACGCACACTGGCTGCCGACGCCTGCAAAAACGGCAGGGTTACCATTAAAGGCACTCGCCTCAAGGCTTCACACACGGTCAAGGACGGCGACATCATTGAGGTGCGCAAACCGCCCATCACCTACTCCTTCAAAATCCTCAAAGCCATCGAGAAGCGCGTAGGTGCCAAACTCCTTCCCGAAATCCTTGAAAACGTCACCACACCCGACCAATACGAACTACTCGAGATGAGCCGTGTGAGCGGTTTCATAGACCGCGCCCGAGGCACCGGTCGCCCTACCAAGAAGGAGCGACGTGCCATCGACCAGTTCAGCACCCCACTATTCTACGACTCCGACCTCGACTCCGACCTCGACTTCGACTTTGACGACACCGAAGAATAGACAACAACTCTATTTCATAGATCCGCATTTTCGCAAGTAGAGCAAACAACCACACCTACTAGGGGACGTAAGCCTGGCGCATGATAGTTCCCAACCGTCCGACACTCAATCTCCGCTCCATTCTCATGCGCCTCCCTTAACATTATATAATGTACTACCTGCTTTGTCGCCGTAAATCACCTCAGCTCACACAGCTGCACCACCTTGTTTGCGACACAAAAATACAGAATCCCCCCAAATCGAATTTTCCATAGTTCACCAATCACCTCTCTATCAAGCCATAGCGTCCCCATCGGCAGATTCCAGACCAGACAACAATCATACAAAAGCGGTCTACTCACTAAAGACAATGGCAATCCCCCAAGTACCCTCTCAAGTACAACAACTGATAGAGGTTATAGATGAGAACTACATGTCTATATCATTGATCGTGCAAAAGATGTGATTGACTGACAGAAATAATTTGAATCAGACGCATCTCGCCCCACCCTATTGCTAGTTGATTTATACCCTTTATCCTTTAGTTTTGAGATTTCTCGCCTCATGTTGGCTATTGAAATGTCAAGAATTTTCATAATAACTTCTCCTGTTATTGCCGGGGGGCTTCTGCATTGATTCAATAATAATCAATTGGCGTTTTGTCAAGCCTTTAATTACAGTATCATCAATACCATTTACCGTATCATTTACAGTGTCACCAACGCTGTTTACAGTATCATTACTGCCATTCGAGCTTGTCTTAGGATTAGGCTGATTGTCGGTTTTTCACCTTCCTTTCGTCCCTAGCCTTTTTGGTCTATAAGTCCAAATCAACGTATAAGACACGTCACAATAGTCTTGCACCCTATAGTGAATTTCTTCCTGAGGCATGCATATATTCTGTGATGGCAATGCGATATTTCACACAAGCTTCAATATAATTGGTTCTTGATTTTTCGTAGAGCGCATCGGCATGTAGTCTGTCAGTCATAGTAGCGGCACCACTGCGATAAGCGCTGGCATGCTGCTTCTGGTTTTGCTCCGCCTGCTGCAGTTGTCGATGAGCCACGTCAACCTGTTGATACTTCTCGGTCAGAGTGTTCCATTTCTGTGACAATTCTACCTTCATCAACTTCTGCTTGTCATCGTAGTCTATCTCTGCTTGACGTATGACAATGTCAGCACGTTTCATCTTATGACTTCCACCCCACCAGTCGGTAATAGGAACAGACACTGCCACGCCGGTCCACCACCCTACTGGCTTTGTGTCAAGATATTTGTGGAAAACACCTTTGTCGCCTTGGGCTGACAAGTAGTGGTAGTTAAGCGACATCACAGCTCCTACAGTGGGTAACATGGAGCCGCGCACATACTTCTTCTGCAACACTGCGGCGCTCTTCTTCATGTGCAGCAGTTTTGTTTCATGTCGGTCGAGCAGAGCTGCAGCAGGCTCAATGTAGTAGTTTTGGGGAGGTGTCAAGATGTAGATATCCTCCCATGCCACACTGTCCACAGACTCCACACCCATAAGGTAAGCCAAGTATTCACAGCAGAGTTTCTTGCCGTTGGCCACTTGGAGATGAGTGCTCTGGAGCGTTGACGCATAGAGGTCTACCTCCATCTTGTCGTTGGGGGTTACCAGTCCGGCTTTGAGTGCCAGCGCAGCGTCATGACGAGCTCGGTCTACAAGAGAATCCATCGTCACGAGCGACCGCTCTGCCTCATAGAGCTGCACCAATTGCCAGAAATATTTCTCCACTTCTTCTGTCAGGTCGTTTTCCTTAATGGCTGCTAGTTCGCCCGTTGCCTTCACACCCAGTTCAGCCAGTTTGTTGGCACTGGTCAGTCTGCCACCAGTATAAATAGGTTGTTTGGCAGTAACATCTGCCAAGGCTCCATATTTGATAATCTTCACATCCAGGTCCACAGGATCGCCGTCTTCCATTAGACCATAATACAATTCAAACGCCGTATTGAGTACGTTTGACCCTTCCGCAAAGCCTCTGTTGCGCATAAAGCCTGTGGCCGAAGCATTCACCGACGGGAAGTACTTTGTGTAAAGCTCTTGCTTCAACTGCTTCATCGACTCGATGTCCATGCGTTTCTTATTTAGGTCGGCATTATTCTTGCAAGCCAATTCCACAGCCTGCGACAGCGTAAATACCGTTTGGGACTCTGCGGTGGCAGGCAGCATCACGAGTGCCGCTACCAGCATTACATATTTGTACAAGCCTTTCATTTTGCTGATTTCTTATTCATAAGTTTCCAATAGGCGCAGGGCATCACGATTACCACAAGCACTGTGGCTGTTATGGTACCAAAACATATTACCCACCCCATTGTTGGCCACAGGGTGCTCTTGGAGAACATAATCGGCAACACGCCAAAAGCAGTAGTTGCCGACGTGAGCACTATAGGTATCATGCGTCGGCGTCCTGCCTCCATGGCTGCCTCGCGCACTGCCATGCCCGATTTGCGCAGTTCTTCGGCATAGTCAAACATGATAACGGCGTTGCGCATCACGATACCCAACAGAGAGAAGATGCCGAGCATTGACATCATGCTGAAGTCCACTCCCGACAATTTCAAGCCTATAGCCGCACCTGGCAAAGCCAGCAGAGTGCCACACATGGCTAGCAATGCCAAACGGAACCGCTTGAAGTTTAGCACCATGACCAGCAGTATTACGCACAGACTGACAGCAAAACTCTTAGCCAGCGGCTCTGCTATCTGATTGTTAAGGCGGTCCGACCCCCACACTTGCAGTTTCACATCTTTGGGTAGGGAGGGCAGGAGTTTGGTCTTGACGTAGTTTCTCACATCTTTGGAGATTTCGGTCACACTATAGCCAGGTTTGATGTCAGTCTGTATTATCACGCCGCGTTTACCCTGTACGTGCGTGATGCTGCTTTCGCGCCAGTCGGGTGAAATATTGGCTATCTGCCTAAGCGGAGTAGTGCGCCCCATTGCAGTGCCGATATATTCATCACCAATCCCCCCGGCGTCCTTTTGAGAGTTGCGGTCGGCCGTGTAGAGCATCACCGGCATTTCGTAGTCCTGTTCCCAAATAGTTCCAGCCTTGAAACCACCATATTTCATTGCCATCTTCGACTCCACCGACACACGCGTGACACCCAGTTGGGCGGCACTAATCGGGTCAAGGTCAATGCGAGCTACGGCAAACTTGTCGCCAAAAGTGTCGTGCACCCATATTGTGCCGTCAACAGAACGCATATATTGCTTCACCGAGTCAGCCGCCTGGTGCAGATGAGCCAGATTGTCGCTTTGGAATAAGATGCTGACACCCGTCGTCATCTTGTAGGACAGCTGGTACATCCTCACATAGGTTTCGGGCCATCTGTCTTCGAAATATCCCGTATAGTCACGTATCAACTCCAGCGTAGCCTCTTTGCTTTTGCTCCTTACTATCATCTGCGAAAACGATTTGTTGCCAAGGGCAATAGGAGCCGACACCATAAATCGGGGCATCAGCTGACCCACAAACTCAGTGACATTCTCTATGCGGTCATCTTTCCGCATAACCGTTGCTACACTGTCCGTAATGGCAGCCGTGTGGTCAATGCTTGTTCCGTTAGGATTGTGTATCTCCACCACAAACTGGTCGCGGTCGGCATTAGGCACCATCTGCTGCGAAACCTGACTAAAGAGCCACACTCCACCAACCACCGTGCTTGCACACACAGCTATGGTAATCCACGGGTGCTGGAAGCACAACCCCATGACCTTTTCGTAGGAACGCTGCACGGGCATCAGCAAGCGCGACTCCTTCACGTTGCCCTGATTAGATTTGGTCTTGCCCAAAAGCCAGAAATTCAGTAGTGGAGCTATAATCATCGCCACAAACAACGATACCAGCAGCGCCAAACTCAGCGTATAGATAAAATCCTCTATAAACGTGCTGTGAGTCTTCTGCATAAACATTGGCGAGGGCAACAACACAAAGCAGATACTCAACGTCGCTACACAGATAGACAGAAACAGCGTATGTGCACTCATCACCGATGCATACCAGCGCGACTTTCCCTCTTGCTGCAACTTCTGGTGGGCGTCGATGATGATGATGGAATCATCAACCACCATACCCAAGGCTACCGTCAGTGCAGCAAGGCTAACCGTGTTGAGAGGCACGTGACACACGTTCATCACACCCAGCGTGATGACAATCGTCACAGGAATAGAAATGCTCGCCACCCAAGCAGACCGGAGCGGGAACAACAGCACCATCACTATGAGCACTATGATGATGGCCTCAGCAAAATCGCCGAAGAAACTCTGTATGGAATCCTTCACCACCAAAGGCTGGTTAGCAATGTTGGTAACATTGATGCCAGGCGGCAGCGTAGCCTTAAACTCGTCGACTATAGCGTCCACTTCTTTGCCAAAATCGATGACATCGCCTCCATTTTTCATCTCCATGCTCAGCAGCACGGCCTTGTTGCCATTATTGGTGATATAGCTCTTCAGCTCAGGATATTCGCGCACCACGCGAGCCACATCCTTGAGCCTCACAATTTTGCCATGCGCATCATTCATGATTATCTGGTCAGCCAGCTCACGCTCGGTTTCATAGTTGGGGGTTACGTAGATAGGCATGTCCACATCGTCATTCCCCAAGTGCGCTCCGCCAGTGGTAAGTCCCTGCATGGCTAGCATGGCGTTAATCATAGCGCTGTTCACCCCATAGCGCACCATTCGTTCTTTGTCGAGATATATGCTTATCTGTTCGTGCAGCACACCCTGCTTGTGCAGATTGGCTATATTCTTCACACCCTGCAGTTTGGTCTTCAGCGTCGAGGCATATTCGTCGAGTTCGCGGTAGCTCTTGTCCTTGCTGTCGAGCACTATGAGCTCGGCTGCAGCATCGCCAAACCTGTCCAGCATCACAATGCCCAGCACTCCTGTTGGCAGCACCGTCTTTTGCAACAGAGGCAGACCGTCGCGTATGCGTCCCCAGACCGCATTAGGGTCTTTGGCACCCTCGTCGTTAAGTATCACCCTAATACTAGTCATTCCGTCGCTTGAGGTCGAGACCATATCGTCCACATTGACCTCACTGAAACTCAAGAGATATTCTTCCAGTTTGTCAGTAAGTTGATGTTCCACTTCTTCGGCAGACGCACCAGGATAGACAGCAACCACCAGCCCCATAGCCGCCTTAAACTCAGGAAACTCCTGCTTAGGCATCAACCACATCGACACGATGCCAGCACCTATGAGCAGCGTTACGAAGAAAACCACCAGCCGGTGATTGTGCATTGTATATTGGGTAAAATTAGGAATTTTCATCTTGCTCTATTCAATTTCCTTTACCATCTGGCCCTCGCAGACCTTGCTCTGCCCTTCTACTATAATGTGGTCGCCATCGTTTATGCCATCATAGACAACCACACCATCCTTGGAATACATACCAATCTCAACAGACTGCCGGTAGGCCTTGCCGTTTCTCACCACCCACACATAGTTCTCGCCGCCCGTATTTAGCTTTACGGCATTCACCGGAAGGACGAATCCCCGTCTGCCCTGTGTAGACTCAGGCCACAACTGCACGTTGCACACCATGCCCTGCATAAGCCTGCGTTGGTTGTTCTTCACATTGAGCCGAGCCTCATAGCTGTGGGTAAGAGGGTCGCTCGACACAGCCAACCCGTCCACTCGGGCATCAAACGCAACAGAATCGCCCAGAGCGAGTACATATATCTTGGCAGCATCCCCTTTCTTAATCTTGGAAATTTCGCGCTCGGGTATGGGAATTTTCACCGTCACCTCGCTCAGGTCGAGTATGGTGAATGCCGACAGCACCATGCCGTAGCTCTCACCAATCTCTATGTTGCGCTTGCCGACTACGCCCGACACTGGAGCATAGAGTCGCGTGTCATCAAGCCTCTTCTTTGCAGAAGCATACATGCTGCGAGCTTGTTCAAGCTTTGTCTGCACCTCCACATATTTTATGTCAGATATGCTTTGGTCTTCATGCATCATGTTGACGCGGCGCATGGCATCTTCAGCCTGGTTGAGAGTTGCCTTGGCCATGTCATAGCTGTTCTGCATGTCCTGAGGGTCAAGCTCGGCCAGCAGCTGCCCCTTAGTCACAGGGTCGCCCTCGTTTACATATATCTTCATCACCGTGCCGGGCACATGAAATCCTATACCCGTAGAAGTCTTAGCCTCCACCTCTCCCACGTAATACCATTTGTTCTCGAGCGAGCACTGCTCTGCTACCATGATTTTGCATGGCTGAGTTTCATTCTTTGCTTTTTTCTTTTCCGCACACGACACAACAGCCATCATGGCAACGACAAGAAGAATGCCATTGACAAACTTTTTCATCCTCGTAGTTTTTATTCTCTATATCTATATATGCAGCACCATTATCATGAAATACGAAAACCTCAGCACAAAGCCCTTACGACTTTTCTTGCCACAACAGAATTTCGTATCACCACTAGTGCCACGTCAAATCAAAGCAAATTTACCATTAATATTATAAAAAATCATTAACAACCTGCGAGAAATCAAGCATTCCCGTTAGATATTTTCAAATTTTCTGTAAATCGCCCCATTAGATTTTTCTGTTTCTAGTCAATATTTCATCATCATGCTGCATCAACAATACCTGTTGAAAACCCATTTTTCGAAGTCACAAGATTGAAACAACTACTGCGATTTGTACCCCACGCCCCAATTAGATTGCTAAAAGTTTGGACAATTCGTCCAAACAGCGTAATTTTACCTCATTAAGATATAACCCTCTAAGAGCAAACCAACAACTACAAACATCAATCAGCTATGACACTACTTGAAGCCATAGAGGCGCGACACAGTGTGCGACGCTACACCCATCGCCCCCTGTCAGAAGATATCCTCGCTACACTTCACGCCAAAATCAACGAATGCAACAGCCAGGGCGACCTCAACATACAGCTCGTAACCAATGAGACCAAGGCGTTCTCTGGACTGATGGCTTACGGCAAGTTTGCTGGTGTAGAGAACTATCTCGTCATGGCAGGCAAAAAGAGCGACACCCTCGAAGAGCGCATCGGCTACTATGGCGAGCAACTCGTGCTCCAGGCTCAGCAACTGGGCCTCAACACCTGCTGGGCTGGACTCACCTACCGCAAGGTCTCGGGAGCCTACACCTTGCAGGATAACGACAAAATAGTCTGCATGATTGCCATCGGCTATGGCATGACCCAGGGAGCCCCCCACAAGATCAAGTCGCCAAGCGACGTGAGCAACGTCAGCGACACTACCCCAGCCTGGTTCCGCCAAGGCGTAGAAGCTGCCCTGTTGGCTCCCACCGCCATCAATCAGCAGAAGTTCCGGTTCGACTACCTGCACTCCGACACTGCCGACAACAGGCCCCAAGTCAAGGCAAGCCGAACCTTCTCCTTGGCTGGCTACACTCGCATAGACCTCGGCATCGCCAAACTGCATTTTGAGATAGCTGCCGGCAAGACCAATTTCGAATGGGCATAGACTTATGCCTGCGTATGAAAAAAGCTGGCAAACCATCTACCTTTTCGAAGATTACTCCGTAATTGTTCGCCCATCGTCTGTCCAAAAGTCCTAAGAGGCTCTTCAACCACAGTTCTCAGCCCTCGCCAAACCAACCATCTTGCAACGCACTCGTTGTGAGACATTTCCGTTGCCAACATTGTTGACCTGCCGGCAGAATTTCGGGGGAAATGACGGTCTGTTTCGGCGGAAATGGCTGGCCGTTTCGCCCCAAACCAAAGTCTGC
>CAVCAW010000032.1:0-10580 GCA_963600315.1 Bacteroidaceae bacterium | reverse complement strand
TGTTGACCGTACTGCCAGCTCCGCCGTCTAGGGGCGTGGTGTATAGATTGACAGCAATGTTGCCGTCTGCCATGCTTGCCGGAATGGTGAAGAAACCGTCTACGACAGAGCGGGACGACATCACGTCGTCAATGTACTGCGGAGTGCCGTGAATCAAAGAGTCGCCATCTAGGTTGTATCCGTGGCGCACCACTATAGAACTCGTGGTGTTGCCGTCTGGAATCAAATTGTGGGCATCGACCTTGATGAGACGTCCGTAGGTCACCGCTACGCCAGAGGAAATCTCCTTGCCGTCGGCGCAGAGGGAGAGCGAGAGAGGTTCGTCGTCTGAGAGTACCACGAGGCGCGTGTCGACTATGGCGCCGCCGTTCTTGACGATGTCGTTGTTGGTGGCGGTGTTGCCGGCTGCGTCAATGCAGGCCCAGTCTATCTTGTAGCGCATGCGGTAGATGCCGGGCTTCATGTCCACGGGCAGTATGAACGACGGAGCTATAGGTCCGTCGCCGCCGCCAGCTGTCTCGCCTGCGCTGTTCTTGCCGTTGTAGTAGCTATATGAAACGATGTCTGCCGTGTCGGTCGGCGTGCCGTCTTCGTTCAGCGAGCAGTCAAACTGGCCGTCGTTGTCGAAGTCTATGTATATGTAGGCATTCATCCAGGTGCCTGTCCACGATACCGACGCAGTCAGCGTGTCGCCTGCGTGGGCTGCCAGTGACTGGTTCAGCTTGTCGTAGTAAAGCATCTTGGTGGAGGCCTGGTTGACAGCTATGGTCTGCTCGCCCACTGACGGCGAGGATAGAATGATACTGTTGAGCGCACGCTTGGCATGGGTGTGCTTCGTGGTCTTGTCTACGCTGACAGGGTAGTCGTCGGCATACATGGCTGTGGCGCACAGCAGCAAGATGGTTGACAAAAGGTACTTCATGAAGTGTAGAAATCGATTGTTATACATAATTTATCTAGGCAAAGTTAGTGAATTATTTGTTTGCTGGCGGCCTTAGTGCCGTGATTTGTGGACTGCAAAACAGGCTGTTGGTTATTCTTGCGGTCTGACTCGCATTTTTCTTCTGCTTGTAATGCCAAAATGGCAGAACTAACCCTTTGGCACAAATGGTGGTTATATCTAGGCTGAAGAAAAACAAAAACAAACGAGATATGAACTTAGAAAAATTTACCATTAAAGCAGGCGAGTCGCTGCAAAAGGCAGTGCAGAAGGCACAGCAGAACTCGCAGCAGGCCATCGAGCCTGAGCACCTCTATTGGGGGCTATCTCAAGAAGGTGAAAACGTACTGAGCTTTCTCTATGGAAAGATGGGTGTCAATGCCGATGGTCTCAACCGCGCAGTCGAGGCACAAATCAGCTCGCTGCCCAAGGTTACTGGTGGTGACCCTATGTTGGGACATGACACTCAACGCGTGATTTCGTGTGCTGAAGAACTGGCGTCCAAGAACGGCGATGAGTTCATCGGTATTGAGATTCTCCTTGTAGCCATTCTTGACACCAGTTGCACCATGAGCCGTATCATGAAAGATGCTGGCTTCACTCGCCAGTCGCTTGTTAAGTCCATCGCAGAGCTTCGTGGTGGCGAGAAGGTAAAGTCTGCATCGGCTGAAGACACCTACCAGTCGCTCGAGAAGTATGCACATGACCTAGTCAAGGCTGCTCGTGAGGGCAAACTCGACCCCGTCATAGGACGTGACGAGGAGATACGTCGTGTACTGCAAATCCTGAGCCGCCGCACTAAGAACAATCCTATCTTGCTTGGCGAACCGGGAACTGGCAAAACAGCTATAGTAGAGGGACTTGCCAACAGGATAATGAAGGGTGACGTGCCCGAAAATCTCAAAAACAAGCGGCTCTTCTCTCTCGACATGGGGGCACTGCTAGCCGGAGCCAAATATAAGGGCGAGTTTGAGGAGCGATTAAAGAGCGTGGTCAAGGAGGTCGAACGCTCCCAAGGCGAGATAATCCTGTTTATTGACGAAATCCACACCCTTGTGGGTGCTGGCGGTGGTCAGGGCGCCATGGACGCTGCCAATATCCTCAAACCTGCCCTGAGCCGTGGTGAACTGCGTAGCATAGGAGCCACGACCCTCGATGAATACCAGAAATATTTTGAGAAGGACAAGGCCCTCGAACGCCGTTTCCAAGTGGTTATGGTCGAAGAGCCGTCAGTAGAAGACAGCGTCTCCATACTGCGTGGTATCAAGGAGCGATATGAGAACCACCACAAGGTGCGAATACAGGACGATGCTGTAATAGCCGCTGTGACACTCTCAGAACGCTATATCACAAACCGGTTCTTGCCTGACAAAGCCATAGACCTCATGGACGAGGCTGCAGCCAAACTGCGCATCGAGCGCGACTCTATGCCTGAAGATCTCGACGAATTGCGGCGCAAGATAAGTCAGCTCGAGATAGAGCGCGAGGCTATCAAACGTGAAGACGACCAAGCCAAGCTCAAGCAGTTGTCTTCAGAGATATCCTCGCTCAAGGAACAAGCCGACTCCATGCAGTCGAAGTGGATGCATGAAAAGGAATTGGTCGACAAAATCCAAAAAGACAGGCAAGAAATGGAACAACTCAAGTTTGAGGCCGATCGAGCTGAACGCGAGGGCAACTACGCCAGAGTGGCTGAGATACGCTATGGTAGGCAGCAACAACTGGCTGCCGACATCGAGACTGTACGTCAGCAACTGACGTCGTCTCAGCAAGCCGAGGCGATGGTCAAGGAGGAGGTAACCCCCGACGACATAGCAGAAGTGGTTAGTCGCTGGACGGGCATTCCCGTTACGCGTATGCTTCAGAGCGAGCGTGAGAAACTGCTTCATATGGAGGAGGAACTCCACCACCGCATCATAGGTCAGGACGATGCTATCGGAGCTGTGAGCGATGCCGTGCGCCGCAGCAGGGCTGGAGTCCAAGATCCCAAACGCCCCATCGGTTCCTTTATCTTTATGGGAACCACCGGTGTGGGCAAGACTGAATTGGCAAAGGCCTTGGCAGAATACCTCTTCAACGACGAAACCATGATGACTCGTATCGATATGAGCGAATACCAAGAGAAGTTCAGCGTTAGCCGACTCGTCGGTGCGCCTCCGGGCTACGTTGGCTACGACGAGGGCGGTCAGCTTACTGAGGCTGTCAGACGTAAGCCCTACAGCGTGGTACTCTTCGACGAGATAGAGAAGGCTCACCCCGACGTCTTCAATATTTTGCTACAGGTGCTCGATGACGGTCGCCTTACCGACAATAAGGGGCGCACCGTCAACTTCAAAAACACTATCATCATCATGACCAGCAACCTTGGCAGTCAGTATATCCAGGAACGCATGGCTGAGATGGAGAACAAGAGTGATATCCAGCGGGAAGATATTATGGAACAGACCCGAATGAAAGTGCTCGAGATGTTAAAGCAGAATATAAGACCTGAGTTCATCAACCGAATTGATGACATCATTCTCTTCAGCCCGCTCACCCGACAGCAAGCCGACGATATAGTCCGATTGCAAATCAAGAGTGTCAACGATAATCTCAAGGGCAATGGCTTGGAGCTTCGTGTGAGTGATGCTGCCGTTCATCTGCTCGGCGAGTTGGGCTACGACCCCGAGTTTGGCGCTCGTCCTATCAAGCGAGCCATCCAGCACTACCTTCTCAATGACCTGAGCAAGGCCATATTGGGCGACACAAGTCTCGACCGTACTAAACCCATTCAGGCAGATGCCCAGGGTGACAAGATAGTATTTCGTCAGGTGTAAGTTGCCTGTCGCCATAGCTCAAAAAAGCCGTGTCAACGCAAGTCTTTGTGTTGGCACGGCTTTTTTGAACGTAGTTGTCGCAATGCGTGCTCTGTAGTCCGTAGTCTGAAAAGTAAAAAACTGTTATTACATTTTGCTGTCAATGACAAAATATCTAATTTTGAAGAAATTTTAACATTTGCTAAACGTTGTGCCCGACACGGATAAAGGGAAAGTCTTATGAGAAAATATGTTTTCTGCTCAGTGTGCATGATACTGGCGATGATTATGTCGGTGTCTTGTTCGAAAAACACCAAGGTGAGAGAATTGTTGGATCACATCCCTGCTAGCGCAGACTTCGTAGCGGTTGGCAACGTGAAGACCATAGTCGAGTCGATGGGTGGAACTCTTGAAGACTCCAAACTCAAGATTCCCACGTATATCATGGACGCCCTGCCTGACGATGCTACAAAGGAAGTTGACGAAACTAACGATTTCCTCAAGAAGTCGGGTGTTGACCCTGAGGCCTGTGCATTGATGGTGGACTATGATGATGACAAGCCTGTGTTGGTGTGCCACATTGGTGACATCGACAAATTCATCAATGCCATCAAGGGCTATGGGTATACACAAACAAGCACCGAAGACGAACTGGTTATATATTGCTCAGACTATGACTATGTTGCAGTAGCCGGTTCCTATGCCTATTATTTGGAAAGTATCTACTCTAGTAAAAAGGCGCAGCGTTATTTGGAAAATATTATTGACGATGCTCAAGACAAGAGCGTGGCTTCAACAGACTACGGAGACTATATGGCAGAAGGCAATGCTGGTGGTTTGGCAATCAGATGGCCCAAGGAGTTGAGAAACCAGATACGCAAGATGGGATTGCCCTCTGACGCTCTTTCTATATATGATGGCATAATCTGTCTGCGCAGTGAATTGTCTGAAGACAAATGGCTATGACGAAAACGGTAAAGTGATAGAACCTAACAATAAGTACTTTAACTCGAAGTATTCAATCAGTTCCGATGCTCTCGCCTTGCTCGGACAAGACGAAAACGTGATATTGGCCTGCAGTCTAAAAGGTATGGATTGGAATGAGTTGTCAAAGCAAATGTCGGGCATCACTGGAATGTCGCGCCAGGAACGCGCTATGATGGAAGCCGTGTATTCCTATTTGAAGAGCATAGACGGCACCGTGGCTATAGGCTTTGGACCGACCAACGGCATGGGGTCTGTCAACAACATGATTGCCGGCATAAATCCGATGAACCAGTTCTCCACCACGATTGTGGTTGAGGCAAAGGAGGGTTCGGCAGAAGGGCTTGTCAACGGCATAAAAGGTATGTTGACTGCAATCGGTGCACCGATAACTGAAACAAGTTCAGGCTTCTCGGTTAGCCTTGACAAATCTGGCATTACTGACGGCACTATCTATATGAGCGTGCTCGACAACACTATTGTCATAGCCAATCACCCTATCAAGAGCGGCAACGGCAACGCCGTGGTACAGAAAGCCGAACTCTCTGACTACGCAGGAGCGTTTTGCATAGGGCTCTACAAGGACAATCAATTCATGAAAGACCTGAAGCTGGACTACGACGTTACTTTCTTGTTGTCCTGCAAACCATGTTCTACCGAAACTGAAATGACGCTTAAGATTAGTGGTGATGACGACAATAGTGGAGTGCTGGCTAAACTCGCAAAAATAGTGATTAGCATATCTGACCGTGCAAAGAGCCTTCAGACTATTCCTTCGCAGAGCAGCTACTATGGCAATGACATGGCTTACGACGAAGACATTGACCCTGGCTTTTCCTATTAATCATTTGGACTGCGTCTGCCACTGCAATAGTGAAGATGGAAACAATCACCCTAAGTAATCTCCTTCCTCGTGTGTTCGCCGGCATGGAGGATAGTGAAAAGATTCGTTCTTCACAGATTTGGGGAGAGCGATCTTTTGTGTTCAGCCGTGGCTGCCGGCTCTGCATACAGGCGGAGTCGGGTAGCGGCAAGTCATCGCTGTTGAGTTTTGTCTTCGGACTACGCTCGGACTACACTGGCGACATATTTTTTGACCAACTCAATAGCAAGCAACTGGGTGTGGCACAATGGAGCGAAATCCGAACGTCTGTCCTGTCGCTCCTGCCCCAAGACATGGCGCTGTTTCCTGAACTGACCGTGGCTGAAAACATAGACCTTAAGAACAACCGCACGAATCACAAGAGCCGTTTACAAATTCTCGAGATGCTGGATATGGTGGGGCTTGCTGACAAATATGATGCTCAGGCAGGCAAACTCAGCATTGGGCAGATGCAGAGAGTAGCACTGGTGCGCTCGCTGTGCCAGCCTTTCAGTTTCATCTTCCTCGACGAACCGGTGAGCCATCTTGACGAGCGCAACAACCGCATCGTGGCAGAGATGATATCTCAAGAAGCAGAGCGACAGGGCGCTGGTGTCGTGGCAACATCAGTGGGCAATCACCTCCTGCTTGACAACCCACAATTCATATCGATGTAGAGATGATGAAGAAGTCAGATTTCAAGCGCGAAATATGGAGCCTGCTGAGGAAGAATATTTCCATGGGGCAACTCCTGGGCTATGCTCTCGCCAATGTTGTGGGACTGTCTGTAATACTTGTGGGCATCATGTTCTTCACAGACAGTCAGCGGTCGGCCTCCGACACCGACAAGTATTTCTCCGACGACTACATTGTTCTGTCCAAAAAAGTCCAGGGCATCGGTTTCACTCCCGTCAGTTTCTCACCCGAGGATATAGAACGCCTCAAACGACAGGAGTGGGCTGTCAAGGTCGGCAAGTTCACAGCTTCCCAGTTTGCCGTCAATGGGGCAATCAACATGGGTGGTCGCGGATTGTCCACCTATCTGTTCTGCGAGTCAGTTCCCAACGATTTCTTCGATGTGACACCAAGCGACTGGCTGTTCGACCCCAACGACAAGTTTGTACCCATAATAATGAGTAAGGACTACCTCACGCTCTATAACTTCGGCTTCGCCATCCCACAAGGCTTGCCGCAGGTGAGCGAGGAAATAGTAGGCACCGTACCCATCACGCTCAGCATCACCGGCAAGGACAATCTGACCGAATATTTCGAGGCTGCGGTGGTCGGCTTCTCATCGCGACTCAACACTATAGCAGTGCCTCAAAGCTTCATGGACTGGGCAAACCAGCGCTACGGCACGGGAGAGCACAAAGATGCCTCTCGCCTTATTGTGAAAATCGACAGACTCAAGTCTGCCAATATGAACAAGTGGCTTGAAGATAATAACCTGGAGATTGCTGGCGGCAAGGACGAAGCCGGCAATATGTCTGCCTTCTTGGGCGTAGTTTCAAGAGTTGTGGCAGCCAACGGTGTCGTTATCTGTGCCCTTGCTCTGTTTATCTTGACATTGTCCATCTTCCTGCTGCTGCATAAAAACCGCGAGACAATCAGAAAGCTCAAGCTGCTGGGCTTCTCGCCACGCGAGATAAGCCGCTACTACGAGGTGGGTGTGGCTGCTTCCAATGCCACCATCACCCTGGTGGCTCTTGTTGTAGCAATATGCTGTCGTACGCAGTGGACCTCTCAACTCCACGAAATAGGGTTGGGTGGAGCATCTGTACTACCAGTGTTGCTTACGGCATTGCTATATCTGGTGGGTGTGACAGCACTAAACATCTGTCTGATAAGGAAAGAGATAACCGCTGTCCGATAACTTCCTGTCCTCTAGCGGACAATGCGTCTCGACAGTATGCACACAAACAAAAAAGGCTGAATTCCTCTTTTGGAATTCAGCCTTTTTTTTGTCTGTCCGTCTATCGTCTCAATGGCTTTCTGTGTTCTCCATGACACTGTTGACCACCAGCCCGGTCAGCGTAAACCCAAACACGGCAGTCACGTGAACCATCGAACCATTGACCTGCGCCTTCAGTGGGTCGGCATACGACGAGGTTGACACCTCTGCCACCTCGCCCCTGTTGGGCTGCACCTCTGGACTATAGACACACTGAAATTTGCGCCTCGGATAGGTCTTGTTGCGCCGAAATCTCTTGCGCAGGGCGCGGGCTAGTGGACACCCCTCGGCTTTCCAAAATTCACCCACCCTTATCTTTTGTGGGTCCAGCTTGAGAGCCGCTCCCATCGAGGAGTAAAACCGACAGTCGGCAGCAGTGGCGTTGAGAATGAGCAGAGCCTTGTCTTGCAAGCTGTCTATGGCGTCTATCACATAGTCGTATTCCCCCAAATCAAAGTCGTCACACGTCTGTTGGTTATAAGGCTTCTGCCAAACCGTTATCTCGCTGTCGGGATTGATGGCTGCGAGGCGTCGTCTCAGCGCTTCCACCTTGCTCTCCCCAATGGTCAGTGTAGTCGCCATGAGTTGTCGGTTGATGTTGGAGGCATTCACGCAGTCGGGGTCCACAATGGTGATATGCCCTATGCCCGAGCGTACCAATCCTTCGGCGCACCAACTGCCCACACCGCCCGCACCAAAGAGTATCACCCGTTGGCTCCACAATCGTTCCAAGGCGTCGTGTCCCAACAGGCGCTCAGTCCTATCCAGTATTTCTGCAGTCTTGATTTTCATTGTTCAATATAAGATGAGGGGTTGCGACGTTTCACCCCTGTTGAAGTGCAAAATTACTGCTTTGTCTTGCAAAGTATGCAATCGTAGCCCCACAATATCACCTGCCACCTGTCTTCAATGGCTTGTTGCAAACAGCTTTGTCCATTAAGCCTCCTTCAAAAATTGCAGAATTCCAACCAACTTGTTGTAATTACATTGCGTATTTTTTAATGCAATCCATGAATAATGAAAAATAAGAGAAGCGAATATCAATCGTCCCGGCTTGTAGCCTTTGCGTACATTTTTATTTTCGTTATTTTTCTTTCGTCTATTTGAAAATAAAATAGTACCTTCGCAATGGAATAATTTGTTTAGGTGTATGCCTACATCCTTTGCCAATGTGTGTTGCCACAAAACTGAAACACTACCATACGACATAAAGAAAATCAACTGACAATCTTATATTATTCACCGTCAAATGAATTCGACTGTTACGGGTATGACTACAAGGTAGATTCTTCAGGCAGACTTGTTAGTTACTCCGAAGGAGGAGAAGGTGGTTGTGATGCTCAAACATCTACATATTCACAGTTTGACGATAATGGATGGCCAACGTACTGTACCACCATAAGTGGATTTGAGCCGGATGAAGTGACGACATCGTCACGAATTACTTATACGGATATAGACGAGTATGGTAATTGGACAATAAAAATAATCGATGGAGAAACTCGTGAACATAGAACCATTACATACTATCCAATAGATTAACAATCACGAGATAGGTACAACAAGAGTTGACGTCCATATACATTTGTGGACTACTATCAGATTCTATTTTACAAACAACGACTAATAAAAGATATTATGCAACGTATACTATTGCTTTGTTTATCGCTGATATATGCATTTTCATCATTTGCTATATCGAAAAAAACTCGCTTGTTGTTATCGCAGCGAGACTCATTGGCAGCGAAAATACAAAAAGAATATATGTGGACAACTAATTTTGATTCTATCAAGAATAATGAAATCAAACAACTCTATATAGATTTTGACAAAAGGATGGAAGAAGTTAAGAAATACTCTTCAGCTCGGTACAGCACCGATGAGGCAGACCCTCCGAAATACGTAAAAATATTTAATGAAGAAAAAGTAGAGTCTTTTAGATCTGAACATATTTATTATCCAAGTTTTCGACATAATTATGACAGTCAAAAGTTATGGATGATTGAAGAGCGAAACATAAGAGCAAAATATCCTGAAATCGAAGAGTTAGACCTATTGCTAATAAAGAAAAAATGTCTGTCTGTTTTATCCATTTTATGGAGTAAGTGGAATGCTAATTTCAAAATTAGTAGGCCGGAGGGTTTACTTTCACAATATAATGAAAAGGAAAAAGAGGAACTACGTAAGCACTATAAAAAACTCTATGAGGACAGACAAGCGTATATAGAAAAACGCATTTCAGAAAATTTGAAAAAGTATATGGAATACTATAGGTCGGTCAGTGCGCAATATAATTCGAGGTGGTATGAGGGAGCTTGGCTTGGAGCCAGAAACGGTCATGTAGAAGCCGACTATATCATCAGAATTACGTCTAGCCAACTGCGTATTCTTTATCACGACAGAGTTGTCTACAGCGGTTCCTATTCGGTCAAAGGCGGGCGCATTATATTTGGAAATGGTGGAACAATAATTTTAGATGATAGTAGCAATACCATAAAATATGATGGATTGTCCTTTATTCGTAACGGCTAATGCTATATGCTTGTTGAAAGATTAAAAGTCCTAATGCTAGAATTGATATAAAACGCAATAATCCTTACAGCCCTAACTCCTTTTTAATCCGCTGAACTGTGCTGACAGACACATCGCATAGTTTGGCGGTTTTTCGTACAGTCATGTCGTTCTTTAATTCTTTGAGCACCTTCTTGTATTTGTTGTTGTTCGGTTTCCTTAGCGATATAAATTAGGGCCGATGTTTCTTGAAAAATATCAGCCCTTTGGCTTCACAATCGTTCCAAGCCGTCGTGCCCCAACAAGCGCCCAGTCCTATTCAGTCACGCCATGACTACCATGCGCTCAAAAAACTTGGCGTGGAGTTTCAGCTCAACCTCTTCCCCTATTTGGAATCTACGGCCACCAAACTAAGAGTAATGCCCAATCACTGCCCGGTGTGGGTCTCTACTACTATGTTGCCACCCACCTAACTTCAAATCATGCCGACTCCGCCGCCGAGTCTCGGGGCTGTCTGTACACGTTCATGCGGCCAAG
>CAVCAW010000031.1:0-15636 GCA_963600315.1 Bacteroidaceae bacterium | reverse complement strand
CTGTTGTATTCACAGGATAAATCTGCTCAAGGTTAGAACCATTCTGATACCATACGGTATTTACATTAACTTTTGAAAAATCTTGTGCATTTGCAATCACACAGAAAGCAAATGCTACTATTGTTGAAATGAATCTACACATAATATTCACGCATTTGTTTACAAAAAATTACCACAATGCAACTTTCCCCGCAACGCCTAAATCAAGCGTAGCGGTTGCTACCCCAAGAGCTTGGAATACTCGGCTCATGGTCTGTAGGGAAATAGGTGTCCGTCCTTTCTCCAATCTGGATATTTGCGCCCTCTGCACACCGATGCGCTCACCAAGTTCTTCCTGAGTGAGTTTCTGGGCGAGACGTGTGTTGCGGATTGCTTCGCCCAAGTAATATGAGTTTACCTCTGCTTTGAGCTTTGCTTCCATTGCATCACGCTTGGGAGTTCCTTCTTTTCCCCAAACTTCATCCACCACATCAGACAGTGGAGTCAATTTCATCTGTGCCATAATTACTTGTCTTTTTGTTCGAAATATTGTCTTCTTATATCTTCTGCTTTGGCGATTTCCTTGGCAGGAGTTTTCTGTGTCTTCTTCACTATGCCATGCGTAGCAATGACAAGCGTTCCTGTCTCAGTGTCCCAAAAGGAGAAGAGGCGGTAACAATTGCCATTATACAACGTGCGGAACTCCCAAATGTTGGAGTTTTCCAACTTCTTGAAGAGTTCCTTATCCATAACCCCTTGCTCTATCTTTTTGTAGTTGTAGGTTATTTTCTCTTGCACTTTGAGCGGTAATGAACGAACGAAAGCCGAGGCTTCTTCCATCAATACCACTTGTATATGGTGTATTGCCATTATTTTCCAAATATTTATCGATTACAAAGGTACTATATTGTTTCTGAATTACGCAACATTCAAGGAGATATCTTTACTTCTCGACTTATTTTTAACATATACGACCGATTTGCTTTCGTATATGCAACTTAATGGCTCTCAAATGGCAGTACATCGCCCCAACTTGGGAACATTTCCCGAACTGACTTTCAAGTGCCTATTGTAAATCAACGACTTGACCACCATCTTTGGCTATCTATTTCAGATTGGCAAGTACACCATGTACCAACAACCCTGTTTTCATTCACGCAAACGAACTTTGTGGTCAGAAAACTCGGGCTGCATCAAAGACTGATTTTGCGGCAAAATTACAAGACTTCACAAGACTGAAGTTTACCACATGAAAGTGTTAATCAAATCTTAATTTGCTGTTAATAAACCTTAAGCTTGTTTTTGCCGATTTTATGCCTTTTCTTTCCTTTTTCGAGCTACTGAAAGTCTGATGTTTGAGAAAAACGTTAACGCACAACCTTGGGAACATTTCGGGAAATCATACATGGTTTTGCCTTGGTTGCTTATATAAAGTATATTGCTTATCAGCGACTTAGCATAAATACTATGCAATTCCGAGGAAATTGATGACCATTTCGGCGGAAATGCGATTGGCAGCTCATTGCCAAATTCTGCCATGTGAGGCATTTCAGACTATGCCACATGTGCTGTTGATAAAAAAAGCGGCGAGACCGCTGATGGTGGTCTTGCCGCTTTGTGAATGGTGCGCTAACTGTGCGCAGGGGGGGTAGATTATTGGGCGATGAACTTGGTCTTGCCCTGTATGTAGATATTGCCTGGAATAGTCTGGGTGACGATGCGTCCTTGGAGGTCGCGTATGGGAGCGTTGGCATCTTGTTCGGCTTCGCTCTTGACTGCGTCTATGCCGGTGGGCTCGCCGTTGGAACCGAGTTCTACGTCTTCGCCGGCGAGGATAGCTACGTTCAGTTTGTATTCGCCGCTTTCAAGTCCATCGGCTATTTCGTTGGGCACGATGAATTTGCGTGTGTTGGCTATGTGGCAGAGTTCGCCATTGCTGTTGTAGATCTTGACGCCGAGAATGCCTGAGCCCTTCATGGTGACGGTGCGTCCGTAGACCGTGTAGTTGGTGTCGCCGCCTGAGCTTGTCTCCATGGTCACTGAATCTTGCTCAGTGGAGATGGTGTAGCCGAGGTTGGCGGAGCGGTCTTTGCCGTCGAAGTTGGTGTAGTGGCCGAAGTCGCCCTGAGAGGGGAGTGACCAGTAGTCGAGCAGCTTTTGACCCACGAGCTTGCGGTTGATGGAAGCTACGAAGCAGTCTGAGCGCACGTAAGAGGCGTTGATGCGGTCGTCGAGGAAGAGTATGTTGGACGCCTTGTTGGGCATGGAGTGCATGTAGTCCTTGAGTTCTTGCATGCGTCTCTCGTCGTCGGCATTGCCGCGTACGGGCATCTTCATGTAGTAGCCTCCGTAGTCGCCGATGAAGCGTATGCCGTTAGCCTTGGCTGTTTCGTCATCATCGTTGTCGCGGGTTGACATGACTTCGTCGTAGTATTTCCAGAAACCGTAGGCTTCAAAGAATTCCCAGAGGTCGGTCTGCGAAACCTTGGCGCACGCCTTGGCCAGACGCCAGTAGTCGTTGTAGTAGTAGGTGGGGCTGCTGACACTGCTTCCGGTGGCGATGGGGTTGGCGCGCAACTCGTCGCACAGGCGTGGTATGAAGTTGGGGCATTTGCCCAGTGCCTCGAAGTAGAGGTAGAGCTGATAGAAGAGGTGGTTGGCTACGTGGAGTGATGCGTCGTAGTAGGGCTTTGCGCTGCGTGTGTAGTCGGTCCAGCTCCAGCCACGGAGACCGTTGCTCTCGTAGTTGAAGAGTTGCATGAGCTTCTCTGTGCCGTCGCCGCGGCTGTAGCAGCGTCCCATCATGTAGCTTACCATCTGCGACAGTGAGTTGTTGGTAATCTCGGTGGTGCCGGCTATGTTGATGGGGTATTGGTGGCCATGGCCGAGTTCGTGGAGAATTTCCCACACGTTGCCTTGATAGAAGTTGTCGTAGTTGAAGAGGTAGCTGGAGGAGATGTCGGGGTGGTTGGAGCCGCCGTAGCTTGCCCAGTTGGGGTTGTCCTTGTAGGAGTGGCGCGGGTTGGCGACGGGGCGGTAGCGTCCGTCCCACTGTCCGTCGTTGCCAATGAGGTATTCAAGT
Organism: Bacteroidaceae bacterium; assembly: GCA_963600315.1. GTDB lineage: Bacteria > Bacteroidota > Bacteroidia > Bacteroidales > Bacteroidaceae > UBA6382. The sequence continues at coordinate 12,575 of CAVCAW010000031.1, read as the reverse complement.
TTCTCGAAGCTGTAGTCCCAACCTTTCATGATGTTGGTGACGTCGGTGGCTCCGATGACCTTGCTGCGCAACACGTTGAGCACTGTGCTCTTGCCCTTGACGTGGAGGAATTCACCCTCAAACATGTTTTGCTTGAGCCACTTCCAGTCGGCGTTGGTCATGCCGCGGCTGAGATCCCAATAGCCGTTGACTGTGCCACGCTCGATGTGAATGCGTATGTCGGGATATTCGCTGAGATAGCGGTTGGTGTTGCTGAGAGTGTAGCCGATGAAGACTTCTCCGTCTTCGGGCAAGGTCCAGATGTTGAGTCCCTGCTTGAGGGTCAGCGTACCCTTGTTCTGGTACTGTGTGTCGTAGGCGAGCTGCGCTTTGAGCGTTGCGTCGTTGTCGAGGGGCACGTTGTCGGCAAAGATGAAGACTACGTCGCCTGACTTGCCCTGTATGCCGGTGGGGTTAATAAGTTCACCCCATGGTCCTACGGTGGTGATGCTCTTCCAGGCTCTGTTGTCGGAGTAGATTTGTACGTCTTGTATGCGGAAGAGTTTGGTGTATTTGCTGCGTGTGGCGTCAGCGTCCCATTTGTCGGTGAGCACGCATACTGCCATGTTTTGCAGTGTCAAGGGCAGACCCTCTGCCTCCATGGCGGTGCGAAGGTCGGTCTCGCTCATGCTGGCATATTCGTCGCGGAGAATGGTGCAGGCGTAGTCTTTGAAGAATGTCTGCAACTTGGTGTTGTAGGTGGTGGCGTTCTTGGTGATGTCAATGACGTCGTTGAGTTCGGCGCGCTCATTCTTGATGGTTTCCTCGTCGAGGTCTACCTTGATGAGTTTCCACGATGCGTTGATGGTGGTTGCGACTCCGCCCTTGACCTGGTAGTTGGAGGTGTTGCAGGCGAAACCTGTGAAGCGCCCCTTGAACGTGAAGGCGGGCTCCCACGCTGAGAGTTCGGAGGCTGTGGCTGTAAACGTGTTGTTGGCATCGGCCTCTGCCGTGCGCATCTGTATGTTGTTGGCTATGTTGTTGCGTAGATAGTAGCCCGAAATGACGTTCTGAATCTTGAGGGTGTCGTTGTTGACGGTGACCTTCCAATATTGTGTGTAGTCGTCCTCTCTGGTCTCCTTGGCGACAACGGTAGATTTCTCTGTGTTTTCAGCTAACGAATAGCCAGGAGCTGCTATGGGCACGAAGCGGTAGTAGCCTGAGGTGATTTGGGTGGTGATGCCGGTGACCTTGCCAATGTTTTCGCGCACGGTGGCTGTGTCAACGTCGGTGACCTTCTCAAGCTGCCAGTCGGAGTTGGGGTTTTCGTTTGACGAATTGTTGGCATACCATTTCACCACGCTGTGACTGGCGTTGTCGTGCAGACAACTGGTGCCTGAATAGTCAGATGCCCAACTGATGGTGATGTAGTCTGAGCTGCCGGCAGAAGTCTTGATGTAGAGGTTGATGGGAGACTCTACGGTGATGAGAGCTGCGTCGGAACCGCCTGAGTTGGGTATGTAGCGGCCTGAATTGGCATTACGGATGGTGTATTTGGTTCCGCTTTGTTCGATAATCCAGAGCTGCTTCAAGTCCTTGTTGACAATGGAGCTCGTTGTGCTCATGGCATGTGTAGAGGCGTTTTCTTGCGCATAGCGATTGTAATGGCTCTTGAGCCTATAAAGACCTGTGAAGTCTTCAGCCATCACTGTGCTCGCAATGAGTAGCGCCATCGACACTAATGAAAATTTCAAGAAATTTTTCATGATGTAGATCGTTTTTTGATGCTGGGTTAGTATTATGTTTTGTTGTTTAATCTTTCGCTATTGTTACAGCCCACACAGAAGATTGGTCGGTCCTCTTGAGTGGCATGTCAGTCAGCAAATCTCTTGGTGAGATTGTCGTATTCCTCTATGCGGCGGTCGCGCAAGAATGGCCACCAACGGCGCACTTGTTCGCTTCGCCCGAGGTCAACGGTGACAATGTGCTCGACTTCGCTGTCGCTTGGTGCGCGCCAAACCATTTCGCCCTGAGGACCTGCCACGAAACTGCTGCCCCAAAATTCTATGCCGTCAGCCGGCGTCTCTGCTTGGGGGTGAGGCTCGAAGCCCACTCTGTTGACAGCCACCACTGGTAGCCCGTTGGCCACAGCGTGACCGCGCTGCACTGTGGTCCATGCTTCACGCTGACGCTCCTGCTCCTCCTTGCTGTCGTTGGAGTCGTAGCCTATGGCAGTGGGGTAGATCAGTAGGTCTGCGCCGCCGAGAGCCATGAGCCGTGCTCCCTCGGGAAACCACTGGTCCCAGCAGACCTGCACGCCCAGCCGACCCACGCTGGTGTCGATGGGGCGAAAACCTGTGTCGCCAGGTGTGAAATAGAACTTCTCGTGGTAGCCTGGGTCGTCGGGAATGTGCATCTTGCGATATTTGCCACAGACGCTGCCGTCGGTGTCGAAGACCACTGCTGTGTTGTGGTAGAGCCCAGCGGCGCGGCGTTCAAACAGCGAAGTGACCAACACTACACCTGCCTCCTTGGCAATGGCGGAAAATCGCTCGGTGTCGGGTCCGGGAATGGTGTTGGCTTGGTCAAAATTGTTGACGTCTTCTGTCTGACAGAAGTATAGTCCGTTGTGGAGTTCTTGCAGCACTATGAGCTGTGCTCCTCCCGCTGCCAAATCTTTGATTTTGGCATTAAGGCGCGAGATGTTGTCGCTGATGTCAGCGGTGTTGTGCTGTTGAATGATGCCTATGTCGAGTTTGTCTTTCTTCATCATCGTTTAATAACATTGCATTGTGGAACAGTGGAGCGATCCGTGTTGCTCTACCAACACGCGGCAGTCTACGCCCGTGACGCTGTAGCCCGGAAATGCCATCTCGAGAGCTTGCGATGCAGTGCTGTCGAGGGCGGTGTCGCCGTAGGTTGGCATCAAGATGCGACGGCGGTTGATGACGAGGTAGTTGGCGTAGGTGGTCGGCAGCCTCATACCGTCGGCATCGTGGAGTTGGGGTGCCATGGGCAGTGCAACGAGGCGGTAAGGCTCACCTTGTAGAGTTCTGAATGTCTGCAGCTGTCGCTCCATCTTCTGCAGCTCTTCGTAGTGGGCATCGCCAGTGTCGGCACACTTCACGTATGCTATGGTGTTGTTGGGACAAAGGCGTGCCAGCGTGTCGATGTGGCTGTCGGTGTCGTCGCCCTCAAGATATCCGTAGTCAAGCCAAAGCAGCTGTCGTGACTTGAGCGTATGGAGTAGGAAATCTTCAATCTCTGCTTTGCTCATGTGGGGGTTGCGGTTGGGGTTGAGCAGGCAGCGGCTTGTGGTGAGCAGTGTGCCTTGGCCGTCGCTCTCGATGCTTCCGCCCTCCAATGTGAAATTCTGCATATTGCAATAGGTACCCCTGAATAGCTGCTGCTGGCAGAGAGCTTGGGTGACAGCGTTGTCGGCAGATGCCTCAAACTTGCCTCCCCAGCCGTCGAACTTGAAGTCAAGCAAACGGTAGTCGCCATTCTCCAGTGTGGTGATGGGGCCATAGTCCCTGACCCATGTGTCGTTGTACGGGCAGTTGATGAGGGTGATGTTGTCCAAGCACTTTTGTGGCAACTTCTCCTTGAGCAAGGCTTTGAGTTCGTCAGGTTCTGAGCAGACAATTAACAAATGTTCTGTGACGCTTATCTCGTATGTCAAGCGAAGATAGCATTTCGTTACCTCGCCGAGCCAAGGCTTCCAGTCCGTGTTTTCATTGGGCCATGTAATCTGTACACAGTGTTGTGGGAACCATTCTGCTGGCATGCAGTCGCTAATACGTTCAGTATGAGCGGCTGAAAGCGCTTGCTGCATGGAGTTTTCTACTCCAGGCCAGTTAGCCACGTCGGTGATGACTGGCGTCTCTTTTTTGTTGAATAGTCCCACGATACACTATTGAAATTGAGTTAACAAAGATAGTGCAAACCGAAGACAATGCGAAAGAAAATAACATTTTTTTTTCGCTGGTCTTGTTGAGGCAAAGTTTGTCTTGGTGCAGCGGAGAAGTGCAAAGCGAAGACAAAACAAAGTCAAGAACCGCTAAAATTCTGCAAGAAATGAAGGTCTTGTGTTGCTGTAAGTCTTTGCTATTGGTAATAACCTTAATTTCTGTCTTATATAGTCAGTAAAGATGCGCTGCTCTTCAGTTTTGTCAAAATGTTTGGAGCCGAAAACACACCGCGCGCCAAAATTTCTATGTGAAACTTTCTGCTTCGCAGTGCGTTTTTTTTCTTGCCGCAAAGCGCTTGTTGTGACGAAAAAGCGCTAACTTTGCGCAAAATAATTCACTAGGCGTGAAAATTAAGGATGTCATTAGTACCCTTGAACGGTTTGCGCCTCTGCCCTTGCAAGACGGGTATGATAATGCCGGCTTGCAAGTAGGATTAACGGAGGCGGAAGTTTCAGGGGTCTTATTGTGTTTGGACGTCACCGAGGCGGTGCTTGACGAAGCGGTGGCTAAAGGTTGCAACCTCGTGGTAGCTCACCATCCTTTGGTGTTCAATCCGCTGCGCAGGGTGGGCGATGCCAGCTATGTGGAGCGTTGTGTGAGGGCTGCAGTCAAGCACGACATCACCATTTATGCGGCTCACACCAATCTTGACAATGCGCAAGGGGGCGTGAGTTTTGAGATGGCATCGCGACTTGGGCTGGTCGGAGCGGAATTCCTTCAGTCCAACGACCGTGGTGGCGGCAGTGGAGTAATGGCGCATCTTGTCAGTCCTGTCAGTGCCAGTGACTTTGTGCGCAGAGTGAAAGACACTTTTGGCGTACAAACTGCCATGTGCAACGAACTGCTTAATCGTCCTGTGGAGCGTGTGGCGTTGTGTGGCGGAGCTGGAGACTTCCTCCTGCCCGATGCGCTGGCGAAAGGTGCCGATGCGTTCATTACGGGCGAAATGCACTACCACCGCTATTTCGGATATGAGCAGCAGATACAGATTGTTGTCATCGGTCACTATCAGAGCGAGCGATTCACCATGCAGCTGATGAGCCACCTGATATTGGCAGACTTCCCCGATGTGAAAACTGTGATAACCAAATGTGATACAAATCCCATATTATACCTATAACAGAAACAACAACTTTTTGATATGGCAAAAGAAATAAAGAAACCTACAACATCAGACGTTTCAGTAGAGCAGAAGTTGAAGAGCCTCTACAAGTATCAGACAATTTTGTCTAAGATAGACGAAATACGTATTCTTCGTGGAGAACTTCCTCTAGAGGTGCAAGACCTTGAGGACGAAATCGAAGGACTCGGAGCCCGCGTGGCACGCATTCAGGAGGAGATTCAAAAAGCCGTTGACGACATCAACCGCTGGGAAGAAGAGAAGCAAACGGCTCAAGCTGCAGTGGAGCGCTGCAAGTCGCACATTGACGATGTGCGCAACAACCGTGAGTATGATGCTCTCAACAAAGAGATAGAATTTCAGGAACTAGAGATACAACTGCGCAACAAGCGCATCCGCGAGGCTTCGGAAACGAAAGCCAACAGCGAGAAAAACCTCGAAAACAGTGTGACCCTGCGTGACGAGCGCATTGCTGACCTTGAAGCCAAGAAATCCGAACTCGAGGAAATCGTAGCCGAAACCAAAGCAGAAGAAGACAACCTCAGAGACGAGGCCAAAGTTCTGGAGGCTACTCTCGACTACAGACTGCTTTCATCATTCAAGCGCATTCGCAAGAACAGCCATAACGGTCTGGGAATCGTATATGTACAACGTGATGCCTGTGGCGGTTGCTTCAACAAGATTCCACCTCAGCGTCAGCTTGACGTGCGCATGCACAAGAAGGTCATTGTGTGTGAATATTGCGGTCGTATCCTTATTGATCCCGAACTGGCTGGAGTAGAGTGCGTTCATGTGGAGGAGAAAGAGAAGAAGACTCGCAGTCGCCGCACTACTAAAAAGGCTGAATAATGAAGAAGTTACTGCTGCCGCTGTTGTTGGCACTCGTCTGCTTGCCATCGTTTGCCGACAAATTAAAGAGCGTTGTGGACTCAAGCGACAATGTCTTGACGGTCAAGGTTGTGGCTGCTAAAGATTTGAAGCGTGTGCCAGTGGAGGTGTGGATGAATAATCCCTCTGTGCCTATGACCTGTGTGCAGTGCTACTTGCAGATGTCGGACTCCTCTGACGTGTTCTGCAAAGACGGTGACGGCAAGTCGTACCTCTTTACACGCACCACGCGGTGGACACAACAGCATCAAGTTATGATGACTTGGAATACTAAACGTCATCATCAAGCCTTGATGGCAATGATTGTGTCACCACATAGCGAAAACTTCAAAGGTACTGTTGGACCTATATTGACAATGTATATGGATGCGTCTTCGCTTGCCGACGGCTCCTATTCGCTGAAGTTGCTCGACTCCAACATGGTTTGGACCGATAAGCACGATATCCGCACTTATCTCACGCCCGACACGGAAGCAACCTTCGTCATCAAGAAGGGAAAACTATTGCTTGATTAATGTGACAGCGTTCTGACGCTCACTAATATTTTTGCAACCAAGCCCCCGAAATGCAGGCTAGATTCCGTATTTCGGGGGCATTATTTGTTTTTGTCTTCAAGAATTCGTACCTTTGCATCAGCAATTGGTTCTTCACTCTTCGCCTCGTGCGACTGATGTGGAGCTAAGATGGGAATGCAGTGTGAATCTGCAACTATACCCGTAGCTGTGAGTTCTTTTTTAGTACAGCCAACAGTGTCACTGAATAGACAAACTCTTGCACCACAATGAGGTTGTTGATGTTTGGGAAGACCGTGCTGCTACAAGGACTAAGTCAGAAGACCTGCCAAAAGCTATAGTAGTAATCAGATGCCTGCGGGATTACGGGCGTCGAAAACAAGAGGTTAGAATGTTGCATGATAGAAAGAGCTCCGTGCTCTGTCTATTCTTCATGGCGGTCATTGGTGTGGTCCTTTGTAACCCCGAATTGCACGCTCAGTCGCTGCAACTCGGTGCAGATTCCGCACACAACATAGAGGGTGTAGTCATCAAGGGCAAAATTCAGTCCGAAACTATGCCGCACCAGACTATTTCCAAAGAGCAGATTTCTGCCTTGCCGTCCAATTCGGTGGCTGATGCGCTGAAGTATCTGGCTGGCGTACAAATCAAGGACTACGGCGGGCTGGGCGGACAAAAAACCGTCAACGTACGTTCACTCGGGTCGCAGCATGTCGGTGTCTATCTTGATGGCGTACGCATAACCAATGTGCAGAATGGAACTGTTGACCTCGGTAAGTTCTCTCTGTCAACACTAGAGAGCGTATCTCTTTTCAATGCCAACAAGACCGAATCTCTCATGACAGCCACAGAGTACGCTTCGGCAGCCACGGTCTATTTGCAGACGCGGCGCCCAGACTCTACCGGTATGGTGGTGTCCTATCAGAACGGCTCGTTTGGTACACACAAGGTGACTACCACGCTGAGCTATGGTCGCCTAGGCTTCATAGATGCCGCCTACACTCATTCGAAAGGCAACTATCCCTTCAGCTATCACACTCAGTATGAAGATACCACTGGCACTCGGCGCAATTCCGACATTACCATGTTTCGCGTGGAGGGCTGCGCATTTTGGAAGGGTTTTCAGTGGCACACCTACTATTTCAACTCAGTGCGCGGCTTGCCAGGGGGCGTTGTGCGTAGGCTTTCCGACACCTACACTGACGTTGGACGAGAGTGGGACCGCAACTTCTTCTCACAACTGACTTACCGCAATATGTTCGGAAAATTCGGTCTGCGAGGGATTGTGAAGTACACAAACGATTTTCTGCACTACCGCTCCGACTATCCTGAAAATATCTCTGTGCATGCCAACAACCGGTACCATCAACAGGACTTGTATGGGGCTGTTGCGGGTTCCTATAGCTTGGGCGCATTCGGCATCTCGGCTTCGACTGACTTGCGATGGTCTGACTTGACCACTGACGTGCGCAATTTCAGATATGTTTATCGTCTTGACAACAAGATGTCGCTGGCGGCGTTCTACAACCATAAAGGATTGAATGCAAGTGTAAGCGGCTTGTACACAAATATCAAAGACCACACACGTGGCGAGGGAAAACCGCTGCGTAGATTCACTTGGACTGCCCTCGCCTCATACACTGTGGACCGCTGGACCCTTCGGACTTTCTATAAAAGCGTGTTCCGCGCACCTACGCTCAACGACCTCTACTATACCCTCGTGGGAAACCGCAATCTAAAACCCGAGTATACCAAGCAGCTGGACGTTGGCGTATCCTATAAGGACAAGTTGTTTGATATTCAGACAGACTTCTACTGTAACAGGGTGGAAGACCGCATCGTGTGTTTGCCGCTCAAAGGTTCCTATCAGTGGACTATGCTCAACTATGGCTACACCGCTTGCCTTGGAGCCAACGTCACAGCCAACGTCCACTACAAAGCACATTCTTTGTTGCTGTCCGCCACATTTCAGGATGACCGCAATCGTACCGACCGCAATGAGGACTCCTACAACGACTATATCGCTTACAGCCCCCGCTGGTCTGTCAGCGCTGTCTATACCATCAACTACAAAGGTTGGCAGGCTTCGGTGAGTCACATGTTTGTTGATAAAAGATACTGGACGGCTGAGAATGCTATCGAAGACCCCCTGTCTGCCTACAATTGTACAGACCTAAAGGTGGGCTACAGTTTCCTGAGACACTACACGGTGGAGGGAGAATGTCAGAATCTGTTTGACAAACGCTATGAAATGATACAACGGTGGCCGATGCCGGGACGCAGATTTGCCGTTACTTTCAAATATAGAACATGACTCTGTTGAGATGAAGAAATTACATATAATAAGGTCAATGCTATTCTCCGTGCTGGCGATCATCACTCTCGTCTGCAATGCTCAGAATGCTACAAGCAGTGCAGTGAGCCTTGGCGGCGATGTCAACGGCGATGGAATATTGAACACGGCTGACGTGGTCGCTGTCTACAACTACATATGTTTTGGTGAATCGTCAGGAGTGGATGCTGCAAATGCCGATGTTGACCATAACGAAACGGTCAATAGCGCCGACGTCATTGCCTTGTACAATAAGATTACCTCCCACACACTTGCCTACGAGAATCTCATTATATGCAACGAGGGCAACTGGCAGTCCGACAACGGCCAGCTGTCTTTCTATGATGGTTCGACTGGTGTAATGACCAACAAGTGGTTTCGTTCGGTCAATGGTACCAAACTTGGTGATACGCCCAACGACATACTCCAAGTCAACGATACACTCATAGTCATCGCCGTAAACTGGTCTAACATTATTCAGTATATACACCCCGACGGCACCGCATGCGGAGCTACCGAAAATGTGCCCAACAACAGGCGCATGTGTAGCGATGGACAATACCTCTATATTACGTCGTATGCACACAAGTGTGGCTCACAGACATTCACCAAAGGCTATGTGGCAAAAATTGACCTGCAGACCAAAGCCGTTGTGGCGACCTGCGAAGTGGGGTGGGAACCCGAAGGAATTCGCCTCTATGATGGTAGACTCTATGTAGCCAATACCGGTGGCTATGCCTTTAGCGAGAACCACGACTACGAAACGACCGTGTCGGTAGTTGACAGCAAGACTATGACCCTCCTCCGCAATATCGACACAGGCTGCATCAACCTCTATGGCGAGATGTCGCAGGCGGGACAATTTTTGTGCATCAATTCCTGTGGCGACTACTACGATGTGGAACCTCAGACGGTAATCCTTAACTGCGAGACTGACACGTTTGGAGTGCTCAGTTTTCCATGTACCTATAATACCACCGACGGTGAATTGTTCTACACCGTAGGTTCTAAGTATTCTTATTACACCGGCGAATACAAATATTTCATCAACACAATCAACCCGAAAACTCTTGACATAACCAAAGGTATCTATTCTGACACCGTCACCAAAAAGCTGGAAGAGCTGACTTCACCCTACGAACTCTATGTCTCGCCCTATAGCGGCAACATATATTTTACTGATGCCAAGAGCTATGCTACAGCAGGCTATCTCTATGGATACACCAAAGACGGTAACCAATTGTTCAGTCCCAAGAAAGTCTACATAAATCCTGCACACATTCTTGCGATGCCCGTTTACAAATAAAGCACAGACACTATGAAGCATATTCTTACAATCCTTTTACTTATTGCTGACACCGCCATGTTTGCCCAGTCACAACGGGTGACTGTGTTGGAACTGCATCCAGCCCCAGGTCAGTTTGTCAACACACTGCCCGAGGCTGACAGCTTGACGACCCACGACGAAATATGCGAACGTGCAACCGAGAGTCTGGCCAACGAAGAACTGATTCATCTCGGCACTTATGGAGGATATATTACTGTAGAGTTTGATCATCCCATTCAGAATAAGCCTGGATCTGACCTACGCATCATGGGCAATGGCTTCTATGCGGCAGCCGATCCTGTCTATGGCAGTGAGACGATTGGTGGCAGCTTCGAGCCGGGTATCGTATATGTTGGAGTAGGGGATAATATCGAGACTTGCTCCTGGTATGAACTGGCTGGTTCGGAGTACTATACCACCGAAATCCACGATTTCTCCATTACCTACTATAAACCAACCTCCGAGACAGGCGAACATAACCAACCTTACTCCCTATGTGACAACTATCTGCGCTGGCAAGCTTCGTGGACTGACCGCAACGGCGTCAAGCGTGACTCCACTGGCTACCACATGAAAAACTCTTTCCACAAACAGACCTATTGGCCCCTGTGGGAAAACAACGACTCCCTGACCTTCAAGGGAGGAAAACTTCCCAACAATGCCATCGACCAGTCTGGCAACGGTACCTATTGGGTACTCTATCGCTATGACAAAGATGCCTATGGATATGTAGATGCATCGCTCAATTCTGACGACTATTCAACCTTCGACATAGACTGGGCTGTCGATGAAAACGGTAAGCATGTTGACCTCGACGAAATTAACTACATAAGAGTCGTAAGCGCTATGTTCCAATACTGCGGTTGGCTTGGTGAGACCTCTACTGAGGTGTCAGGCTTTACGGACCTTCACCTTGAGGACGGCTACGACGATAATCCAATAATGATTCCCGTACGCCAAGATTCTTCTGGAATATCCTCTTATATATATAGGAAAAATCAGCGTGATGCGTATTATGACCTCTGTGGGCGCATTGTCAGCAATCCGCAACGCGGACTATACATCAAGAATGGAAAGAAAGTATTTATAAGATAATATCATTATTCACTCTAAAAACATTTATTTATGAAGAAAATTTTTACTCTAGTAACATTGTTTCTTGTTGCAATAACAAGCAACGCACAGTCAAACGTTAACTACGAAATCCGCACACTGACATTCGAGGATACCGACTATAAAGGAACAAAACCCAACTATGCAGGCGGCACAAACTGGAGCTCGCTCATTGACGACCCTCAGTATGGAGGTCCTATGCTTTATGGCAGTGGCATGGGTTTCTCAAGCGTTGAAGATGCCTACACATGGACCGACGAAAACAACACATGGCTTTCAAATACCCTTTCAGAGGGTTACGGCTCATGGTGCTATTGGAGCGGCGGTCATGCTATCTCTAACTACTGTTCAGCCGACATTGAGACCTACGGTGGCTTCAATTCGCAACTCACCGTCTACAAAGCCAATACCGACCTTTCCCTGTTCCGCACTGGTGGTGGTCACAATGGTTCCAACAATTTTGCCGTGCAATATGGCTATTCTGACAACTCAGGATTCGGACTCGGCGAGGAATCCCTGCCTACATTAATCTTTGCAGACAGTCTGGCGCGCGTGATTGACCACATGTATGTCAACAATACAACCTATGCCCTCAACTGCTATGTCAATGGCAACGGACTCACCGCTAAAATTGGTGACGACGACTGGGTTGCACTTGTCTTCAAAGGCTACAACGGAGAAGATACAACAGGCGTAGTGAAATTCTATCTCTGCAATGGTCCCGAAAACATCGTGATGGACTGGACTAAAGTCGATCTGTCCTCTCTGGGCAAAGTGACCAAAATGACAATCAATATTACAGGCTCAAGCGACAACGGCTACGGATTCTCTCAACCCGCCTACTTCGCCTACGATGATGTCGCAGTACGTTTCGAAAATGCCGCAGGTGTCGAAAACGTAAACGCTTCCGCCGAGGATACTGGCTATTATTATGACTTGCAGGGTCGACGTGTAGACAATCCTGCTCATGGAATCTATATCCATAACGGAAAGAAAGTATACATTAAATGAGAATGAACAGTTAATTGCCATAAATTATTTTCATTCTAGTATTGTTTTTCCATGTGTTGACGTGAATTGACCACGGTCTTTCACGAAACAAGTCCGGTGAGGCGTTGCTGACCTCCCGGACTTTTCTTTTTCCTCTATATCACTATAGTATCCAAGCACCTCTAGGATAGATCTGTCACCAATACCCTTTCGCTTACATGAAGCTCCTTGCACCGCAATATTTTCGCACCATGCTGCGAGAGCCATTGTTGTTTTCTCAAGTTCTTTTCATTTTTCCGAAAATTATCATGCGTCGGCGGTTTTGTTGTGAAGTGTAGTGTTA
>CAVCAW010000030.1:14099-48511 GCA_963600315.1 Bacteroidaceae bacterium | reverse complement strand
CTTCCAACACTTCCGTGCAACTGGTAAGGTTCATACCGATCGCTGCTGCGAGCAGTAAAGAAAAAAACTTAATTCTCATAAATAGATAAAAATAATTAATAAAAAAGTAATTAATAATGTATATTCAACACAATCTTCTGTCCTTACAACCAGGACATTTAAGGCTTTTAGCCATTCACAAACAGAGAATTATCATTGGTTGAGCTATCGCAACAACCCTAGAAGCTCCCTAATTATTTTAAGATTTCAGGCTCTCCAATTAACACAAATCAACACTCTTCCGTTTTGCGGGTGCAAAATTAGGCATTTAATTTCGTTTTACAAAATAATCAATAAACAACCACAACCCTATTCAACAAAACCAATCCAAAACGTAAAATCCACTAACAAAAAGCAATAATCTGCAATTTTTACCTTGCAAAACCAGCCTCGATATTAATTTTCATAAAAACGGCTCACTATCTAGGCGAATGCAACATACACCGCTACTACAATCAGCTTTTGGACTGCCGTTGCAAAACAATATTTAAAAACCTCTCGAACATCGGGCAAAAACAATAAATATTACCCCCCCCCTTATTCATTTTTCATTATAAAAAGAACAGAATAGCAAAAGCAATACAAGTCTACGACACCCCCAAAAGCCTAGGACATCATAACAGATCGCAAAAAAAACTAGCCTACACAATCTTCACCACTCGCAACATCAGCATACTCCACCCGCTCAAGAAACAAGGCACGGGCGGGCACAGACTCCCCTGCGCTGGTGCGGGCACCACTGTTAAGTATACGGGCAAACTCTTCAACCGTAATGCGATGTTTGCCCACATCGATCAGCGTGCCTACTATGGCCCTCACCATGTTGCGCAAGAAGCGATTGGCAGAAATAGTGAAACACAGAGTACCGTCGGGCAAGACGGTCCACCGAGCGTGGGTGACATGGCAGATGTTAGTCTTGTTGTCGGAGTGCGACTTGCAGAAACAACCAAAATCCTCGTGAGACAGCAGCAGTGCGGCAGCTTCATTCATCAGCGCCATGTCGAGACTGAAATGCAAGCGCAGCGTGTAAGACCGGTTGAACGGCGACTTGCTCGTGGTGATATAATAGCGATATGTGCGCGAGGTAGCGCTGAAGCGTGCGTGCCAGTCGGGCGCCACATTGCAGACTCCGCTAACGGCTATGTCGGGCGGCAACACACAATTGAGGCGATAGGCGAGCCAAGACGTGTCGACAGATTCATCCAAATCGAGATGACAAGTCATCTGGCGAGCGTGGACCCCCGCATCGGTGCGACCTGCCCCAGTGACACTGACTTCGCGTCGCAAAATCAACTGCAGAGCTTCCTCCATCTTCTGCTGCACCGTGACGGCGTTGGGCTGGTTCTGCCATCCGTGGTAGGCGGTGCCGTCGTAGGAAAAGAATATAGCGTAGCGCATCACCTCACAGTTATATGAAAACAACCTTGCTTGCGCTCGTGTTTCACATAGCAAGCACCCGATTGGCGCAAATCGTTGAGAACTTCAGAGAGCACCTGTTTGAGACTGTCGTCGCGTACTTGCCGCACGGGCAGCCCATTCGCATCCTTGAAGGCACCATACTTGCAATAGCTGATATCAATGGTGGTGCCATAGGAGTGGCAGCTATTGTCGGTGGCATTGACATTGCCCGTTTTGAGATTTTTGACATCCTCAAGTGTGCGCGTAGCCGAAGTGACCATAATGAGCGATGGCGGCAGATGCTTGATAAGCAGAGAATCGATGAAATTGCGCCCTATGCGGTTGAGCAGTTTCTGAGCTCGGGGCACCAGATAGGGCGACGAATGAGTGAGTCGGGCCACAGTATAATAAGGACTGTAGCCAATATGCACCATCGACTCCTGCGCAACCCTGTAGAGTTGGCTGCGAGTGAGCTGAGGTTTGATACCATGATACTTGGCTGCAGCGAGTTGCACGACATTTATGTCGGGAAACGACTCCTCATAGTCGCGCACGCTATAGATGCGATGGGGATTAAGGGGCGACACAACACTGTCGCGACAAGGCACTGGAGCCATCAAGACAGAATCTGACACACTGGCAGCCAACGCAAGAGTGTCAAGCGGAGCTTTAACATTGCTCACAGCAGGCTGTGACTTGTCTTTACTACAAGCCCTAGCCACAAAGATTATCGCTATTATAAAAAAAAACGCCAGTTCAAACAGCTGCTTGCCACTGGGCCTGAAATGCAATTCCATAAAATACGTCTATTTCGAGAGCAAAAATAATTCTTTTAGTCTACAAAAACTGCTCAGAGTGCCACTTTATTTATACTTTTGCATAAAATAGCGTCTAGTGATAGAGAAAGTCCTTGTTATAGAAGACGACGTAGACCCCGTGGTATTCTACGGTGCCGGCAATGCCAACATGCGGATGATGAAATCGCTTTATCCCAAGTTGCGCATCCTGGCGCGCGACAACGTAGTAAAAGCGATGGGGAGCGATGAGGATATTGCCGCTTTCGAAGGTCTATTCGGCAAGATGGCAGCCCACTGCGCCAAATACAACTCGCTGACGGAAGAAGACATCGTTACGCTGCTCAATGGCAACCGCACAAAGAACGAGAGCGCCGAGCACGTGATTGTCTACAGCACCACGGGCAAGCCCATCAAGGCGAGATCTCAGAACCAAGTGAAACTCATTGAAGCCTACGAACACAACGACATGGTCTTCGCCGTAGGGCCCGCCGGCACCGGCAAGACCTACGTGAGCATCGCACTGGCAGTAAGAGCCTTGAAGAAAAAGGAGATTCGCAAGATAGTGTTGAGCCGCCCCGCAGTGGAGGCTGGCGAGAAACTCGGCTTCCTGCCTGGCGACATGAAAGAAAAAATCGATCCCTATCTACAACCTCTCTACGATGCGCTGGAGGAAATGATACCACCCGCCAAGTTGCAGGAATACATGACGGCAAACGTGATTCAGATAGCCCCCTTGGCATTCATGCGCGGCCGCACACTCAACGATGCCGTAGTGATACTCGACGAGGCGCAAAACACCACCACCAGCCAAATCAAAATGTTCATGACGCGCATGGGGCAAAACACCAAGATGGTCATCACTGGTGACCGCACGCAGATAGACCTGCCGCCGTCGCAGAAGTCGGGACTGACCGAGGCGCTGCGCATACTGAAGGGGGTAGAAGGCATAGCCTTCGTGAACCTCGACAAGGGCGACATCGTGCGCCACAGACTCGTGTCGAGCATAGTGGCAGCCTACGAAAAAGACGCCAAACGGCACAAAGAGGCAGCTCAGGACCCCACCAAACCCAAAACAGCCCCAACCCAAGACATTTAATCAACATACATTATAAATATATAATTGTTCCATGACAAAGGCATTGACAAAGACTGACTACCACTTCAAGGGTCAGAAAAGCGTTTACCACGGCAAGGTCCGTGACGTGTACAATTTAGGCGACCGTCTGGCCATGGTTGCCACAGACCGCATCTCGGCATTTGACGTAATCCTGCCAGAAGGCATACCCTACAAAGGACAAATGCTCAACCAGATTGCCGCCAAATTTCTTGATGCGACAACCGACATCTGCCCCAACTGGAAGCAAGCCACACCCGACCCCAACGTCACCGTGGGAGTGATGTGCGAAGGATTCCCCGTAGAGATGATTGTCAGGGGATACCTCTGTGGCAGCGCATGGAGAGCCTACAAGAATGGCGCCAGAGAAATTTGTGGAGTCAAGATTCCCGACGGAATGCGCGAGAACCAGAAGTTCCCTACACCCATCATCACCCCAACCACCAAGGCCGAAATCGGTGAACACGACGCCGACATCTCCAAGGAGGAAATCCTGGCCAGAGGCCTCGCCACTCCCGAAGAGTATGCCGTGTTGGAGAAATATACACTAGCTCTGTTTGAGCGTGGCACAGAGATTGCCGCCAAGAGAGGACTCATACTCGTCGACACAAAATATGAATTCGGCAAGTACAACGGCGAAATCTATCTGATGGACGAAATCCACACTCCCGACTCCAGCCGCTACTTCTACAGCGAAGGCTATGAGGAGAAATTCGAAAAGGGTGAGCCTCAGAAGCAACTATCGAAGGAGTTCGTACGCGAATGGCTGATGGACAACGGATTCCAGGGCAAAGCTGGGCAGCAAGTGCCCGAGATGACCCCCGCCATCGTAGAAGGCATCTCCAACCGCTATATAGAGCTCTACGAACACATCACTGGCGAAACCTTTGTCAAGGAAGACACCTCTGACATTGCCAAGCGCATAGAAAACAACATGGAGGCCTACCTCCAGTAACCAAGGCGCTACACTCCCCTCTGCGCACATTGTCGTGCCCCAAGGGGAGAAGCGACAACCCTCAGCGGCCTGCCTGTAATATTGCAGGCGGGCCGCTGAATTTATCCCATCACCAAACGACCAAACAAACAACATGACCGACTTCTTCATCAGCCTGCAGTGTGGCACATGCCTGGTGTGGCTCTTCCTGATACTGGTGCGGAGCAACAAGACTCTGGCGCAAAAAGTGCTTGCGCCCATCATGTTGATGTCGTTTGCCATATTCTTTGGCGACCTGTATTTCGCCTTTCCCGGTGCCAACAACTACACACTGGTGTGGATCGACATCATGAGCCAGTTTGTGGGCCCTAGCCTGGCACCACTGATATTGGTCTTTGTGTTCGCCCGCTACAACATTCGCATAAAGCGCGAGTGGTGGCTGATGTGGCTGGCTTTGCCCGTAGGACTGGGACTGACCTCTGCACTGCTCTACGGCATGATGGGCATGGACGCCAGCGCAGAACTGATGAGCCACGGCAACCACTTTGGACTGTCGCTGCCCGACAAATATGACTCCGCACTCTACAAGACTCACTTGTTTATAGAGAGAATCTTGTTCTTCGTTCTCGTATCGCTGCAGATGTTGTCGGTGTTGGGTTTTCTCGTGTGGCGACTCATGAAAGACCGACTCACCTTCAAGAAATTGGGACTGTTTGCCAACAAGCATATCAAGCTCAAGACCGACTCCGTCATCGTACTGCTGCTGATACCCCTACTCATCTGCGTCATCACCAGGTGCGCCATCGGCACGACCTACTACAACACAGCTTTTGCCAAGGTGATACTGCCACTACTCATCACGTTGCTCATCACCGTGATATGCAACATAGCCCTTAACGTCAAAGGAGAGCGCGTGCGCATCGACATGCTGGGCGGCGACACCATCTCTGCACACACAAGGACTGCCCAAGACTTAACCATTGACAAAGAGGTTGGACTCAACGTAGCCCTCCCACAAGGCGCAGAGCCCGACAACGCCGCAGGCATCAACATGAACCCCGAAGAATACTCCGCACTACTCAAAAAGTTCAACCACGAACTGGTCACCAAGAAAGGATTCCTTGACGAAGACATAACGCTCAACAAGCTCGTAGGGTCCTTGGGCTACAACCGCACCTACCTCTCCTATCTTGTCAACCGTGAGTATGGCATACCCTTCAGAGATGTGGTCGGCCAGCTGCGCATAGACCACGCCATGAAGTACATGAAGGAGCACCCCGACTGCCTTCAGGAAACGGTGGCAGCAGAGTGCGGTTTCACCAGTGCCCCCGCCTTCAACCGCAAGTTTACTCAAGTCGTGGGCATGACACCGCGACTGTGGTATCAGCGCAACCTCAAACCACAAGAAAACGAAGCAGAGGAAGACTAGCCCCGTCACCTTTTTAATTGAGCAAACAATTACATTTCCGCGGAAATTGATATCCGTTTCCGCGGAAAACGATATCAATCTCGCCCGAAATTGACCTACATTTCCGCCGAAACGACATCGGCAGCTCAACCAGTTTTTCCACCAGCAGTGGCACAAGAAACCCCGCAACGCTGAATAGCCAAGCACCGGGCGACTCACAATAGCGACAAGCGGGAACCTACTCTTTCTACTTTTTTTCGCCACTGCAGCAGAAAACTCAATATTTATATCTAATTTTGCACAATATGAAGAATTTCGCCCTCATACTTCTATGCTTTTGGAGTGGAGCTTTGGCAGCAGGAGCACGCACCATGACTGATTTCTTCGTAGACATGCCCGACTCGCTGATGCCCATGCTCAGTCAGAACGCACGGAAAGACCTCATCGACTTCTACCGCAGCGGCATGAAGCCAATCCTGCCTAACGAGTGGTCGGCCAACTCACAACTGACAAAAGTGGACGACGCTCTGCTTGAACTCAGCGAAGATTCGCATGGCGACGTGAGTACCACGATGACGTTGCTCAGCCTGAAGGGGCGCGACACGGTCATCTGCATGGTGCGCACCATAAAGTGTCCACAACCCGACAGCGAAATATTCTTCTACTCCACCAGCTGGAAGCAACTCGCAACCCAGCAGTACATCACACTACCCACTGAGAAAGAGACGCAACCCGCAGCCGAGAACTCGCTGGTGGACTACACCCACATGAGTCTCGCCCGCAGCGGGGCGACCATCTCGCTTGACGTCACTGTTGATGCTGGCGACGGTATCGTTGACGCAAGCGCTGACAAGAAGAAGGCGTTCCGCTATGAATGGAACGGTTCAAAATTTATAAGGACGCTATAGAAATGTCAACCATCGTACACATAGAGACCTCTACCGACGTGTGCTCGGTAGCGCTCAGCCAAGACGGCCACTGCATCTTCCACAAAGAAAACCGTGAAGGGCACTCTCACGCCCGGGTGCTCGCCCCGTTTGTAGACGAGGCGGTCAGCATGGCCGACAGCCACGCCATTCCCCTTGATGCCGTAGCCGTGAGCAGCGGTCCCGGTTCCTACACCGGACTGCGCATAGGGGTGTCGACAGCCAAAGGATTGTGCTACGGACGCAGTCTGAAGTTGGTCAGCGTGTCAACGCTCAAACTTATCTGTGTGCCCATATTGCTCTATCGCGAAGACTTGCCCGCCGATGCCCTCTTGTGCCCCATGATAGATGCCAGACGCATGGAGGTCTACACCGCTGTCTACGACCGGTCGCTCAACACCGTGCTCGACACCTGTGCACAGATAATAACTCCCGATTCATTCAAGGACTTGCTCGACGAGAGACCCATGATATTTGCAGGCAACGGGGCACCCAAATGCAAGGGTACGATTACCCACCCCAACGCTATCTTCCTTGACGACATCGAACCGCTGGCGAAAAACATGATACCCCTGGCCGAACAGGCGCTCATGAACGAGAAGATTGAGGACACTGCCTATTTCGAACCTTTCTACTTGAAAGAATTCGTGGCAGGACAGCCAAAGAAACTCTTCTAAGCGCCACGGCCAAACGCCGGCACGACAACTAGCACAACATCTCCACACATGGAATACAACACAACACTGGAAAAACTAAAGCTGCCCGACTATGGACGCAACATACAAAACATGGTAGAGTTTGCTCTGACCATTGACGATCGCAACGAGCGACAGCGCTGCGCCGAGACCATCATCAGGATCATGAGCACCAAAGTGCCACAGCAGAAAGACCCCGAAGACCAGTTGCGCATGCTCTGGGATCACCTGGCTCTCATCTCCAACTACCGGCTCGACGTAGACTCACCATACCCAATCAACATACGCACCGACGAGGAACAGCAAAAACCACACTTGGACTACCCCAACGCCCACCCCAAATTCCGCCACTATGGTCAGACTCTCGAAGGAACCGCTAAAGCCCTCGTCGACATTCCAGAGAGCGACACCAAGCAAGCTGCCATCGAACTGGTATTGGCACAAATGGCAAAGAGCCTCTACCAGTGGAACAGAAATGTGCTGACTCCCGAAAAACTCATCAACGACATGCAAACGCTGACCGACGGCAAGATTTCGCCAGTCGTAAGCGAGCAACGCATGAACGCCATCATCGCAGCTGCGACAACCCACCAGCACAACACTCCAGTGCGCAAAAAGAGAAAATAGCGACTACACAACATCCGTCACCCCTTATCACACCCACACATATGGCATCATTTATCATTGAAGGCGGCCATCCGCTCAAAGGCGAAATTACCCCACAGGGAGCCAAAAACGAAGCCCTGGAAGTGATGTGCGCCGCACTGCTCACCAGCGAAGAAGTGCGCATCAGCAATATTCCGGAAATTCTGGATGTTCTTCACCTTATAGAACTGATGCGCAGCCTGGGGGTGGAAATCACACGCCACGAAAAGGGAGACTATTCATTCCGCGCCAAAGACATCGATATTGACTACTCTACCAGCGAGGGCTTCATGGCCAAAAGTGCCGCACTGCGCGGCAGCGTCATGCTCGCAGGTCCGCTGCTCACACGCTTCGGCACCGCCGTGCTGGCCAAGCCCGGAGGCGACAAAATCGGACGCCGCAGGGTCGACACCCACCTCTCTGGCATGTGTCAGCTTGGAGCCACCCTTACACCCGACACCCTCAACTCACGCTACACCCTCGAAGCCGACCGGCTCAAGGGAACCAACATGATTCTGGACGAGGCCTCAGTCACTGGCACTGCCAACATCATCATGGCGGCAGTACTGGCGCAAGGCACCACCACCATCTACAACGCCGCCTGCGAACCCTACATACAGCAACTCTGCAGAATGCTCAACAACATGGGAGCCAACATCACGGGCATTTCCTCCAACCTGCTTACCATTAAAGGTGTAGAGTCGCTCCACGGCACCACTCACGCCGTCAGTGCCGACATGATTGAAGTAGGTAGCTTCATCGGCATGTCGGTGATGCTCGGCGGCGGACTTACCATACGCAACGTGAAGCCCAGAGACCTGGGCGTCATTCCCAGAGCCTTCCAACGACTGGGCGTAAAGCTACACGAAGGAAAGGACTACATAAAGATACCCGAGCAGAAACACTACTGCGTCGACACTTTTCTAGACGGCTCGTTTATGACCATCGACGACGCTCCGTGGCCAGGACTGACACCCGACCTGCTGAGCGTACTCATCGTGGTGGCAACCCAGGCTAAAGGCACTGTGCTATTCCACCAAAAGATGTTTGAGAGCCGATTGTTCTTCGTAGACAGACTCATCGACATGGGCGCACAGATAATACTATGCGACCCCCACCGCGCAGTGGTCGTGGGCCACGATAACAAAATCAAACTCAGAGGACGACGCATGGCTTCGCCCGACATCAGGGCGGGCATCGCACTGCTCATAGCCGCACTCAGCGCCGACGGCACAAGCCAAATCGACAACGTGGAGCAAATCGACCGCGGCTATGAAGACATCGACCTGCGCCTCAATGCCCTCGGTGCCAACATCAAGCGCAAATAGCCAACCACCCCACACCATCAGCATGATAACATTCGACGAAGTCTTCAAAATCGGCACTATCGGACGTCCCCACGGCATCAAGGGCGAAGTCAGCATGCACTTCACCGACGACGTGTTCGATAGCGTAGATGCCGACTACCTCGTATGCAATATCGACGGCATACTCGTCCCATTCTTCATGGAGGGTTGGTTCTTCAAGGGCAACGACACAGCCATAATAAAGTTTGAGGGACTTGACAGCGAAGACGATGCCAAACTACTCCAAAACACCGACGTGTTTTTTCCAAAATCGCTCGCGCTAGAGCGCGGCGATGACTTCAGCTCGTGGCAGGCACTGACTGGATTCAGCGTGTCCGACAAATGCACCGGACTGCTGGGCACCATCGCCAGCGTAGACGACTCGTCGGCCAATATTCTGCTGGAGACCATCTCCGCCAGCGGCAACACCTTGCTCTTGCCCGTACACCCCGATCTCATTGAGGAAATCAATGTGCGGCAACGCTCTCTGCTGCTCAACCTGCCCGAAGGACTACTCGACATCAACTGACACGCAACAACCCATTAACATAAAACACAGCACAACTCCCATATATGAATAAAAAGCATCTGGCTATACTCGGTTCCACAGGATCCATCGGCACCCAAGCCCTGCAAGTCGTGGCAGAACACCCCGACTTGTTTGAAGTATGCGTCTTGACCGCCAACACCCAAGCCGACCTGCTCATAGGTCAGGCCAAACGTTTTGAGCCCGATGCGGTAGTTATTGCTGATGAGTCCAAATATCAATACGTCAGCGAAGCGCTTGCCGACCACCCCATCAAGGTCTTTGCCGGAGCACAAGCCCTTTGCGAAGTCGTGGAGTTCAGCACCATTGACACCGTAGTCACCGCACTTGTGGGATTTTGCGGTTTGGAACCCACGGTAGCTGCTATCAAAGCTGGCAAACAAATCGCGCTGGCTAACAAGGAGACCCTTGTGGTGGCTGGCGAACTGATAACGGAACTCGCCCTGCATCATCGTGTGCCCATTCTACCCGTCGACAGCGAGCATTCTGCCATTTTCCAGTGCTTGGCCGGCGAACCTGCCAATGCCGTCAGCCGACTGCTGCTCACAGCCTCGGGCGGTCCCTTCCGCCAGTTCTCTGTTGCCGAGATGGCAAATGTGACAGCACAACAAGCTCTGCAACACCCCACGTGGAAGATGGGAGCGAAGATTACTATCGACTCCGCCACAATGATGAACAAAGGTTTTGAAGTGATGGAGGCAAAATGGCTATTCGGCATTGCGCCCGACAAGATAGACGTGGCTATTCACCCTCAAAGCATTGTGCACTCTGCTGTGGAGTTTATTGACGGTACTGTCAAGGCTCAGTTGGGGCAGCCCGACATGCGTTTGCCCATACAATACGCACTGTCATATCCCAACAGGCTCCAGCTGTCGCATTCGCACCTTGACATTTTCCAAGTCGGCGCTCTGACTTTTGATAAGCCCGACACCAACAAGTTCCCGTGTCTGAGACTCGCCTATGAGGCTCTATCACAGGGCGGCAACATGCCGTGTGTGCTCAACGCCGCCAACGAGGTAGCCAACTTGGCTTTCCGTAAAGGCGACATAAGCTATCCACAACTTTACGAGACTCTGGAAAAGACTATTCAGACGACAACTTTCAGCGCCACGCCCTCACTTGAGACTTATCTGGAATCTGACAAAGAGAGCCGCAAGAAGGCGGAAGCAATCATCTACAAAAAATAATTTATCAAGCACAATCGACAATTTTTCGTCTACAACAAATAGCCAGACATACATAGCAAATAATCCACTGTCTACAACAAACAGACATTTGTCTACAGTAGACAATTCTGCATCAACAATAAATAACACCAAACACCACACAATCATCCAATGGAAGTATTTCTTATCAGAGCGGCCCAATTGATTCTCTGCCTCTCCATACTCATAATCCTGCACGAAGGCGGTCACTTTTTCTTCGCCAAGTTGTTTGGCATTCGCGTGGAGAAATTCTACTTATTCTTCGACTACAAATTTCGCATTTTCAGCACATACTCCAAGTGGTGGCGCAAGCTGCGCGGCAAGAAGCCCGTGGAGAAAGATGCCAACGGCAATTACCCCTACGAAGGCACCGAATATGGCATCGGCTGGATTCCGCTCGGTGGCTACGTGAAGATAGCCGGCATGATTGACGAGTCGATGGACGTAGAGCAGATGAAGCAAGACCCACAGCCTTGGGAGTTCCGCACAAAGCCGGCATGGCAACGGCTGCTCGTGATGCTGGGCGGAGTGATGGTCAACTTCTTCCTTGCCTTGTTTGTATACTCCATGATTCTGTTTGTATGGGGTGAGCAATACATACCCATCAAGAACATGACGATGGGATTCACTTTCAACAGTCAGGCAAAAAGCATAGGTTTTGAGGACGGCGACATCGTCATTGGCACAGATGAGAAGACGTTCCGCAGTTTCGACACCGACGTGATGCGTTCGATTTCCACAGCCAAGACCGTCACGGTGTTGCGCCATGGCAAGAGCGAGAAAATCGCCATGCCCGAGGGCGGACAGAACTTGCTCGACATGTTTCAGAGCGACAAGCCCTTCATTTCGACCTACATACCCACTGTGGTGGACAGCGTAATGGCTGACACTCCGGCTGCAAAGGCTGGCCTGCAGAAAGGCGACAAGATTACGAGCTTCAACAACACTCCCACGATGACTTGGAGCGACTACAATGCAGCAGTGAAGACCCTTGCCAAACGCCTTGAGGGAGCCACCACCAACGACTCCATACGCAAGCGCAACGTGCAAATCACCGTTGCACACGCTGCGGGCGGCACCGACACCGTGCGCCTGATGCTTGACTCCGAGCTGCGCATGGGTGTGCTGCAATCTACCGCATTGACCTACTACAAGCCTGTTGCTCAGCACTACACGCTCATGGAGTCGCTACCAGCTGGCTGCCGCCACGGCATAGACGTATTCGCGGGCTACGTGAGCGACCTAAAATACCTCTTCACCAAGGAGGGAGCCAAGAGCGTCGGCTCGTTTGGCGCCATCGGCAGCATGTTCCCGACCGTGTGGGACTGGCAGCGTTTCTGGGAACTCACGGCATTTATCAGCATCATCCTGGCTTTCATGAACGTGTTGCCCATTCCCGCCCTCGACGGAGGTCACGCTTTGTTCTTGCTCATCGAAATGATTTTCCGCAGAAAGTTTAGTGTCAAGTTTCAGGAGCGTGCACAGATGGCAGGTATGTTCATATTGCTTCTGCTGATGGTCTATGCCATAGGCAATGACGTATTCAGATTCTTACTCTAACACTATGAATTCTATATCCAAGCACTTGCGCCTCACTCTTCAAGTAGCGTTATTCATTGCCCTCTTACCCGTCTCCTTGCTAGCCGGCAACACGGGCGACTCCACCGATGTGAAGGACATTGAGGAAGTAGTGGTCATCTCTACTCCTAAAGAAGCGAGCAGACTCAAGCTGATGCCCAATGCCGTTTCAGTAATCAGCCAGAACGACATGATGCGCCACGGCATTACGTCGCTCAAGGGTACAAGTTCCGTGGTGCCCAACTTGTTTGTGCCCGACTATGGTTCACGACTCACCTCTGCCATCTACATACGCGGCATTGGTTCGCGCATCAACACGCCAGCCGTGGGGCTGTATGTAGACAACATACCCTACTACGACAAATCGGCGTTTGACTTCAACTTCTACGACATTGAGCGCATCGATGTGTTGCGTGGTCCTCAAGGCACCCTCTACGGACGCAATTCCATGGGCGGACTCATCAGGATTCACACTCGCTCACCGTTTTCATATCAAGGCACTACGCTCAACCTGGGCATGGCTACCGCCGATGCACACCGCAACATATCGCTGACTCACTACCACCGCGTAAGTCAGCACTTTGCTTTCAGTGCAGGTGGCTACTACGACGGCAGCAACGGGTTCTTCCAAAACACTCAGCTGCACCAAAGACAAGACAAGATGAACTCGGGTGGCGGACGCCTGCGCGCCATACTGCGCGCCAACGACAGGCTGAAAATCGACTTCACCGCCAGCTATGACTACACCCATGAGGGCGGCTACCCCTACTACTACGCCGGACAGACAACGGGCGAAGAGACCCACCCCGAACTGCTCAACAAGATTACAGCCAACCAAGCCAGTTCCTATCGCCGCAACATGACCAATGCCGGCATCAGCGTAGAATATCGCGCCAGCAAAGCATCCTTCAACTATACCGCCGGCTGGCAACGGCTGCAAGACCGCATGTTCATGGACCAGGACTTCATCGCTGACGACATCTACACCCTCGAGCAAAAGCAGCTTCTCAATACCATCAGTCAGGAGCTGACGATAAAGAACCATGAGGGGTCGTTCTGGCAATGGCTCAACGGCATCAGTGCTGTGAAGCAATGGCTTCGCACCACCAGCCCCGTGATATTCAGAACCGACGGTGTCACCTTCTTGCAAAACAACATCAACTCCTATATGCCCGACCTCAGCGACAAGGGCATCTCCTCTATGGGCGTAGCCATCAACGACAGCCGCATCACCATGGGAGGCAATTTTCGCACGCCCGAGACCAATCTAGCTGTGTTCCACCAGTCTACGTTCAATTTCACCAAGGCTTTCTCAGCCACCATAGGTCTGCGACTTGACCACGACCACAATTCACTCGCCTACAACTCAGCCGGAACCATCAACTATGATTTCAGCATGACCAGCGGGCGAATGCCACTCAACCTGACCGACCTCAAAGCCTCGCCAGCATTTCAAGGCAAGCTGTCGGACAACAATCTCCAAGTGCTGCCCAAACTGGCGTTCAAATACCAGCCCAACGACGACTTGATGCTCTATGCCTCAGCAGCCAAGGGGCATCGCACTGGTGGCTATAACGTGCAGATGTTTTCCGACCTCCTGCAAGAGTCCATGCGCGGCGAGATGACTCAGGGCATCAAAGACGCCACCAACCGCACCCTCGACCAATACGCACAGATGGGCATGCCCGCCAGCATAATCAACAAAATCAAAGCCGGCCTTGACCAAATGCCATCAAGCGAGGCCCCCGATGTCAATAGCGCCGTAGCATTCAAACCCGAATTTAGCTGGAACTACGAAGTCGGAACACGACTGAAACTCCTGGGCGGCACACTCCACACCGAGGCAGCCCTCTTCTTCACCACCATACGCGACCAGCAGATAGCCCGCTTCGCCCCCAACGGACTTGGCCGCATCATGGTCAACGCAGGGCGCAGCCGAAGCTATGGAGCCGAAGTCACCTTGCGCTATGTGCCCTCCGACAAAATCACAGCATGGGTCAACTATGGCTACACCCACGCCACATTCACCAAACACGATGCGGGCACAGGCAAAGACTATACGGGCAACCGCATACCCTTCATACCACTACACACCCTCAACGCCGGAGCCGACTACATGGTGTGGGCATCAAGAGGAGCAATGCTCAAATCAGCCACCATCGGTGCCGACATCAGAGTCTGCGGCCGCACCTACTGGACCGAGGCCAACAACTCCAGCCAGTCGACCTACGCCGTAGTCGGAGCTCACGCACTCTTCAACCTCGGCATATGCGAAATCAACCTATGGGGCAAGAACCTTGCCGGCAAGGACTACCACTCTTTCTGCTTTGAAACCATGAATCGCCGCTACGTGCAGAAAGGCAAGCCCCGCCAGTTTGGAATTGACCTCAGATTCAAGTTCTAAGCATCACCCTACTCCCACAATAACCAACAGCCCGAAGCTCTGCCACCACAGATCTTCGGGCTATTTTTTATGTGTGACCTTTTCGACGAAGTCAGACCACACAATGGCGAAAAAATCTGATTGAGCTAACTCGGGCATTTCCGCGGAAATTGACATACGTTTTCACGGAAATTGATATCCATTCTCCCCGAAATTGATATCGATTTCGGCGGAAACGCATAAGTTAGGGCAACAAAAAAACGCCCTGCTACCCGTTGCCAAAATGACTAAGGATGCAGGACGATTCAGCTATGGAAATTTCGTTTTCTTGAAGGTTCTCATGGTTTTTACCTCTGAGAGGTATCAATAATTGCGTCAAAATTAGATTAAATTTCACATTTTGCAGCTATCGAGCACAGTTAAATAATGTTAACTGTATTGATTTTCTGTGATTTATCGCCTCACTGCGAGACCATTGAATCACTCTTTGGACTCTCGGATTCTTTTTATTTGGCATAATTCTCACAATTTATTGTGGTGTGTAGCATTGTATTTGGCGAAAGGTGCGTATCTTTGCAAAAAGTTACAAAACCACCCCGAATATCTACAAATTGTAATTATTAACCGTCTAAAACTAACAATATGCAAACAACTGCTAAGAAATTCAAGAAAAAGTGGTTAATCTTCATGGCGCTCATGACAGTGGTGTGTGTGGCTGGAGCATTCATGCCCGACACTACGGGCTTGTGGGATGCTGACGCCAAGACTAACTATGCCGACGTGGCATGGATGATAACTGCCACAATCTTTGTGCTGATGATGACTCCGGGGTTATCGTTCTTCTATGGCGGAATGGTGGGAAAGAAAAACGTGATTTCCACCATTCTGCAAAGTTTTATCGCCATGGGCGTAATCAGTGTGCTATGGGTAGTCGTAGGATTCAGCCTGTCGTTTGGCGACGACCTGGGCGGTGTGTTGGGCAATCCATTGACATTCTTTATGTTTAAGGACGTGGGGGCAAAGGTTAACGAGACGCTGGCGCCGACTATCCCGCTGGCGCTTTACGCTCTGTTTCAAATGAAGTTTGCCATCATCACTCCGTCGCTCATCACGGGTTCGTTTGCCGAGAGGGTGAAGTTTTCGGCTTATCTGGTGTTCATGATACTCTTCTGCCTCTTCATCTATTGCCCGCTGGCGCATTGCACATGGCACCCCGAGGGCATATTCCGCCAGTGGGGAGTGGTGGACTTTGCCGGTGGCATTGTGGTTCACGCATCTTCGGGTGTAGCAGCCCTTGCCGGCGCCATTTTCTTGGGTCGTCGCACGCGTTTGGAACACAGCGATGCGCCCGCCAACATTCCCTACGTGGTGCTTGGAGCCGCCCTGTTGTGGTTGGGCTGGTTTGGCTTCAATGCCGGTTCGTCTCTCCACGCTGACGCTGTGGCAGTGAAGGCTTTTCTCAATACCAACACGGCTTGTGCCACCGCCATGCTCACCTGGATATTCTTTGATGCAGTGATGGGGCGCAAGGCGTCGGCCATGGGTGCTGCCGTGGGTGCGGTGGTTGGTCTGGTGGCCATCACGCCCTCTGCTGGCTACGTCAGCGTAGGACAGAGTTTCTTCATAGCATTCATCACCACGCTTGTGTGTAACTGCGCATGCCACTGGAGCGACCGTTCGTCGCGTCTTGACGATGCGCTAGACGTATTCCCTACCCACGGCACGGGCGGCATCGTGGGCACGGTGTTGACGGGCATCTTCATTCAGGAGGGGCTGATGGCAGGCACGTGGGACGGGTTTGTCGTATTCCTCTATCACCTGCTGGCCATCGTGATTGTGTTTGTCTATACCTTTGGCATGAGCATGTTGCTCTACTGGATTGTCAACAAGATGATACCTATGCGCGTGAGCCGCGAGAGCGAGCGCATGGGTCTGGACATGAGTCAGCATGGCGAGAGCTACAACTTCGCCGACGTGGAAGACGCAGTTGACGACCATGGCGAAATGAAATATTGACAAGGCGCACTGACGCAAATGAGCGCACCCCTCACGGCAGACGTTGGTCATGGCGTGAGGGGTGCGCAAGGTTTTGGACTCTGAGCTGAGGCTAAATCAATGACACTAACAATGTTTTGCACCTTTTTCAGGATACAAGATTCGGGAATGAGGTCGTAGAGAAAGCTGCTATCGTTCTGCTTGGACATGCCTTACGGTCGTTCAATATTTGTATGTAACGGCTATGGTTTCAAATCAGGTGTGTAACGAAGTACGCTCTTTCGTGGAAAAGTTTTACCTTTGTAGGCAATTTGGAGATATTGTGATGTACGCACAAGAAAAAATAAAGCCCTACAATGGGCAGGAGGAAAAAGAGGTGCAGGTGGAGCGCATGTTTGACCACATCGCCCACTCATATGACCGACTGAACCACTTGCTATCGTGGGGCATAGACCGCAGGTGGCGCAAAGCCACCATCAATGCTCTGAAGCCCTTTGCTCCAGCCCACATTCTCGACATAGCGACAGGCACTGGCGACTTCGCCATTCTGGCGGCGCACATGCTGCAGCCAGAGAGCATAACGGGTGCCGACTTGTCGGAAGGCATGATGCAGGTGGCCCGTTGCAAGACAGAGAACGAGGGGCTAGACCACATCATTTCGTTTCGCAAGGAAGACTGCACGCACATGACGTTTGAGGACAATAGGTTTGATGCTGTCACTGTGGCATACGGGGTAAGGAACTTCCGTGACCTCGACCAGGGGCTGCGCGAAATGCTCAGGGTGCTTAAGCCCGGCGGTCATCTGGCGATACTGGAGTTGACTGCCCCGACGGGGTTCCCCATGCGACAACTCTTCTGGCTATACAGTCACCTGGTGATGCCCACCATAGGCAAACTGCTGTCGAAAGACGGACGTGCCTACAAGTATCTGCCAGCTACCATGGAGGTGTTTCCGCAAGGCGAAACAATGACAAAGATTATTGAGAAGGCAGGCTTTGGGCAAGTCACGTTCAAGCGGTTCACCTTTGGCCTCAGTACAATGTATATAGCCACCGCCCCCTAGTCAAACAGCTAAAAAGTCATGACAGAATACGGACTCATAGGTTACCCGCTCATTCACTCGTTTTCCCGACAGTTCTTCACCGACAAGTTCAAAGACGAGGGCATTGATGCGTGCTATCTCAACTTTGAGATGGAGAGAGTGGACAACCTCTTGAAAACTATAGAGGAGCACCCACAGCTAAAGGGGCTCAACGTAACCATTCCACACAAGCAAAACGTGATGCCGCTACTTGACGACATCAGCGACGAGGCCAGAGAGATTGGTGCTGTCAACGTGATTGCCATAAAGCGCAACTCTGACGGCAAGATTCGCCTCAAGGGTTACAATGCCGACGTCATAGGCTTTGAGGACAGCATACGCCCTCTGCTCAAACCGCACCACACCAAGGCCCTTGTGCTGGGCACGGGAGGGGCATCGAAAGCTATAAGCTACGGGCTCGCCCGGCTGGGGATAGAGGTGACTCCCGTGAGTCGCAAGGAGCGCAAGGGAGGGCTGACCTACGAGCAACTCACTGCACCGATAATGGAGCAGCACACGGTTGTCGTCAACTGCACACCACTTGGAACTTTTCCCCACGACGAGACCTTTCCCGACATTCCCTATGGGCTGTTGACTGAGAAGCACTTGCTCTATGACCTTGTATATAACCCCGCCAAGACGACTTTTATGCTGAAAGGTGAAGCGCAAGGAGCCTCCGTTAAGAATGGACTCGAGATGCTGCACCGGCAAGCTTTGGCAAGCTGGGATTTTTGGAATAGATAGCCACACCGACAGACTAAAAAAAATACTTATTCTATAATATGGACAACAAACAACGATACATGATGCGTGGCGTGAGCGCCATGAAAGAAGATGTTCACAACGCTATCAAGAACATCGACAAGGGAATCTTCCCCCAAGCGTTCTGCAAAATAATACCCGACATACTGGGCGGCGACCCTGACTACTGCAACATTATGCATGCCGACGGTGCGGGTACCAAGTCGAGCCTCGCCTATATGTATTGGAAGGAGACTGGCGACCTCAGCGTATGGAAAGGCATTGCACAGGATGCCCTCATCATGAACACCGATGATTTGCTCTGCGTTGGCGCCGTAGACAACATTTTGGTAAGCAGCACTATCGGGCGCAACAAGATGCTGATACCCGGCGAGGTAATCTCGGCTATCATCAACGGCACTGATGAGCTCATGGCGCAGATGCGCGAAATGGGAATAGGCATTTATGGCACTGGGGGCGAGACCGCTGACGTGGGCGACCTGGTGCGCACGATAATAGTAGACTCAACCGTGACTTGCCGCATGAAGCGAAGCGACGTGATTAACAATGCCAATATCAAGCCGGGCGACGTGATAGTAGGACTCTCGTCGAGCGGACAAGCTACCTATGAGACCGAATACAACGGCGGCATGGGCAGCAACGGTCTGACGTCGGCACGCCATGACGTATTTGCAAAATATCTGGCCGAGAAATATCCCGAGAGCTACGACAAGGCCGTGCCCGAAGATTTGGTCTACAGCGGCAGCTACAAGCTGACCGACAGCGTGGACGGAGCACCCATCAACGCAGGCAAGCTCGTACTGTCACCTACACGCACCTACGCACCTGTTGTGAGACGGTTGCTTGACGAGATGCGCCCCCAGATTCACGGTATGGTGCACTGCACCGGCGGAGCACAGACCAAAGTTCTGCACTTCGTGGGCGACAACTGCCGCGTGATAAAAGACAATATGTTCCCCGTGCCACCACTCTTCAAAGCCATAGCTAAGGAGAGCGGCACCGACTGGTCAGAAATGTACAAGGTGTTCAACATGGGCCACCGCCTTGAAGTATACCTTGCTCCGGAGAATGCACAAAAAGTAATCGACATATCGAAGTCGTTCAATATCGACGCACAGATTGTAGGCCACATAGAAGAAGGAGCACGCTCGCTGACCATAAAGAGCGAGTTTGGCGAATTCAACTACTAAACACACGCAGTCTTGCTGCGAACAAATGAAAAAGCACTTTTCACCTGAATGAACTCACTACTAGAAAAACTCGACGCCCTCGTGGCGCGCTTTGAAGAGGTCAGCACTCTCATCACCGACCCTAGCGTGATAGCCGACCAACAACGCTATGTAAAGCTGACCAAGGAATACAAGGAACTCGAAGACCTCATGGCAGCGCGCAAGGAATATGCCAACCTGCTGAGCAACCTTGAAGAAGGCAAAGACATACTCGTAAACGAGACTGACTCCGACATGAAGGAGATGGCTCGCGAACAGGTGGCGGAATGCGAGGCTCGCATACCCGAAATTGAGGAGAATATCAAACTCATGCTAGTACCCAAAGACCCCGAAGACTCCAAGAATGCCATTCTCGAGATACGTGGCGGAACGGGCGGCGACGAGGCAGCCCTGTTTGCCGGCGACCTCTTCAGAATGTACGCAAAATACTGCGAGACGAAAGGTTGGAAACTCGAGGTGTCGAGTTCGAGCGAGGGCGCCGTGGGTGGCTACAAAGAGATTATCTGTTCGGTGACGGGCGACAGCGTCTACGGCACACTGAAATACGAGAGCGGGGTACACCGCGTGCAACGCGTGCCAGCCACTGAGACCCAAGGGCGAGTGCACACCAGTGCTGCCACTGTGGCAGTACTGCCAGAGGCCGAAGCCTTCGACGTGGTCATCAACGAAGGCGAAATAAAATGGGACACGTTCCGCTCGTCGGGCGCCGGCGGACAGAATGTGAACAAGGTGGAGTCGGGTGTGAGACTGCGCTACAACTGGAAGAACCCCAACACTGGCGAGGTGCAGGAAATACTCATAGAGTGTACCGAGACGCGCGACCAGCCTAAGAACAAGGAACGCGCCCTGGCACGACTACGCACCTTTATCTACGACAACGAGCGACAGAAGTATGATGCCGACATTGCCAACAAGCGCAAATCGCTCGTATCGACCGGCGACCGCTCTGCCAAGATACGCACCTACAACTATCCGCAAGGGCGCATAACCGACCACCGCATAAACTACACCATCTATAACCTCAACGCATTCATGGACGGCGACATTCAAGATTGCATAGACCATCTCATCGTGGCGGAAAATGCGGAACGGCTCAAAGAGAGCAGTTTGTCATAGTTGCGCCATCAAGTGGTTTTAACCTAATTATATTCCTCCGCCGACAACTACCAAACACTATACACATGAACAAGCAACAACTCATAGACAACATCAAGCGCAAGCGTTCATTTCTGTGCGTAGGCCTTGACACCGACATCAAGAAGATACCTCAACACCTGCTCAAGGAAGAAGACCCCATCTTTGCGTTCAACAAAGCCATTATCGATGCGACTGCACCCTACTGCGTAGCATACAAGCCCAACCTCGCTTTCTACGAGTGCTTTGGACTCAAAGGCTGGATGGCTTTCGAAAAAACCGTGAAATATATTAAGGACAACTACCCAGACCAATTCATCATCGCCGACGCCAAGCGCGGCGACATCGGCAACACCAGTGCCATGTATGCACGAAGTTTCTTCGAAGAGATGGACATCGACTCGCTGACCGTAGCGCCATATATGGGCGAAGATAGCGTGACCCCCTTCCTGCAATATGAAGGCAAGTGGGTCATATTGCTTGCACTGACTAGCAACAAGGGGTCGCACGATTTTCAACTCACGGAAGACGGCAACGGCGAGCGGCTCTTTGAAAAAGTGCTGCGCACCTCGCAGCAATGGGCAGACGACAAACAGATGATGTATGTAGTGGGAGCCACGCAGGGACGCCTCTTCGAAGACATCAGGAAAATCGTACCCAACCATTTCCTGCTCGTGCCTGGAGTGGGCGCACAAGGAGGGTCGCTCGAAGAAGTATGCAAGTATGGCATGACTAAAGACTGCGGACTTATTGTCAACTCTTCGCGTGGCATCATCTATGCCGACAACACAGAGAATTTCGCCGCCGAAGCTGGACGCAAAGCTCAGGAACTGCAGCAGCAGATGTCAGCACTGTTGCCCTAAGTCTGACATAACGACGCCACGCCCACATCGATGATAATCAACGACCCGGTACACGGCTTTATAGAAATACCTAAGGGGATATTGTCTTCGCTGGTGAAACACCCCTACTTCTTCCGTCTCAACCGCATAGAGCAGTTGGGCCCCACCTCCTATGTTTACCCTGGAGGACGGCACTCGCGCTTTTTGCACTCCATTGGAGCACTGCACCTCATAACCAACGCCTTGCAGACTCTCAAAAGCCGCCACTGCGACATTACGCCCGAAGAAGAACAGGGAGCCCAAATTGCCATGCTCCTACACGACATAGGCCACGGCCCCATGTCGCATAGTCTTGAAGGTATGTTCATTGCCGGAGTGAGCCATGAAGACCTCACCCTACTGATGATGGAAAGACTCAACTGCGAGTTTGACGGAGCACTGGACATTGCAATAAACATCTTTCAAGATAAGCACCCGAAGCATTTCCTGCACGAGCTGATATGCAGTCAATTGGACATGGACCGGCTCGACTATCTGTGTCGCGACAGCTTCTTTGCCGGCGTGAGGGAGGGCAACATCGGAGCGGAGCGCATCATCAAAATGCTCAACGTGAGCAACGACCGGCTTGTGGTAGAATCCAAAGGTATCTACACCATAGAGAATTACCTGATGTCGCGCAGGCTCATGTATTGGCAGGTGTATCTCCACAAAACGGCGATGGCTGCATGCCACACACTCTCAGCCTCCATTGAGCGCGCCAAAGAGCTCGTTGAGACAGGGATGCAGCTGCGCTCGGCGAGCCAACTGGAATACTTCCTTCACAACAAAGTTGACAAGAAGCACCTCGCCGCTCATCCAGAATCCATCGACGCTTTCCTGCTGCTTGACGACACCGACATCATTTCCGCTCTCAAGGAGTGGCAGACAAGCGAAGACAAAGTTCTGGCCATATTGTCCAGCAACTACATCAACCGCAATCTCTACAAGGCCAAAGAACTAAGCCACCCCATAGCTGAATGCGATCAAAAACAGCTGGAACACATCGTAGCCAAACATCTTGACATTGAGCCAGAATGTGCGCACTATTTCGCACGACCGCTCAACATATCACAGATGCTCTATTCCACTGCCGATGACCACATAAAGATTCTGATGAAAAACCACACGGTACGCGACATTTCCAACTTCTCAGAACTTCTCCATAGCGAAATGGTTGACCGGCGCAGCGAACGCCATTATATGTTCTTGCACAGAGATCCCAAAATAATTGGAGATTCTGCCGTATGCGACATTCTGAACAATTATTGAGAACTTTTCGCATTGCAATATGCGCAAAAACCATAAAACACAGCTATCATCTTAGGCTATGTTATTATTTTTTGCGATATTTGCATTTATAAGGACAAACAAGACAATTGGATATGGAATTTTCAGCCAAGCAGATTGCCGATTTCCTTCACGGAACTGTAGAGGGGAACGAAAATGCCAGCGTCAACACCTTTGCCAAAATCGAAGAGGGCAAGATGGGTGCGATATCGTTTTTGGCCAATCAAGCTTACGAACACTATATATACGACACAGCTTCAAGCATAGTGCTTGTCAACGATAGTTTCAAACCAACGAAACCCGTTGCAACCACGCTAATTCGCGTGCCCAATGCCTACGAGGCCGTCGCAATGTTGCTGCAGCTCTACGACTCGATGAAACCGAAAAAGACCGGCATCAGTTCGCTCGCCTACATCGACCCCACTGCCACTGTCGGCAAGGACTGCTATGTAGGACCATTCGTGGCAATTGGCCCCAAGGTCAACGTTGGCGACGGATGTGTACTTCACCCACACGTAACTATCGGTGAAGGTGCCAGCATTGGCAGCAATACCGAGATTTACAGCAATGCCGTTATCTACCACGGATGCAAAGTAGGCAACAACTGCATTCTCCACGCCGGCTGTGTGATTGGAGCCGATGGATTCGGTTTTGCACCCTCGCCAGAAGGCTACAACAAGATTCCACAGATTGGCATCGTGACCATAGAGGACAACGTGGAAGTGGGCGCAAACACATGCATAGACCGCTCCACAATGGGAACAACCATCGTAAAGAAAGGTGTCAAACTGGACAACCTAGTCCAAATTGCCCACAACGTAGTAGTCGGAGAAAACACCGTGATGAGTTCACAAGTTGGCATTGCCGGAAGCACCAAGATTGGCAGTTGGTGTATGCTCGGAGGACAAGTCGGAGTAGCTGGCCACGCTAGTATCGCAGACCACACCATATGCGCTGCTAAAGCAGGTGTCGCAGGGTCAATTATCAACGAGAACTCCACCGTGCTCGGAATACCAGCCATCGATGCCCGCAAGTTCGCACGTTGCAACGCAGTATTCCGCAACCTGCCAGAGATGTCATCTGAAGTACAGAACCTCAAGCGCGAAATTGCCGAACTCAAAGAACTGCTCAACCAGAAATAGCATTAGTCTGCGACACCATTCTGATATTTACACAATACACTACATATGTCAAAACAACATACGCTAAAAAGACTGTTCTCCGTCGAAGGCAAAGGCCTCCACACGGGAATACACACCATAGCAACCTTCAATCCTGCACCCGAAAATACTGGATACAAGTTTCAGCGCATTGACCTCGAGGGGCAACCGATAATCGAGGGCGTGGCTGACAACGTGGTCGACACCACGCGAAGCACAGTCTTGGCCAAGGGCGATGTACGCATTGGCACAGTGGAGCACGCTCTCGCCGCACTCTACGGCATGGGAGTTGACAACTGCCTCATTCAGGTCAACGGCCCCGAAATGCCAATTCTTGAAGGTAGCGCACAGACATACGTGGACAACATCAACAAGGTTGGCACGGAAGAACAAAAGGAAGACAGACATTACTATGTCATAAAGAAGAAAACTGAATTCCGCGACGAAACCACGGGTGCATCCATTGTATTGCTTCCCGACGACAAGTTCAGCCTTACGGCGATGATCTCCTACGACAGCGACTGGTTCGCAAGTCAATTCGCCACCATTGAAGATGTTAACTCCTTTGCAACCGAAATTGCAGGGGCACGCACTTTCGTGTTTGTACGCGAAGTAGAGCCACTCATCAATGCGGGACTAATCAAGGGCGGCGATCTCAACAATGCCATCGTAATATACGAGAACCAGATTTCGCAGGAACGTCTCGACCGCCTTGCCGACGAAGTGGGCATAGAGCACAAGGACGCAACCAAGCTGGGATTTCTCAACACAAAACCTTTGGTTTGGAAAAACGAACCAGCACGACACAAATTGCTTGACATCATCGGCGACATGGCCCTCATCGGTCGTCCACTAAAGGGCCGCATCATAGCAACGAAACCTGGTCACACCATCAACAATAAATTTGCACGACAGATGCAACGCGAGATACGGGCTCACGAAGTGCAGACTCCACATTACGACTGCAACAAAGCTCCGTTAATGGACGTAAATCGCATTCGCGAACTACTTCCACACCGCTACCCCATGCAGTTGGTCGACAAGATTATTGAGATTGGCACCAACTATATCGTCGGTGTCAAGAACGTGACAAGCAACGAGCCGTTCTTCCAAGGCCATTTCCCACAGGAGCCTGTAATGCCGGGAGTGCTGCAGATTGAGGCTATGGCGCAAGCTGGCGGACTGCTAGTTCTGAACCAGCTCGAGAATCCCGAAGAGTGGAGCACCTACTTCATGCGCATAGACGGTGTAAAGTTCCGCCAGAAAGTAGTGCCGGGCGACACCTTGATATTCAAAGTAGAGTTGCTTGCTCCCGTGCGCCACGGCATCTCGTCGATGAAAGGCTACATCTTCGTAGGCGAGAAGATTGTCAGCGAGTGTACCTTTACCGCACAAATCACGAAAAACAAATAGGGTCACGACGGCAGTTAGCCTTGCAACTTGCCGCCCACACCAACCCATTCATACCACACAACAATGAGTAACATCAGTCCTTTAGCCTTTGTGCACCCCGAAGCCATCATCGGTGAGAATTGTGAGATCGGCCCATTCTGCTACATTGACAAAAACGTAGTGATTGGTGACAACAATACCCTCATGAACAGCGTTACCATACTCTATGGTGCACGTATAGGCAACGGCAATACCTTCTTTCCTGGAGCCGTGATTAGCGCTATTCCGCAAGATCTGAAATTTCAGGGCGAAGACACAACAGCCGAAATTGGAGACAACAATAGAATACGTGAGAACGTGACCGTAAACCGCGGCACAAAAGCCAAAGGCAAGACCGTCGTCGGCAGCAACAATCTGCTCATGGAGGGCGTACACGTAGCCCACGATGCAAAAGTTGGCAACGGCGACATTATTGGCAATAGCACCAAGATAGCAGGTGAGGTGGTCATCGATGATTTCGCCGTGATAAGCGCCAACGTGCTGATACACCAATTCTGCCGCGTGGGCAGCTACTCCATGCTAGGAGGCGGCACACGCACCAGCCAGGACATCCCACCTTTCTCCACTGTGGCACGCGAGCCGGCTACCTACTGCGGACTCAACCTCATCGGACTGCGTAGGCGCAAATTCACTGACAAGCAAATCGATGACATCCACGAGACCTACCGCATACTCTACAATCGAACCTTCACCTTTGAAGAGCGTATGGCAATGGTACGCGAGCAGATACCCAACAATCCAGACGTGGAGTACATCCTTGACTTTGTGAAGACCTCAAAACGAGGTATCGTCTACTAACCGCCAACACGAAACTTATGTTATTCAAAATAGCCATCATCTGCGATGAGGTCGAAAAATTCTTTCGCGAAATCACGATAGACTCCGACAGCACTTTCCTTGACCTCAACAAGGCCATTCTTGACTCGTGCGGCTACGATGACAGCCAAATCACCAGTTTCTATACTTGTTCCGACAATTGGGAGGAACAACAACAGATAGTCAGGGAAGATATGGGCACTACCAGTCAGGATCAAGACGAAGACGTATATATCATGGCAGACACCCGATTGTCAGACTTGATTGAAGACGAAGAACAAAAACTCATCTTCACGTTTGACCCCATCAACGACCGCGTGTTCTACCTTGAAGTGACCGAAATCGTGACAGGACAAAGCCTTGACAGACCTGAGTGCACACAATCCAGAGGAGAGGCTCCAAAGCAGTTCAGTGATTTCGACTTAGACTTCAGTGGACTTGACAACAGCTGCAAAGGTGCTGCCGACAAAATCACGGATTTCGACTACAGCAACGAAGAAGGATACAACGACGACGAGTTCGACCCAGATTCTTATTCTTCCATAGACTAAGTCCGTTATGCGCCAACTATCACGGTTGGACAAACAGCAGAGTCCTCAAGCGACACAATCGCAACAATCCCACAAGTTGCTCTAACAATCACTAACAGATTTTTCATTGAAAGCAAACCAACAGATACAGGTTTTACCGCCTTTAACAGGGCAGTAAAACCTGTTTTTTTTGCTATGAACACACTATTCGTACTGACAGGTCCAACCGGAGTAGGCAAAACAGAGTTATCACTATCCATAGCCCAAAAATTCAACTCTCCTATCATAAATGCCGATTCCCGACAAATCTACCGACAACTGCCCATTGGCACCGCTGCGCCAACATCACTGCAGCAAGCTTTGGTGAAACACTATTTTGTCGGCACACTAAACCTTGAAGAATACTACAGCGCCGCCGAGTACGAACAAGATGTCATGAGCCTTTTGCCCATACTCTTCACACAATCTCCCAACATCCTATTGACAGGCGGAAGCATGATGTATATCGACGCCGTCTGCAACGGCATTGATGACATACCCACCGTAGATGCCATCACACGCCTAACGCTCAAGCAGCGTTATGAAGCAGAAGGTCTGGAGCAACTCTGTGAAGAACTGAAAGCACTTGACCCCACACACTACAACAAGGTGGACCTCAACAATCCCAGGAGAGTAATCCATGCCCTCGAAATATGCCACATGACAGGACGACCATATTCATCGTTCCTCACTAGTCAAACCAAATCACGTCCTTTCCGCATCATAAAGATTGGTTTAAACCGTCCTCGCGAAGAACTATTTGCGCGCATCAACCAAAGAGTGCTCGACATGATGGACTTGGGACTTGAGGAAGAAGCACGCACCGTCTATCCCTTGCGCCACCTAAACAGCCTCAACACCGTTGGCTACAAGGAGATGTTTCGTTTCTTTGATGGCGAATGGGACCTTGAAACCGCCATACAAAAGATACAGCGCAACACACGCGTCTATGCAAAAAAACAGCTCACGTGGTTCAAGAAAGACCCCGAGATGACATGGTTCAATCCCGACGACGTGCAAGCTATCCTTGCATATATCGACAGTTGTACAGACTGCCCACAATAAGCCCACCCAATTTACAATTCCACAGAGCTGTACACGTGAATCTGGCGGATTTTCCCACCCAGTGTGTCACCAGCTTACAATTTCGGTTTAATTGCCATGTCTCTCTAAATACGGATTTAGGGTTAATACATCGACACCGACAAACAGGCAACCGACACGGCAATAACGAAAAATCAGCAAAACTTTGTGGCAATTATCAGCACTATTCCATGAGGAATCGAGCTACGATTGCGGACTGAGTGGCACAAGCCTATCTTGATAGAGTGCGCTACAAACCTATCTTGCGGAAAACAAAGCGCAAGGGAATCATAACAACCCTACTCAGCAACAAACACACGATTAACAATATCACCGCAGTCAACACCACGCCAGCGATGTCTAATTCTCTGCAGAACCAAGCACCCAAGGCATTGCGAAAGAGCACAAGGTCAGGCGAACTCTGAAGGAGATATACTCCTAATATACAAGAAGAGACGGCAGCAACATTCCAATGCGGAGATCTGACACGCATAAATATAGCAAACAATGCCATGGACTCTGCCATCACTAGCGGGCAGTTATAATTCCAAGCCTTACAGCTGTGATTAGGTTGCCAGCTGGCTGTGTCGCAAAGAAACCACAACGACATCAATCCGGCGCATAGCAACACTGTCAACCACGGACGACCACAGACCAATCGACAGGCTGGCGATGTAGGATAAAGGCGCATATAGCGGGCAAGGAGATAGACCATCACAAAATTCAGTACATTGTAGCCACTAGCATTGACATATCCCCAGCCGAAGCCAAAGACAAAGGTAAACACCCCAAAAGCAAGCAGCACCTTTTCGAAGTCCTTGCGGCTGATGTCCTTCAACCCACGCTCCAACAGGGGCGACAGCAGCACGAGCATTAGGTAGTGGGTCACAAACCACCAGTTGGTGAACTTCAAGCTGTGCCAAAAACGAATCCAACTCCACGACGTGTCGACTCCGTCTACTGTAAAGAAACGTGACAAAAACAGAGACAACGCCAAGGCAACTGCACCAAACACGGCACACTCCACCACCAAGCGCACTGCAGGCTTCCACACACGCCTGATGCCAAACCAGCCCGAAATCATTACAAAAAGATTGACTCCAGTCACCACGACCGAATTAACGACTACACACGTCACACCTTTTGTGTCGACCACGAACTGGCTCAGATAGCCACAACCGTCTGCACCAAACAACAATACGTGGTGCAGCACCACGAAAGTAATGGCGCAAACTCTTATAAGTTCAAATCTTGGGTCTCTATTGCTCTTCATTGACTGTAGCTGCCGACTGCTGAACTTCGACATCTACAGGTGTCGATTCAGGATTGGCATCATCAATTGCCACAGCAGACGTGTCATTGTCAACCCATGTCATTGTGCCACACTGATAGCAACTCTTGGCAATGCTGTTGATGCTGGGGAATTTGGTTCTGTAGTTCTTATAGTGAGAATCGCCAAGCACTTTTTGCAAGAACTTGCCCCAGATAGGCATCGACACACTAGCTCCCGACCCATAGGGGTGGATGTCACGATATTCACCGCCTACCCACACACCACCGACGAGATTGGGAATTACGCCCACATACAAGGCATCGGCACTCTCGTTGGTTGTTCCGGTCTTGCCACCAAAATCCGTGTCGTCCATAAAGCGAGAGAC
Organism: Bacteroidaceae bacterium; assembly: GCA_963600315.1. GTDB lineage: Bacteria > Bacteroidota > Bacteroidia > Bacteroidales > Bacteroidaceae > UBA6382. Next base: position 18,389 of record CAVCAW010000030.1, on the reverse strand, counting down.
GTAGTTGGTCAGCGAATGCGACGTACCCTCAAGTCCAGCCATGAGCAACTGCTGCATGAGGAAGGCCGCGCGTCTGGATATTATCTGCTGCTTCGGCTCTTCTTCCTCGCTGTAAATCACCTTGCCGTCGCGATCCACCACCTTGGTGACAATGATAGGCTTGCGCACATAGCCGTTGGAGCAAACCACGGCATAGGCGTTGACCAAATCACGCAGTCTGGTGGACGACGCACCGAGCGTAAGGTTTTGACAATCTTGATAGAGAGGGTCGTTGATACCGCATTTGCGGGCCAGATTAATCACGTTTTTCACTCCGACCTGGTCACACAGGTTGATGGCAGCTCCGTTCTTGCTCCATTTGAATGCCGAACGCAGGTACATATTAGCTCCTGACTCACGCGACTTTGCCAGCTTGACATCTTCGGGAGTCTTGTCAACTATGCGGTCACACGGTTTCCAGCCCTGCTCCAGCGCTGTCATGTATATCAACCCCTTGAAGGTAGAGCCCGTCTGGTGGCGCCCCACCACATTATCGTGATTCCACGTCTTGAAATTGAGATTGCCCACCCAGGCCTTGACATGGTGAGTATGGGGTTCAATCACTACGAATCCTGCCTGCAGGAAGCCCAGCATAGTGCGTATGGAGTCGCGTGAAGACATCATCGACGTATACGCGCCCGTGTAAGGATTATTGATAGTGACCTCATGAACTTGGTTGAGTTCCACGTCGAGGAAATGGCGTAGCGAGTCGGGATTATCCTTCACCTCCTTATAGCGCGGCATGGAGCGTGCCACTGTCTGCACATAGCGCTCAGCAACATTTGAGCGTAAGTGGAAATTGCGCTGTAGCATCTTCATCTGCGCCATCACAGCCTCCTCGGCATATTGCTGCATGCGGCTGTCGATGGAAGTATAGATGCGCAATCCATCACCATAGAGATCAATGGACCCCAAGTCCTTTTCCTCAAATTTGTCTTCAAGCAAACGGGCTATCTCTTGGCGCAGATAGGGTGCTGAGCCGTCATAGGCTTTCTCTACCTTGAACCGGCTCATGTCGATGGGCAGAGCACTGAGCGAATCACACTGCGAGGAGGTAATGTCGTTGTGCTCCATGAGGTTATGTAGCACCACGTTACGGCGTGCCAAGGCCTGGTCGTAGTTGATATGGGGATTATAGGTAGAAGTCGCCTTGAGCAGCCCCACCAGCACGGCACTCTCCTCTATGCTGAGCTTGTCTGGCGTCTTGCCGAAGTAGGTCTTTGCAGCCGTGCGTATGCCGTAGGCCCCGCAGCCGAAGTCAACGGTGTTGACATACATCTCCAATATCTCCCGCTTGCTATAGAGCATCTCAAGTTCCGTGGCAATGATACACTCCTTAGTTTTCATTATGAGCATCCTAAGACCAGGGAGTCTACCCAACAGCCCCATGGAGAACTGCGTGCGTACCCTGTATAGGTTCTTGGCCAGCTGCTGAGTGATGGTTGACGCTCCGCGGGGATTACCCTTAACGATATCCTTCACGGCTGCACCAATGCCCTGATAGTCTATGCCATGATGCTCATAGAAGCGCTCGTCCTCGGTGTCAATCAAGGTGCGGAAAAACATGGAGTCGACATCTGCATACTTCACCTTAGAGCGGTTCTCCTTGAAGAATCGGCCCAACACCTTGCCGTCGGCAGAATAGATTATAGAGGCTTCATTGGTCTCGGGGTGCATAATGCTCTCTATCGACGGCATCTTGCCAAAGAGCCACAGCAGATTGACATAGACCCCGAAGACATAGAAAAACAGTAGAAAGAAAAACGTGAGCAGCCCATAGAGCACCTTTTTGTACCAAGGCTTGCCCACAAACAATGAGCGGTACCAACGCCACCCAGACAGGGGCAGCTTGACCAAACTTTTGTACACATAGCAGACCCAGTTGCTAACACGCACAAGCAGAACTGAAAAATCAGGATTTCCCACAATCAGAAGTTTGTTGTTTCAACTGCCAAAAGTACTAATTATTATTTGTTGACGGCACGTTTTTCTGCCACAAAATTATCACGCAGCCCACAATGACACTTCAAGCTCACTACCGGCAAGTCACTAAAAACACATCTTGGCTTTGCCTTGTCAAGCTTTATTCGTAAGTTTGCCCATATAAAAACACACCCAAAGGGTCTCGGTAAAGCCCCCCTCTCAGCACCAATCATTAACCATTGCCTCATCCCATGAAAAGAAAGAAGTCCTTAAAATCACTATTGCTCATCACAGCGTGCGCACTATCCTCACTCTTGATACAAAACCAATGCAACGTGAAGCGCGACGCACAAACCGAGACAAGCGCTCAGAGTGAAGGCATACACCATTTGGGGCAAGCCCCGACAAAATCCTCACGCAACAATGCCTTAGCCCCGCTGATGGCAGCGCCAGTAGATGGAGAAGTGATACTACAGCGCGAGGGATACACCTGCTCCTACAACACTGACACCAAACAGCCCAACTACGTTAGTTGGGTGCTGTCGTCCTATAGGCTCGAGGGCGATGCCAAGCGCTCCAGCAATTTCTCTGAAGATCCCGACCTTGACCAAAGCCAACAGTCAAGACTCGAGGACTACAAAAACTCGGGATTCAGCAGAGGACATATGTGTCCCGCCGCCGACAACAAATGGAGCGAAAACGCAATGGAGCAGTCTTTCTACCTGTCAAACGTATGTCCACAGACGCAGACTCTCAACGGCGGAGACTGGGAAGAGCTGGAATCAGCCTGCCGCAATTGGGTGCGCGACTACGGCTCCACTCTCTACATCGTTTGCGGTCCGTTGTTTGAAGCTCAACAACATCGCAAATTGCACAAGCGTGTGCCAGTACCCGAAAAATTCTTTAAAGCGGTGATGTGTCTTGACAAGGGGAAGGAAAAAGGCATTGCCTTCGTATATTCCAACAACACGGAGAGTCACCCCATGGCATACTACGCATGCAGCATTGACTCCGTGGAACGGCTCAGCGGCTACAATCTCTTCCACTCTGTGCCACAACGACTTCAAGACAGACTTGAAGCTTCGGCAGACCTCCACCTCTGGCCATAGACAGCCTCAACAAGTCACCTTATCGTCAGAGAAAGACTCCCGCAGCAAGCAGCAACACTACTTCTCTTGAGCATTGTAGGCTTCAAGAGCTTTGCGCAGCACCACCATAGCCTTGGCGAGGTCTTCCTTGTTGAGCACGTAAGCCATGCGCACCTCGTTACGCCCCTCGTTGGGGTCGGTATAGAATCCAGAGCCTGGCGCCATCATCACAGTCTGCCCCTCATAGGAGAAATCGGTGAGACACCACTGGCAGAACTTTTCGGCATCGTCAACAGGAAGCTTCGCCATGGTGTAGAACGCACCCATAGGCGTGGGACTGTAGACGCCGTCAATCTTGTTGAGCTCGTCAATCAGGAAATTGCGGCGCTGCAAATACTCCTCATAAACTTCAGCCATATACTCCTGGGGAGTGTCAAGCGAAGCCTCTGCCACAATCTGACCATAGAGAGGAGGACTCAGGCGAGCCTGGCAAAATTTCATCACAGCGCTGCGCACCTCCTTGTTTTTGGTTATCAGCGCACCGATGCGTATGCCGCACTCGCTATATCGCTTAGACACAGAGTCGACAAGAACAACATTGTTGTCAATGCCGTCAAGATGGCAAGCTGAGATATAGGGTTGCTTGGTGTAGATAAACTCACGATAGACCTCATCACTAATAAGATAGAGATTGTGGTCACGCACAATGTCGCGTATCTGGCACATCTCTTTGCGGGTATACAGATAGCCCGTAGGATTGTTAGGATTGCAGATAAGGATAGCCTTGGTCTTGGGAGTTATTTGCTCTTCAAACGCCTCGACCGACGGCAGGCGGAATCCGTCATTAATACTGGTCTTGACCGACTTGACTACAGCACCGGCACTGATAGCAAACGCCATATAGTTGGCATAAGAGGGGTCAGTCACGATTATTTCATCGCCAGGATTAAGACACGCCATGTAGGCAAACTGAATCGCCTCGGAGCCACCAGCCGTGATGATTATCTCATCGGGGCTGAGGTCAATGCCATATTCTGAATAATAGCTGACCAACTTGGTGCGCAACGACTTGTTGCCTTGCGACGGGCTATACGAAAGAATACCCAAGTCAACATTCTTGGCCGCCTCTAGGGCGCACTGTGGCGTCTTGATGTCGGGCTGGCCGATATTGAGGTGATAAACGTGGATACCATTGCGCTTAGCCGAATCGGCATAACGAGCCAGCTTGCGAATCGGCGAG
>CAVCAW010000030.1:0-14089 GCA_963600315.1 Bacteroidaceae bacterium | reverse complement strand
GCTGGGCATGTTTTGCGCTCTTTCTGAAATTTGGAGGCTCATTGTTTTCTTTTACTTTTTACGGTATTAAATCGATAACCAATGTTTGACGTGAGCAAACAAACCACCGACAGGACATGGCGCATATTTAGCGCAACGAGCTGAGTGCAACCGCAACGTGCGACTCCCACGCCCTAGTCGTTGGAAATGCAAAGATAAACATCTTGACCGACAAGAGGACGACAAAAACAACACTATTTTCGCCAAAGACCAGTAAAAATCAACCAATTTGAGACAATTTGCCACCTCGAGGCAAAACTGCCAAACAGCCTGACAGAATACGAATCTTCACTTTACAAATGCACTTCAAGCTACAGCAACCAGACCGCACCTACCCTTTCAAACCAATTCCAATTGCGGCCGTAATTGACCGCAGCAATAGCATTTGCGCCGGAATGGTGTTGAGCAAACGTGGGCACTTCGGCGGAAACGCATTTCAATTTCGGCGGAAATTGACATACGTCTCCGCCGAAACTCAATTCAATTTCCGCCGAAATTACATCGCCAGCTCAAGCATTTTTCAACACCGATGCGCCACAAAAAAAGCCCGAAGGCCTGTGGAGACAAGGACTTCGGGCTTAGATTATGCAAGTAATGACAAGACGCCAGGATGACTGCTGCTAGCGCAGGTCAAAGCTAAATCACATGAAGCTATAAGGATTGAAGGCATCGGGGGTATGGGTAACCTTGAAAGGTTCCTCGGTGCCAACTACGGAAACGACGTCAAACCGCACAGGTCCCAGCACCTTATTACGACGAATATAGCTATTGGCGGCACTGACAAGGTTGCGCATCTTGGTGTCATCAACTGCTTCTTCGGGATCACCAAATGCATCGGAGGCACGCGTCTTGACCTCAACAAATACAGTAATGCCATCTTTGGCGCAAACAAGGTCAAGGTCCTTATGGCCAAAATGCCAGTCGGACGCAAGTACGCTGTAGCCATCAAGCAATAGGTGGCGAGCCGCTATCTTCTCGCCGAGGCGGCCTAATTCGTTGTGTTTTGCCATGGGCTTGGGATTTATGGTTTTGGAGGAAAATTAAGAAGTTTACTTAGTTGGCAGGCGAAAACGAAAAGGTTGGTCTTTGGAACGAGCGAAAAAGAAAAGCGGTGTTTCTCCGGATTGGAGAAGCACCGCTTTTCCTATTGAAGCAGATTTGGTCTGCAAGTTATAAGTTCATCATTCGGGAAGGCTAAGATACCAGTTTGACTTGTCAAGAAGCTTAGCCTTGAGCGTAGCGTTGAAGATGCCTGCATTGTCATTATAGTTATAGTCGCGACGTGCTATCTTCCACGCAAACCAGTCTGTACCATTGAGGCCTGCTTGATTCTTGTGCTCAGCGATACGGATAAGGTCACCATAGCGGTTACCCTCGAAAGCTGTTTCCAATGCCAACTCGTCAACAATGATGTTCTCTACGGCATTAATGATGGCCTCTTTGTCGGTCACCAACAGTTTGTCGCCACTGTAGAGGGTCTTGGCATAAGCCTGCTGCTCAGCATAGGTGAGGTTGTTTTGGCGAGCATATTCCTGCGCCATCTTCTCTGCCACTTGCTTAGCGTAGGTAAAGACGGTGTCATAAATACCATCACACTGACCTGCTCCACGTGCATGGACACCAGCCTGCACTCGCTCATCAGTTGCACTAGTTTTCTGCCAACGTGAGTTAGAGAAATCCATGAACGGATATTGCGACATGGCTTTTGCTTCCTCTAAAGACAGATAGTACATACCGCCAGAATAAGCTGTAGGTGTGAGGATATAATCTTGGTCAGCTAACAACTCGTCTTGTACTTCTTGTGGTATCTCAGAAAGAGCTATTCCAGGTATGCTGTCATGAGGCTCATAGGGAACGAAGTCACCAAGATACAATTTTCTGCCTTTGGCATCTTCATACAACACTTTAGTAGAATCTGGCGTATCGTCCGTGTATGGAGTATTATCCTTAACGGAAATTTTAGCCATTGTAACACCAGGTATGGTATCACAGCTAATCAAGTTATTATCTTCATCATAAACACGAGAGACAAATTTCGTGGTCGGTACAATAGGAGACATGTGACCATAGGAAGGAAGGTTCTCGCTAATGAGTCCATCTCTAAGAATGCCGAATGCGAATTCAGGGAAACCAAGACGGTTAACTGCTTCTGCATAACGGAGTACAGCCATAGGCACACGATAGAGCTGGATATGATAGCTGATGTCAGAGTTATTTATCTGACGAATACCATTGTCATTTTGGTTAGAGAGACCAGTGTTGACAAATTTGGTAACAAGGCGCTGTACGCTACCACCATTAAGAGTTATCTTAGGAGCAACAGCGAAGTAACGGCCATCGCCAGGTTCAATAGACCTCATCTCAACCACATCACCTGAAATCTTGGCTACATTGAAGTTCTGCGCAGTATTGGTAGAAATGTATTGGGTGGAGGGAACCAGCTGAATGTACTGCTCGCTAGGTGTAGCATTGATGCTGGTTCCAGAGATAGTCGTCTTGAAACCAAATACGTTCTGCACCTGAGTAAGGGTCTGACCGATTGACGGAGTAGAAGCACTGGTGGCGCAAACTATGTTGTCATCCAAATTGTCCTGGAAGATGTTGTTATAGTTGCCCGAGTTAACGGAACTTGTCTCGTTGGCACTGCCCTCGTGTTCGATGGTATAGCCGCAATTGAAATTGCCATTACCAAACATAGGAGTTGAAGAACAGTCGTAGGAGAAGTACTCGTAGTAGTAGTTGGCGGCGTTGGTATAGTCGTTAGCCATGAGGTAGGCATCTGCCAACATCAACTCAACGGGGAAGAGATTCTTCTGCGCATTGTAAGTGGCGTTGCCATTATCAAAGGTTCCATAGCTGGGCATGCCCTCTTTGCGCTGAACAACATAGGCGTAGGCCAAGCCGTTCTCTACAAGGAGAGAAGCCAAATTAGAGGCATTGACCTTGACAGCCGACTTGGATATACTTTCAGCCTCGCTGGTGCTGCCGACCGGTGTGATTACGAAGGGCACTTCGCCATAGTTGCGAACCAACTGGATATAAGCCCAAGCACGCATGGCTTGCACCTGTGCCCACTCCTTGAGCATCGGCTTCTTGCTATTGACTGTCGTAACGGTGTCAACGTTGGCAAGATAGAAATTGCAAGAGTTGACAATGTGATAGTAGTCAGCCACGTTGCACAATGCCGAAGAGCCATCAGCAGGATTATTGAAGTTGGCGAGGTTGTTGATAGAGTCTGTGGTATAGCTTCCGCTTGTAACCAAGTCACTGCGGCTCGCATCAAGAATAATGGTGCGTTCTGCCACTCTCTGGATGCTGCGTAACACGCCCAAGGCAGAATAAACGGAGTCTTCTCCGAATTTCTTAGAATCTGCATAACGATCCATGTCTGGAGTTAGCATGTCTTGACACGACACGGTCAGCATGCAGGCAGACAGGACAAGTGCAAATACTGATATTATTGAATTCTTTTTCATCATCGTGATTTTTACAGATTAACAGTTACACCGAAATTGAAGCTGCGCGATACGGGAAGCAGGCCTGCATCGATACCTCTGTAGAGCACACCGTTGCTGCAAGAGCTTTCGGGGTCAGAACCAGTGTATTTGGAAATTGTGAACACATTGTTAGCCTCAGCCCATACAGCCAAGCCCTGGAGCCATGTCAGCGACATCGGGAGGTCATAGGTGAGACGGATGTTCTTGAGCTTAAGGAACGAGCCGTCTTCAATCCAACGGTCAGAGAAACGCTCGTTGTTGACCCACTCAGAGGAGCCTGACAGGACGGCGCGAGGCACGCTGGTCTGCTGACCTTCGTAGGTCCAGCGGTTGGCCATGGCCTTAGACTGGTTCCAAAGGTTGTTGCCACCCTCGAGCTGCTGACGCTGATAGTTGAAGACATCGTTGCCGATAGAATATTTGAAGATAGCGTCAAGACGGAACTTCTTCCATGTGAATGAAGTGAAGAAGTTACCATAGAGGTCAGGATTAGCGTCGCCAATCTTCACCTTGTCGGCTTCTGAAATCCAGCCATCACCGTTCTGGTCAACGAAGTGAACATCACCAGCCTTGAAGTTGCGATAAGAATCGCCTGAATAACCGGTAGGGTAACGGAGGTAACCGTACTTGCCGGCAGTAGAAGCATCAGCATCGGTAGCGAATACACCTTGTGTCTTGTAGCCATAGAATATGCCTGCAGCATCGCCTACAGATGTCAAGATATTCTCTGTGCCGTAGATAGAAGACACATAACCATTGATTGTCTTGTAGACACTCTCCTTGGAACCATCGGCGGCAAGGTTGTAGGTGGTGATAGTAGAAGACGGGAGCTTCTTGATTTCGTTGGTATAGTGACCGAGCGATACTCCAACTTTCCACTTGAAATCCTTGGTATTGATGACAGCCAAGTTGGCGTTGATGTCAAAACCTGTATTGGTCATCTCGCCACAGTTGGACCACATAGACTTCAGACCTGTGAGGTAGTCAAGGTTGATCTTTGCCAAGAGATTGGAAGTTTTGCTGAAATATACGTTGGCACCGAGAGAGAGACGGTTGTTGAACAACGATGTCTCAAGACCGATGTTGAATCGGCGAGTAGTCTCCCACTGAATCTTAGAGTTGGAGATGTTGGCGAGGTTCAATGATGTAGCAGCGTTGAGATACTTCTGAACCTCAAAGTATGTGCGTGATGCATAGTAGTCGATGTTGTCATTACCAGACTCTTCGTAGCCTACTGCCAACTTCAGGAAGTTAACAGCCGGAACATTGAACCATGGTTCTGAAGAAATCAACCAACCTGCCTGCAGCGAGGGGAACAAGCCCCAGTTTACTCCAAAGAGTTTGATACCTTCTTCTGTCTTGTTGCCGAAGCGAGAAGAAGACTCAGCAGTGAGAGTACCATTTACATAGTAACGGTTCTTGTAGATATAAGATGCGTCTAAATAGTAAGCAAGGTTCATCCAGCTGTCGTTGGTACCACCATAGGTGAGATACTGGAGGCTTGTCGAGAGGTTAGGCATCTTGTCATTGGTGTTGTTATAACCTGAAACATAGCTCATAGAATAGTTGTAGGAGGCAAGGCGGAAACCTGCAACGGCTTTAACCGAGTGAGCTCCAAACTTCTTGTCGAATGATGCATAGAGGTTATTGAACACTGTTGTTTCGTCAGCAAATTGAGATTTAACGGCACTGGAGATAGTTCCGATTCCCTCGGCAAACTTGCTTGGCGTACCGTCATAAGGCAAGTAGTAGAGTTCAGACACACGGTTGATACCATAGCTGAAACGGTCAGCAATCTGCAACCATGGAGCCAACTGATAGCGTGGGTTGACATTAAGAGAGAACTGAGTCTGCTCCTGATAGTTCTTATTGTCACCATCTCCATTGCGAAGGATCCAATATGGGTTAGCCAAAGCATCGGTTTCGTAGGACTCGCTGAACTTGAACGGGTTGTTGTTGTCAGAATAGGTCTTGCCTGAGAAGACATTGCCGTTAACACCAAGCTTATTGGAAGATGTTGCCTGATCCCAATACAGATAGTAGTCTGTGATGCTTATCATAGAAGGAACGATTGTTCCCAACACGTTGGGCGAAGATATATTGGAAGAAGCATAGCTCTCTGCCCAACCGTTGTCGCGCAGATTGTAGGTCGTGCGACCATAAGAAATGTCAAACGAAGCGTCAAGTTTGCTTGACAGTGTCACATCGGTATTGAAACGAATATTGAGACGGTCGAAGTCATTGTTCTTGGCTGTTGCGTTAGATGTAGTGTAACCCAAAGAAAGACCATACAAAGCTATGTCATCACCACCTTGCACGTTAACACGATAGTTCTGAGTAGCTGCGGTCTGGTAGAGTCCGTGCTGCCAGTCAGAATTGTTGTGATAGAGATTATAGTACGTGTAGGATGGGTCTTCGTTCATGAACGGCTTAGAAGCAATATTCTGTAAAGCTGCAGTAGTCGAAGAACCGTCGCTCGGAGTGTAAGTACCAAGAATGTCGGTCATGTAGCTGCGATACTGCGTACCGTTGAGCACGTCAATAGTGTTAGGACGAGTTTCAAAACCACCATAGAGACGTACATTGATTCGTGTAGCACGCTCTTTCGCACGCTTAGTAGTGATTTCAATAACACCGTTGGCACCCTTGGCACCATAGAGTGCCGTTCCTGTGTTCAAAATGCGCACGTTGGCAATATCCTCTGGGTCAATAGTGTTCAGAACATTATTGAAGAAACCCTGATGAATGGTAGACCTGTCATACTGGCCATCCCAAATCACGCCATCGATGACAATGAGCGGCTGAGTAACAGTATTAAGAGAGGTGATACCATTGATGAGCATGTTGGCTCCCTGACCAGGCATTCCTCCACGCATCGTGGTGAGCACATTGGCATTGAGGGTATTTTCGATGTCAGACTCCAACGTGAGTGCAGAACTATTAGTCATCGAAGCCTCAGCCTTGGTGAACACTTGATTAGAACTCTTATAGAAAGCATTGAATGCTGTGCTATAAAGAAATGACGTACGCTCACCATCCTTTACAGCCACCTGGATAGCATTGTAGTCAGGTGTAGAGAGGTAAAGTGTAGACTCAAAAGTTGGGATAGAGAGTGTATACTTACCGTCCTCGCCGGTCATAGTAGAGTAACGTGGATTGTTGAGCGACTGCACTCTGACACCCGAAAGAGGAGCCTTGGTTGCAGCGTCAAGCACCAAACCTTTCACTTCACGCATCTGGTAAGTCGGGAGCTTGGAAACAACGGGGCGCTTAACCACCACTTGTTCCTCGTCTGCCTCGTCATCCTGATCGCTGACATCATCCTGCGCATACAGAGGTGTTGCACCAGCAAGGAAGAAGAAGCACAAACTTGCACCGAAAATCTTACCTGAAAGATAATTGCTGAATATATTTTTCATTGTCTTCTGTTTTTTTAGTTAAAAGCTTACTCGTCTTTAGCAACTAACAGGATGCAGTCTATCCTCAAGTTAGGAGTACAGGTCTTGCGGTCCTTAAGCTTGATAGCGCTGGTAATGGTAAGCATCGGGTTGCATTTGTTTATGTCGTAGTAACATACATCGAACTTGTAGTTCTCAAACAACTTTATCGTGTCGATCTTGGTAACATCGGTAGTAAAAACACCCTTGTCGCCACCCGATGAAGCCACGGTCAGCTGCTTGCCATCCTCATCATAGTCGTAGGTAAGAGTAGCACTGAACTTATTAGCCTTGGGGCTCACATTGGTAGTATCGTTGATATTTTCCGGTACGAATACGGCATAGATGTCATAAGTACCAGAGAGCAGTCCCTTCAAATTGAAAGTCACCTGCGGATTTGCAGCTGAAGAAGATGGAACGAACTCCTGGTAAGAGTTACTACTCAACTTGCCTGCAACCCTAGGATTGCATGCGCTCGCAAGCACCGTGTACTGAACACCTCGGGGTGAGGCAGTTGACAAAGACTTGGAGTATTGAGTATTTATCTGATTTCCGCCCTCGGCCTCGATAGTCTCGTCAAACTGCCAAGACTTGTTGGCTTTAAAATTGAAATTGTCAACCAAGAAAACATAGCCGTTAGACACCTCTACAGGGGTCTGTCCATCGGTAAGAACATTGGCAAACGGAGCGCGCTGATAGTGACGCGATGTGCCATAATGGTCTGTGGAAGCCAACGAGTCGGCATGCTCAAAGAAAGCCTTGACAGTCTCTGTGCTGGCAGTACTCTTATCGAATGCGGGCTGTTCATCCAAGCTATAGAACATATTCTTAAACAAAGCTTCAACGGCTTTGGACTCTTGGAGAGAATCCGCACGCAGTGAATCAGTGTAAAGCTGACCTTTCTCATCGATATACGAATAAGCTCTCTTATACTGGAAGGACTTCTTGGTATACTCCAAAGCTTTCTGCCATGCATCATTCTTGAAATAGATGGCAGCTACAAGAGAGTCTGCGTTGGTGGCAATGTCAGGCATAATCTTATTAGACTCTTTGAACACAGAGTCTACATATTGCACCTGACCATCAACAGTTGCTCCCTTGATACTTGAAGACTCTGAAAAGATGAGAGTGTCCTTACTTGTAACATAGTCGTTCAAGAGCGACAAATCAGGAGTCGTTTCAAGGATTTCCTTAAGGTCATAAGAATAAGGGATATAAGAGGTGAGCACGTGAGCCGTACCGTTAACTGATGCGATGTTGCGATTCTCACCGCTCTCAATAGCCACTCCTTTTATCGTTCCCTCGCCAGAATTATATTCGGCATATTTGCCATTGGCCAGAGTAATACGTTTAGAAGTAGCATAACTTCCATTGTAGTTGAAATAAGAAAGGTGGTTCTTGACAAACTGCTTTTCAACCTGCTGGTATTTGTCAGCGGCAGTAGTAAGGTCACCGTTCTCTTCAGCCTGCTTGGCTTGCTCGAGGATAGTCATCCATTTCTGCGCATCATACGTGCCATCTTTAGGAGCCCATGCTGTCATGGAGTTATCGGCTTTCAGCAAGTCTGCGTAGGTAAGTGAAGCCGGCACACCATAGGCTTTCTTATTTACGATTGACTTAGAGAGAATATTAAGAAAATCGTTGCACTCGCCCGTAGCAGTGAGGTTTTCCCAAAGGGTACCCTTAGCGTTGTTAGAATTCAAGTCATAATGGTCGTCGGTACATGAATTGAGGCCAAACACAGCCATCAGTCCAAGGAAACCACAAGCGACCCATTTTGCATATTTATTTTTCATAATCAATTCTTTTTGAATTTGTGAGTTTACTTAGTTTCAAACCTCAGACATCAATTTCGTTCTGTAGTTTCGTCTGTTACCCATGCAGGATTCTGAACCAATGCAGTATTGATCTTGATTTCGTCATTATAAACGGGGTTGTACAGAGAATTGAGTGAAGCGAGTTTCGCCTTAATAGCATTGGAGTTAGTGCTATACTTGCGAACCAGCAACGAAAGCATCTTCTGGGTGTTGCCCTGGCGCATAGCATAGCGCACAAGGTCAAACCAACGTTTACCTTCGCCAAAGAACTCGCGCTGACGTTCGCCCAAGACGAACTCTTCAAGATTTTGTCCTGTACTAAAGTTAGCGAAATCAAGGTCATCATCAGCATCAATCATAGGATTGGAGCGTGCGAACACTGCCTTAGCGACTCTGAAACCTTCTTTAAGCATTGACTCATCGTCGGTCTTAAGAATATACTCTTGGAGACAAGCGATAGCCTCAGCCTTCATCAAGAGGATGTCGCTCACACGATACATCTTGAAATTCTTTTGTTTAGGAGACCACTCGTACTCAACAGAGCAACTAGAGCTTGTCTGGTCGTCACAACCATTAATTTGAACTGTTCTAGCAACAAATTTCACAATGTTGTAGACGGCGTTGGTAGTGGAACCTGTAGGCTTCTGAATGGTAGCATAGTATCTGATGTCAGACTTGGAGAATGCATAGTTGGCATCATTTGGTTTAGCTGAAAGGTTCTGGAACGGAGCTGCAGCAGAGAAGTTACCTGCCGTGAAATTGTTATCCCAAGTACCAAAATAGGAACCTACCAAGGTCGACATACCATCACATATCTCAAAGATGTCTTCGAGCGAGAAAGCCTCTCCGAACACCTTACGATAAGGATAGTTGGCAACACGATTACTCTTTTCAGTTACGTAAAGTGGAAGAGGTTCTTCATTAGAGAACATTGAGCGGCTGCTGCCATAATAGTCCTCGTGAGTACCCGTGGTGTTTATACCATTACCCTTGAAATCCTCCAGAATATCTTGTGAAAGATAATCTGCATATTCAATAACCTTGCGATAGTCACCTTCTGCTTCACCAGGATACTTGGCGATGGAGTCAGCTGACGAGTTCTTAGATGCTCTCCATAGGTAGATGTCACAGAGAAGAGCATAAATGCTTCTCTTACCGAAACGTCCCTTGTTGAATTCATCATTACCATAGTTCTTCATACCATTGTCCTTGATTGCTTCAAGGTCATTTATAAGATATGTAAGAATGGTTTCTGAGGCAGTCTGCGGAACAGGATCTGTAGCGCCATCACTGGTATCATTAGCTTCAACTACGAAAGGCACATCACGATAGGCACGAACCAAGTAGAAATAGTAGAGAGCGCGCAGAGCCTTGAGTTCTGCTTCAATAGGCTTCCAGTCGCTTTCTTGAAAACTAGCATCTTTCTCAACAACTTCGGGACCTTTCTGCAGGCAGAGGTTGCAGTAGCCGATACCTGTATAGAAAGAAGCCCAATCAAACCAGCTGTTGGTAGGCAGGAGGTTTGCATTCATCATGTTCTTTAAATCAGTGTTGCTTTCTGATGTAAGCAGGAAGTTGTCTGAGCGTGCCTCACCCCATATAAACATACGACCGGTAACGTTCGAAAGAGCTGTATAGCAAGAACCAAGCACGCTAGTAACGTCATTCTTATCCTCCCAGAATTGCTCACTGGTAATCTGGTTGGTAGGGTATACTGTCAGGAAGTCGTCTGCTACGCTACACGAGGAGAACAATGCCACCACAGCAAGGTAGACTGGCAGTATTACTTTATTCTGAATCTTATTGTTTTTCATTTTATTCGGTTTTAATAATTAGAACTGTACATTCAAGCTAAGTGTCACCGAACGTGAGCGAGGAGTCTGCGAGGAGTCGTAGGCAGGGTTGTAACCGCTGGCAGAGTGCTCTGGGTCAACACCAGAATACTTGGTGAAGAAGAACAAGTTGTTGGCGGAAATATAGAAGTTCAAGCCCTTCAAGCCTAGACGGCGCAAGTTCTTCGAATCAAAGCTATAAGAAAGCTGTACGTACTGCAAACGGATGAAGTCGCCAGACTCAACGTAGCGGTCAGAAGGAAGTGCATTGTAAGAGTCACCCGCGTTAGAATTCATAGCACGAGGAATCTCGGTGATATCACCATTCTTGCGCCAGCGCCAGTTTACAGCGGTAGACTGGTTCTTGTTGGTGCGCATGTCTTCAGCCTGCATACGAGCCTTGTTGATGATTTTTGCACCAAGACGAACGTTGAAGCTTGTCTTGAGTGTCCAACGGCCATAGGTGAAGTCAATACCGAAGCCACCTGTAAACTTAGGATTGGAGTTACCAAGGTAGACGATATCAAGTTCGTTAATCTGACCATCATGGTTGATATCTTCATAGATAGCATCACCACCAGAGAACTGATAGTTGAGACCACCATAGTTGTAGTACATACGGAGAGGATTACCGCTGGCGTCGAATATAATATTGCCGTTGGCATCGTGAGCTATAGGACAAGTAGAGTTCTCGCCACGAGCTGCTGCTGCTGCTGCTGTGTTGGAGCCGTAAACTTCATTCTTAGACTCGTCAGCGAAATAACCAGAGTGTTCGTAGTCATAGCGGTATACACCTTTGTAACGGAAACCGTAGATAGAATACAGTGCATTGCCAATCTGTACACGGCTCAAGTAGCTACCGCCATCAGTTACGTTCTTGTAGTTGTAATCAGCATTGAGCGATGTCAGCACGCTTTCGTTCATCGAGGTGATGCGGTTTTGGTTCTGCGAAGCATTGAATTTGAACCTCATGGCGAATTTGCCAACCTTGAACACAGGTTTAGTGTTGATAGAAAGTTCCCAACCCTTGTTCTTCATCGTACCTACGTTGTCGTAGTCAAGTTTGGAGAAACCTGTTGAAGAAGGAATCTTCACACCTGACTGCAGCAAGTCAGTTGTGTGCTTGCTATACAAGTTGAGGTTCATCTGGATGAGGTCCTCAAAGAGGTGGAGGTCAAAACCAACGTTCCAAGAACTTGTCTTTTCCCATTGGATAGTGGTAAGACGCAAGTTGTTAGGACCGATTGCCTGCAGGGTGTTACCATTAGCTCCATAAGAACCCTTGCTCGAATATGTGTTGTACATAATAGAGTTGGTGCTAGGAGAGTTACCCGTTATACCCCAACCTGGAGAAACAGACAACATATTGACATATTTCTTCAGTGGGCGGAAGAAGTATTCATCGCTGATATTCCAACGACCTGACACTGCAGGGAAATAACCCCAACGCTTGTCCTTACCGAAGGATGTGCTACCATCTGCACGGAGTGTGAAGTCAAGGATGTATTTTGACTTGAATGCATAGTGAGCAGTGAACAATCCGTTAAGTGAGTGCCCCTTGCTAGTAGAAGTTGAGGCAGACTTGAGTTCTGCGCTGATAGTTGGGTCGGTGATGCCACCTACTACACCTGCAGAAGAAATGTCTTCAGAAACACCATTGCTAGTACTCAACTGACCACGGAGAAGGAACTGTAGCGAGTGATCGCGAGGCAGTTTGGGTGAGAAAGTCAACGTGTGAGTTGTAGTAAAGTTCAAACTGCGATTAGTTGCCGTAGCGGTTCTGTTGATTCCAGAAGACCATGTGTCAGTAGAGAGCGAACCAGGATAGTAAGCATCGGTAGTATTTGACGTAGAGTTCATGTAAACCTCACCTCTATAGTTGAGCTGAGTGGTATTGTTGTCGATACCCATGAGCTTATATTCAAGTTCGAACTGAGGAGTAATGACATACTGGCTTGAATTTTTCCATGAGAGATTGGCGATAGCAACAGGGTTACCATTGCTGACCATGTCACTCAGGTAATAGGAAGTATAGCCATCAGAAACTTCACCAGCTGCAGATGCAAGTGGATACATTTTGAAATACTCGCCAGTATTGACATCGCCATCATAGCGATAAACGCTCATGTTAGGCATAGCGTTGTATGCCAAGCCAAGAATACCGCTGTAGTTCTGTTGGTTCTTGGTATAAGTAAGGTTAAAGTTAGAGCTGAACTTGATACGTGTAGACACGTTGTAGTCGAGAGTCATACGAGTTGTGAAACGGTCAAGCACCTGCTTGATGATTGTACCGGTCTCGTGGTCGTAACCACCAGATACGCGGAACTGAGCTTGGTCACCACCACCCGTCACACTGACATAGAACTTGTTGGCAGTACCAAACTGTGTAACTTCGTCAACCCAGTCAGTGTTCTTGTTGTAGTTATTGTAATACATAGCCTTGTCAGACCTGTACATGAGCTCTATAATATTAGAGGTAAGGTCGCTCTGCTTAGGATTGAAGTATCCTTCCTTGAGCATCATGGTATAGCCATCGCCATTGAGCATCTTCATGCCGGCGGGCTGCCAGCTTCCCTGGAAGGTGTAGCTACCCGACACGCGAGTTCTACCTTTGGCACCACGGCGAGTCGTAATTTCGATAACACCGTTAGAACCGCGAGCACCCCACATGGCACAAGCACCAGCGTCCTTCTTCACCTCGATAGACTTGATATCTTCTACGTTGACGGAGAGAAGGTTAGCAAACTGTTCAGTATTGTCCATATCCTGAAGGTCTACATCAGTAGAGCTATAGTTTTCGAGGATATGGCCGTCAACAACAATCAAAGGCTCCTGGCTACCAGTAATAGTGGTAACACCACGCAAGCGCATGCTCATACCAGAACCCAAGTTACCAGAGTTGGCCACAACGTCAAGACCTGCAATCTGACCTTGCAGAGCCTGGTCGGCTGACTCAAATGCGAGACCTTTCATCTCGTCCATATCAAGTTTCTGTGTAGCCACTGAAACCTCACGCTCAGGAATCATGAGACCATTTGACTTGACTACTTTGCGTCCTGAAATCTTCACCTCTTTGAGTGAGCGAGAGTTTTCAGTAAGTTGGATTTTCCATGTTGTCTTGTCACCTATGACTTGCTCAAACACACGGTAGCCATAGAAATGCACCTTGAGTTTGTTCTTAGGATTCTTGATTGTCAACGCAAAGTTACCGCTCATATCGGTCTGGGTAGACGACTGGATACGGTTATTGGCGTCGATTTCAAGTACGTTTGCCATCATGATAGGACCGTCCTTGGGATTGAATACGTGTCCCGAAATTCTCTTCTGGGCATAAACAGAGCTAATGCCAAGGCAGAGAATGAATAACAGTAAATACTTTATCTTATTCATATTTGCACTTTTTTATCGGATTGGATACTTTTTGACAAAAGCCTTGGCTTTGGCAGAAGTATTGTAAAGACCCTCAT
>CAVCAW010000029.1:0-74929 GCA_963600315.1 Bacteroidaceae bacterium | reverse complement strand
ATAAAGAAGTATTTTGGAGCAGCGTCACTCTTTGCATGCTTGACGCTGACGGTTGGAGTGCTGTCTGCATGCCACGACAACGACACACAAGAAAATGGTATAAACATTGAGAACGCAGTGGAAGCCGTGCCTAACCCCACCACTGACCAAAAGACCACGGTGTTTGAAGGCAAGGCTGTGGTGCTGGGTGACGACAGAACAGAGTATAACGGTGCCATTGTGAATCGCATGGTGAATGCTACTGATGCAATTAGCGAAGATGCTAAGGTCTTTGTATTTACCAAGGGTTACAATATGCTTTTCTCGGTCGATCAAATGGCTACGATGCTCAAGGCTTTCTTAAACGGAGCTTCCTTCGTGTTGGTGGAACCCAACCTAGACAATATCGCCACCATGGAGACAAATGCGAAGAAGGCCACCTATCAGCTAATAGACGAGGGAGTAGATGTGAGTGGGGCGTATAACTTTATCCAGACACTCGAGACGTTGAAAGAAGGCAATATTGGCGAAATTTATAAGAACACTGAGGCTATAGCATTTCGCATGCACGACATCTATGTGGTGAAAGACTTGGAGCAGATGGCAGACTCGTCGAGCAACAATACCTTCGCCTCTTTTGGCGATGAGAAAGGGACTGTTGTCGTGAAGGAGTGTGAGGACGATAACTATGAACCTACGGCCTATGATCATGGTGTCTCTGCAGACTTACTGGTCAACTGGTTGAAAGAGTTGTCTTCAGATAAATTGTATGGCACCAACACCGGTATCACAGACTCGGGCGCTGGGTCTACTATTGACGGCTACATGAAGGGCGAGCGCTTTGTTATCCAAGAACAGGTCGGTCCTAGCCGCGCACTCGACAAAACTCTCCGCTACGACATGGTTTACACCATCTATAGTGCTTACAATTTTGACACTGACACCGATTATTACTTCATCCGCTTGCGACCGAATTTCCACTGCAACGATTTGGGATGCTCGTCAGACAAAGACTCTTGGATAAAAGCCAATAAGGTGGTTCGCTTTGACGATGGGGGCACGGCTGGAGGCAGCGACAGCTATTATTCCAACACTTGGTATGGAACCTATATGAGTGGGTTCAATTTTACGGGCGAAATAGTCAATGCTGACATGACTCCGGTGCAGAATGTCATACTGCTCGATGCTACGCCCAGAACAGATGTGAGCGGCACCAGCGGTTACACTACAGGCATGAGTTACTCTCTTTCTGGCAACATTGGCTTGAATTCAACAGGACTCATGGGTGGCTTGACTGGTGGCGTAAGTTTCTCTGAAAGCACCACCCATAGCGAGCCAAGCCTGCAGATACATCACAGCGAAGATGATGCTGTTACCAAGTGGGCAATATCAGGCATCTCTCCAAAAGTTCATGTCCCACTTTTCCAAAGCCGCTATCACGACGTAGTAGCCACATTCCAGCGTACGGACTGGCAGACAGAATTCACATGGATAGTCTCAATCAAGAATTCCTCGCAGAAAGGCAACGAGCCGTACTTCGTCAAGGCTACTGACATCACGGAGATTACAGACTTGAACTCCTTCATTTGGGACTATGAACTGAAAATACACCCCACACAGGTACACTGCATCAAGTTACCTATCCCTAATCGCTATCGTCAGGACTATATCGTCACCTGTTCAGACGACCATTTGCAGAAAGTACTCAAAGACCAGTTTAGCAATTCATGGCAAAACGAGTTCACCTACTATGGAAAGTCTGACACGGAACTGAAGGAAGGAGCCAAAGTCTATTTCAACAAAATAAAGACCAGTATAGGGTCTTACATGCAGGAGATTGTGGAAAAGGGATTTACTGGCACCTACACTTTCCGCCTGAAAGCCAATGGAACAAGCGAACCTCTCGCAACATTCAAGATAGACAACGGCAAGATTGTGGAATAACCAATCTTGACCAAGTGTGGTCTCCCCTATAGCACAAAAGCAGTTCCTACTTTCTGAAACCGTAGGGGCTGCTTTTGCTATAGGTAGGGGGAGCTGCACTGAAGTTATTCTGAAAGCGACAAGTTTCGTAACTCACTAAAAATTGGTCTGCCATCTCCGAAACAAGGCGAGTCTGACTACCTAATTCGTCTAAGAGTCTTGCATGGTTATTTTTCGCACTTTATCAAGACGTGGGAGTCGTTGCCCTCTGCCAAGGTGGTGGCGAATAGATAGATCTGACCGCCTTCCTTCAGATTGAGCCTTTTGCGCAACTGAATCACCGTGGCAGGAAAATTGCGCACTGTGAGATTGGCTTGCGCTGTGCCTTTTAGAAAGTCCTTGAGTTCGCGCTTGCTGAAGCCGCTGCTGCCCATGATGCGGAAACGTCGGCCAGGGAAATCCTCCACACTGCTGTCGCCTACATAGAGGTTGCTCCTAACATGAAGCTTGAGCAGCCCGTAGTCTTCGGCCACGGCATCTTGCACTCCCAGTTTCAACACCGACGAATTAGGTTCATACAGATACTTGGCTCCCGTCAATGAACCGATGGTTGGTGTGGTCTGCAAACGCTGGATATCAATGACGACAGGAGCGTCTGACGTGTCTAGATTGACGCAGAAATAACGCAGGCTCATCTCACGTCGAGAGCACACCAAAAGCAGTTCCTTGCATTCTCCCTTGACGCTGACGGCGTGTACCTCCCTCACACACGGTAGCAACCTCAAGGCTTGGTTCACATCGAGCATCGGCGATAACTTCAGCATGACCACAGCGGCCTTGTCGAGCAGGAGCGGCATCAGCTGTGTGAGGTCGGGTGAGCAGTCTTCTATAGCCACGGTCTTGCGACCAGCACCATCGCGTCGCGCTGGGTCAAGATATGCCAGTGAACAGTGGCTGCCTTTGCGGAGGAGTGCGCAATCTTCGTTGGTTTCAGCCTCTACTATATCCACATTATTCAACCCTAGCAGCATGAAGTTGTGGCGCGCTGTGTCGCAAAGGTCTTTGCGCTTTTCTACATAGACACTGCGGCGGAACATGCGGGCCATGAAACTGAAGTCAACCCCATAGCCGCCCGTGAAGTCTGTCATAGCCGTTCTGTCGCCCTCGTCGGGTAGTAGGCGTAATAGCTGATTTTGTTTATAAATCGCCGTCGGTTCGCTGGAGCACTGTTCCATCGACAGTTTGGGCGGAAACCAAAGTCCGGGGGTTGTTGCCCACGACGGTATTTTGGCTTTGGCCAACTGCCAGCCCTCTATCTGCTGCAGACACCACGTTGCGTCTACGCCGTCGGGTGCCTTCTTGAGAGCGAGCGCCCTAATGTCGTCGCTCAAGTGTTGCGCTATGAAGTCTTCGTTGGTCATGCGCCTTCTTGCGACATGAGTAGTTTGACGGCCTCCACTAGCTGGTCGGGGCATGAAGAGCGCTTCATTCCGCATCGGATGCCTTGCAACTTGGTTATCACGTCCTCGTATCTCATGCCTCTCACAAGCGCACAAAGCCCTTGGAGATTGCCGTTGCAGCCGCCTATGAAATTGACATCAGTAATTCGTCCGTCTTCACCCGACAGCGAGATGACCTGGCTGCACGTGCCTTGCGTCTGGTATTCTATATGCTTCATTGTTGACTGTTTGTAAGTTGATGCGAATACAAAAGTACTGTTTTTTGGCTAAAAACAACAGCGGTTTAGATTGGCCAATGTTTTTTTTCGTATTTTTGCAAGCGTGCTATCGCATAAATAAGAGACTAACAACCAACAAAATGAAAAAGATATTACTATTCTCCGTCTTGGCGATACTGACCATAATCGTCAAGGCACAACTCGTCAAGACAATCAGTTCGCCTAACAAGCAGCTTACTCTCCAAGTGGGACTGACCCCGGTCGGTGAACCTACCTACCAACTTTCCTACAAGGGCAAAGCTGTCATCAAGACCTCTAAATTGGGATTGGAACTCAAGAAGGGAGTGTCGCTACAAAAGGATTTTGAGATAACCAAGACCGACACATCGTCGTACGACGAAGTGTGGCACCCCGTATGGGGCGAACTCAAAGACATACGCAACCACTACAAAGAGTTGGCTGTCACCTTCCATCAAGCCAAGCCCGAGCGCGACATGATTGTTAGGTTTCGCATATTCGATGATGGGTTGGGCTTTCGCTATGAGTTTCCGCTCTGCCGCAACCTGAGCTATTTCGTCATCAAGGAAGAGCGCACCCAGTTTGCCCTGGCGGGCGACCACACCGCATTCTGGATACCTGCCGACTATGACACCCAGGAGTATAACTACACTGAGTGTAAGTTGTCAGAGATTCGCAGCAAGATGCCCGAGGCGATGAAATGGCAGCCAGTCAACGACAAAGCCCCTGGCAACGTGGTGCAGACGTCGCTCCAGATGAAGAGTGCCGATGGACTCTACATCAACTTGCACGAAGCGGCATTGGTGGACTACTCCTGTATGCACTTGCTGCTGAACGACACCACGCTGACCTTTGAGTCTCACCTCACACCCGATGCCGTTGGCGACAAGGGCTACATGCAGGCTCCGTGCAAGAGTCCGTGGCGCACAATTATAGTCAGCGACGATGCGCGCGACATACTCAATTCCAAGATGACCCTCAACCTCAATGAGCCGTGCGCCATAAAAGACCCATCGTGGATAAAGCCCGTCAAGTTCATGGGTGTATGGTGGGAGATGATAGCCGGCACTGGGGCATGGTCCTACACGTCAGAGCTGCCCGCCATAAAGCTCGACGAGGTTGACTATCGCAAACTCAAACCCCACGGATATCATAGTGCTAACAACGCCAACGTGAGGAAATATATAGATTTTGCTGCCGCCAACGGATTTGACCAACTCTTGGTAGAGGGGTGGAACATAGGTTGGGAAGACTGGTTCCGCAAGTCAAAGGACTATGTCTTCGATTTCCTTACGCCCTATCCCGACTTCAACGTTGATTCGCTTCAAGACTATGCACTGAGCAAGGGTTTGCGCCTCATGATGCACCATGAAACGTCTGCTTCGGCGCGCAACTACGAACGCCACCTTGACCGAGCCTATAAGTTCATGAACGACCATAACTACACATCCGTGAAGTCGGGCTATGTAGGTCCTATCATTCCGCGCGGCGAGCACCACTATGGACAGTGGATGAACAACCACTACCTTTACTGCATCAAGAAAGCCGCAGATTATCATATCTGCATTGATGCCCACGAAGCCGTGAGACCGACGGGACTGTGTCGCACGTGGCCCAACCTCGTGGCCAATGAGTCGGCACGCGGCGGCGAGTATGACCAAAGCAGCGGCAACCTTCCTTTCCATGTAACCATACTTCCCTTCACACGTTTGCTTGGAGGTCCTATGGACTACACCCCGGGCATCTTTGACATCAAGTTGGCGTTTATCAAGGGCGATCATCCCAATCGCCACTTGCGCTCCACGCTGTGCAAGCAGTTGGCTCTCTATCTCACAATGCCGTCACCCTTACAGATGGCTGCTGACCTGCCTGAGAATTATATGAAACACATGGACGCATTTCAGTTTATCAAAGATGTGGCTCTTGATTGGCAAGACAGCCGCTACCTCGAGGCTGAGCCGGGTCGCTATATCACGGTGGCTCGCCAGGCCAAAGACACTGGACTGTGGTTTGTTGGCGGTGTTACTGGTGATAATGCGCGCACTGCACAGGTAGCATTCGACTTCCTCGACAAGAATCACAAGTATAAGGCGACTATCTATGAAGATGCGCCCGATGCCGACTATGAAACCAATCCCGAAGCCTACAACATACGCACTGTCAGTGTGACCAACAAGACCAAACTGAACATACGCATGGCGCGCAGTGGCGGCTTCGCCATTAGCATTAAGCCAGAGTAAACGATGCCGATGGTTAACATTGTCAGAGCAGATTGAGAAACCTGTAGTGATTGTATGCGACAGGGTATGACGGCAAAGGCACTTGTTCTGCAACGGCACACCATGAGCCACAGAAAACTTAATTCTTATGACCAAGCATATAATATTGAAGAAGCTGTTTGGCTTCGACCACAGCAAGATGACCGTCAAGAAGGAGATTGTCGGCGGAATTACCACTTTTCTGACCGTGGCCTACATTCTTGCCGTTATCCCTACCATTTTAGGGACTACTGGCATGGACAAGAGTGCAGTGTTTACAGCCGCTGCCGTGTCGGCCATCGTTGCTACGCTCATAATGGCAATCTATGCCAAACTTCCCTTTGTTCTTGGTCCTGGAACTGGTATTAGTGCCTTCTTCGCCTACACCGTGGTGCTCGCCATGGGCTACCGATGGCAGTTTGCCCTCACGGCAGTGCTCATTGAGGGGCTTATCTTCATCATACTGACCCTTACCGACCTTCGCCAGAAAATTGTGGACTGCCTTCCACCTATGTTCCGTCAGGCCATTTCGCCGGGTATCGGATTGTTTATAACCTTCCTCGGTTTGAAAAACGCTGGCATTATAGTTAAGAACGATGCCACACTGATAGGTCTGGGCAACCTCCATGACCCTGCGGTGTTGTTGGCATGCTTCGGGTTGGTGCTAAGTGCCGTCTTGCTGGTGCGCAAGGTAACTGGCGCATTGCTTATAGGCATCCTGATTGTCACCGCTATAGGCATTCCGTTGGGCATAACCAAGCTCACTACACTGGTTAGCGCACCGCCAAGTTTGCAACCTATATTCTGCCAATTTGAGTGGGACAACATCTTCTGCCTCGACATGGTGATTTGTGTGTTCACTCTGCTGTTTTTCGACATCTTCGATACCATCGGCACCTTTGTGGGTGTAAGCGAGCGAGCCGGCATTATCGACAAAGATGGCAATATTCCGCATCTCAAGCAGGCCTTCATAGCCGATGCCGTTGGCACCACAATAGGAGCCGTTTTGGGCACGTCGACCGTTACTACCACCATGGAGAGCGCCACGGGAGTCAACGAGGGTGGGCGTTGTGGACTGACAGCGTTTACCTCCGCCATGTGCTTTGCTGCCGCCTTGTTCTTCGCCCCTCTGTTTCTCGCTGTGCCACCACAGGCTACAGCACCCGCACTTATCATGGTGGGAGTGATGACCATGGGGGCTGTCAGCAATATTGACTTCAACAACTATGCTACCGCCATACCCTGTTTTATCTGCATAGCCTTTATTCCGATGACGTGCTCTATATCCGAGGGCATGCTGCTCGGAATAATCTCGTGGGTACTGATACACCTCTGTTGCGGCAAGGTGAAAGAACTCAATGTGGGCATGATTGTCCTTTCAATAGTCTTCATGCTGCGCTACATATTCTTGTAGGGCAAGCCTAACGAAAAAGGCGGCGGAATCTTCAACATTCAAGATTCCGCCGCCGTTTTTTCGTTACTTGTCAGCTAAGCCAAACCACAAGTGCTGTGTGTTTATGGCTTCTTATACTTGTACTTGTGCCCCTTCACCTCAAGCAATTCGAAGTCGAGCTGGCGCTTCTCGAGATTGGCGCTGGCCACTCGTACCCTGACGGGGTCGCCCAAGCTGATGGTGCGGTGTGAACGTCGGCCGCGCAGACACAGTGCCCGGTCGTCGAAGCTATAATAGTCATCATGGAGAGTGCGCAAGGGTACTGCCCCCTCGCACTTGGAGTCGGTCAGTTCCACGAAGAGTCCGAAGTCAGAAGCGCCGCTCACCTTGCCGTCAAACTCCTGCCCTACCTTGTCGGCTAGAAACTCCACCTGCTTGTACTTGATAGAAGCGCGCTCTGCGTTGGCTGCCAACTGCTCCATGGCGCTGGAGTGCTCACACTGTTCCTCACACTTTAGTTTGTTGACACTGCGCCCGCCCGCCAGATAGCGAGTGAGCAGGCGGTGAACCATCTGGTCGGGATAACGCCTAATGGGCGAAGTGAAATGGGTGTAGTGTTTGAACATCAGTCCGTAGTGGCCGATGTTGTGTGTGCTGTAGCGTGCCTTCATCATGGAGCGCAGTGTGACTTCCTCTATCAGTTCCTTCTCTTTGGAGCCTTGAGCCTTGGCCAGCATGGCATTGATGTCTTTAGACACTTGCTTGCGAGACCCCGATGCGTCGAGCCGGTAGCCGAAACGCGCCACGTAGCCTGACAGCTTCGACAGTTTCTCGGGGTCGGGCACGTCGTGGATGCGGTAGGGGAACACCTTGGCTTTAGTGCCAGCGGGCACCATGCCAATCTTTTGCGCCACATAGCGGTTGGCCAGCAGCATGAACTCCTCTACCAGCTTGTGGGCATCTTGCGACACCTTTATATAAGTGCTCAGGGGGTGTCCCTTGTCGTCGAGCTCAAAGCGCACCTCTTCGCGCTCAAACTCAATAGCCCCATTCTTGGTGCGCTGTTCCCTTAGCCGTTTGGCCAATCGGTTGAGCGCTATGAGCTCTGTGGCATACTCGCCCACGGGGCTTCCGTCGGCCGTCGCTTTCACTCGGGCAGGGTGAATCCCTGGCTTGGAGAGGTCTTCGGGTGAAGCTTCGCCGTTTTGTTCCAAGATGGCCTGCACCTCTTCGTAGACAAAGCGGCGGTCGCTCTTTATCACAGTGCGGGCTATGTGCCAGTCGATGACTTCGGCGCTGTCGTTCATGCTGAAGATTACGCTATATGCCAGCTTCTCCTCGTTAGGGCGCAGTGAGCAGATGTAGTTGCACAGCCGCTCGGGCAGCATGGGTATGGTGCGGTCCACCAGATAGACGCTGGTGGCGCGGTTGTAGGCCTCTTCGTCGATGGGTGAGCCTTCCTTGACGTAGTAGGTCACGTCGGCTATGTGTACGCCCACCTCCCAGAGTCCATCGTCAAGGCGGCGTAGCGAGAGGGCATCATCAAAGTCCTTGGCATCGCGTGGGTCAATGGTAAACGTCGTTATGCTGCGGAAATCCTCGCGTTCCTTAATCTCTTTCTGTGGAATAGAGTCTGAAATCTTGTTGGCCAATTGCTCCAGGTTTTCAGGATAGGAGTAGGGTAGCCCGAACTCCGCCAAGATGGCGTGCATCTCCACGGTGTTGTCGCCCGTAGCGCCGAGCACGTCGATAATCTTGCCTACAGGCGAGCGGTTGTTGCTCGACGGCCACTCCATGATTTTCACAATCACCTTGTCGCCGTTGTGCGCTGCGCCAATATTGGCTTTGGGTATGAATATGTCGTAGGGCAGATACTTGTCGGAAGTTTCCAAAAAGGCGAAATGCTTGTCTACCGAGAGTACACCGACAAACGTGTCCTTCGCCCTGCTGATGATAGCCACCACTCGCGCCTCTTGCCGATTGCCCCTGCGACTGAAGGACATCGTGGCCGACACTCTGTCGCCATTGAGGGCTCCACCGCTGTTGCGTTCATCGAGGTAGACGGGGGCTTCCTCGCCATCGGGCACGAAGGAGTAGTCCTTGCCGTGGCGTGTCACGGTGCCTTCCTTCAGGTCTTGTCGCTCTTGGAGCAGGTAACACCCCGAAGTACTCTGCGTCAAGTAACCACACATGACCAAGTCTTCAAGAATGTCGACCATCACCACTCGCGCAGGATGGCTCTTGAGTCCAAACTCGGTGTAAAGCTCCGTTCTGCCAAACTCGGTGTTGGGATTGGCTAGAAAAAAGTCCATCAACGCATTGGCTAGCTCCCTCTTGTTCTTACGACTTTGAAAATTAGATTTCTTCCCCATGACTGTAGTTCTTTTAATTTAAATAAGGTGTCTGAACACTGCAAAGTAACACAATTTCTATTGAACTAACGTCATAGCATTAGCGAAAAGTTAATACCTTTGCAGGAATTTAACCAAAACATTCGCTCGCCGGCATCAGTCAGCGAGCCTTTAGCGATGAAGAAACTTACAGTATTGACAGGAGCCGGCATCAGCGCCGAGAGCGGCATTTCCACCTTCCGCGATTCGGGTGGACTGTGGGAACAATATCCAGTGATGCAGGTGGCAAGCCACACGGGATGGCTCAAAGACCCCGACCTGGTCAACCGCTTCTATAACGAGCGCCGCCAGCAACTCTTCCAGACGCAGCCGTGTGGAGCCCACAAACTGCTGGCGCAGCTGGAGGACAGCTTCAGTGTGAGCGTCATCACGCAGAATATCGACGACCTCCACGAGCGGGCAGGCTCTACCAACGTCATTCACCTCCATGGCGAACTGAAGAAAGTATGCTCGTCGGCAGATGTAGAAAATCCGCGCTATTGGAAAATCCTTGGCGAAAGCGACTACCGTGTCAAGCCAGGCGAAAAGGCTGGCGACGGCTCGCTGCTGCGCCCCTACATAGTATTCTTCGAAGAGGCAGTGCCCATGATTTCAGCAGCTGCCGCCAAGGTTGCTGCGACCGACATCTTCGTCATCATCGGCACTTCGCTCAACGTCTATCCTGCCGCCAGCCTCATTGACTATGCCCCGGCAGGCACCCCAATCTTCCTCATCGACCCCAAAGACGTCAAGACTCCCCAAGGCATCAGCGTGACCCATATCAAGGCGGGAGCCACCGAAGGCATGGAGCGGCTCGCAGCCATTCTGCGGGAAATGTGACACACACATATATATCAGTGTCGCATCATGCCGCAACTCACCTAACACAAACCACAACCTAACAACTATGGCAAACTACTTTACCATTCAACACCCTATGCCGGGACTCAACGGCATAGAGAAAGCCGCCGCTATCTACATTGGCATCACCCTCGCCCTGACAGCCGTTTTCTATACCGACCTCGACGAAACGGTTCTGACAAACATACTCATCAGCCGCCTGGCTATCATGGTTGCCACCGCCGTGCTCGTGTGGCTATATTTCCGCCATCCGTGCCATGCCACCTACCAGCTGAGGGTAGTCTTCCAAATCGCCTTGTTGGCATTCTGGTATCCCGACATCTACAATCTGGCGGCTATGATGCCCAGCCATGACCACACTCTGGCCTTGGCAGACCAAGCCATCTTCGGGTGCCAACCATCGGTGATGTTTAGCCAGGTGCTCCACGGCACTTTCTGGAACGAACTGTTCAATATGGGCTACTTCTCCTACTACCTCATGATTGCAACGGTCGTATTGCTTGTCATCATCAAGAGGCCCCGCAAGTTTGACCGTACCACCTTTGTGCTCATGTCCACGTTCTTCATGTACTACACTGTGTTTTTGCTCTACAACTCCGCAGGTCCGCAGTTCTATTTCAAATGTCCCGGTGTTGATGTCGCCAATGCTGTCTTCCCGTCCGTCGGCACATGGTTTGGTAGCCATACCGAACTCAACCACATGAGCGCAGTGACGGGTCCCTTCAGCCATCTTGTCCACATGGCGCAGGGCAGCGAGAAGCCAATAGCCGCTTTTCCGAGCAGCCACGTAGGTGCGTCCACCGTGATACTCTACCTTGTCATGCGACTGAAGAAGATGTGGGGCTTCCTGATGATGCCCTTCTGGCTCATACTCTGTCTCTCCACCGTCTATATCGGTGCCCACTACGCCGTCGACGTCATCGGAGGCTTCGTGTCGGCAGCGTTGTTCATCTTCATTGCCGAAAAACTCTACCGCACCTCTTTCTTCCACCGTCCCAAAGGGTTTGATGCGCTTCACCGCTTCGGCCATCACCACCACCACAGTTCTCACTGATTTAGCAAGATTGATTGCAGTCAACCCGCTGACACAGCGAGCTCAGCAACAATTCGACATAGTTCCGCACGCCACACACACACACGCTAGCACCGCTGTGGCGTGCGGAACTCATTTTGGTAACCCATGATGCCCAGAAACTTACATTTGGTGACATTCTCACTTCTCTAAGTGTAATTTTGTAGGTTTTAAGCAAGCTTTTCCCGTTAAATAACACTAATTTTGTAACTCACAAAAAATTTTTATCAAACAAATGGAAAAAATTCTAAACGTATTCTGGCTTGTCCCCATTGCCTCCGTGGTAGCACTGGGAACAGCCCTCTATTTCTTCAAGCAGATGAAGAAAGCAGATGAGGGAACGCCCCGTATGCGCGAAATTGCGGAGCACGTCCGCAAGGGTGCCATGGCTTACCTCAAGCAGCAGTACAAGGTTGTCTGCATCGTGTTTATAGTGCTCGCCGTAATCTTTGCCATCATGGCCTACGGCTTCCACATGCAGAACCCTTGGGTGCCGTTCGCATTCCTCACAGGCGGTCTCTTCTCCGGCCTGGCAGGATTCTTTGGCATGAAGACAGCCACCTACGCTTCAGCACGTACAGCCAATGCGGCTCGCAACAGCCTTGATGCCGGACTGCGCATAGCATTCCGCTCGGGTGCCGTGATGGGCTTGACCGTAGTAGGTCTCGGCCTGCTCGACATCGCTGTGTGGTACATCATTCTCAATGCCGCCGGCATAGACAGCCTCGTCACCATCACCACCACCATGCTTACCTTCGGCATGGGTGCTTCTACCCAAGCCCTGTTCGCACGTGTGGGCGGTGGTATCTACACCAAGGCTGCCGACGTGGGTGCCGACATCGTGGGTAAGGTGGAAGCCGACATTCCCGAAGACGACCCTCGCAACCCCGCTACCATTGCCGACAACGTAGGCGACAACGTGGGCGACGTAGCCGGCATGGGCGCAGACCTCTACGAGAGCTACTGCGGTGCCATCCTCTCCACTGCAGCTCTGGGTGCTACAGCCTTCGTGGCAAACCCCACTATGCAGGTTAAGTCAGTCATCGCTCCGATGGTCATTGCTGCCGTGGGCATATTCCTCTCTCTCTTTGGCATATTCCTCGTGCGCACCAAGGAAGGTGCTACGATGAAGCAGTTGCTCCGCTCGCTGGGCCTCGGCACCAACGTCAGCGCAGCTCTCATCGCCGTTGCCTCTTTCGTGATTCTCTACCTCCTCCAGATAGAGAACTGGATTGGCATTTCGTTCTCCGTAATCACAGGTCTGCTCGCCGGTGTGATAATCGGTCAGGCTACCGAATACTACACCTCTCACTCCTATAAACCCACCCAGAAGATTTCGGAAGCATCAACTACAGGTGCTGCCACCGTTATCATCAAGGGTGTGGGCACTGGTATGATCTCAACGATGATTCCCGTGGTCACCATCTCCGTGGCAATCTTGCTCAGCTACCTCTGCGCCAACGGTTTCCAGCTTGACATGAACTCTGCGAATCTCTCTATGGGTCTCTATGGCGTGGGCATTGCTGCAGTCGGCATGCTCTCTACCCTCGGCATCACTCTTGCCACCGACGCCTATGGCCCAATCGCTGACAACGCTGGCGGTAACGCTGAGATGAGCGAACTTGGCGAGGAAGTACGCAAGCGCACTGATGCTCTCGACGCCCTGGGCAACACCACAGCCGCCACCGGCAAGGGCTTCGCCATCGGTTCTGCAGCCCTCACGGCTCTCGCTCTCTTGGCTTCCTACATTGAGGAAATCAAGGAAGCAGTACACCGCTTGGCAGAGGCTGGCAATGCCCACATGTCAGAGGTGTTCAGCCACATTCAGGACATCCCCTCATTCATGGATTACTTCCAGGTCAACCTCATGAACCCCAAGGTGATTGTTGGTGTGTTCCTCGGAGCCATGGCAGCATTCCTCTTCAGCGGTATCACTATGGGTGCCGTTGGTCGCGCTGCCGAAGACATGGTGCAGGAAGTACGTCGTCAGTTCCGCGAAATCAAGGGAATCCTTGAGGGCAAGGCTACTCCCGACTACGGCCGTTGTGTAGAAATCTCCACACGCTCGGCTCAGCGCGAGATGATCTTCCCGTCGCTTCTGGCCATCATCATTCCTATCGTGGTAGGTTTGGTGCTCGGCGTAGCTGGTGTGCTCGGTCTGCTCGTAGGCGGTCTGGCTGCAGGCTTCACTCTCGCTATCTTCATGAGCAACGCAGGCGGTGCCTGGGACAACGCTAAGAAGATGGTTGAAGAAGGCAACTTCGGAGGCAAAGGCTCAGAGTGCCACAAGGCTACCATCGTGGGCGACACCGTGGGCGACCCATTCAAGGACACATCAGGTCCGTCGCTCAACATTCTTATCAAGCTCATGTCGATGGTAAGCATCGTGATGGCAGGTCTCACCGTAGCCTTCATCTAATGACTCTCAGTGCGGTCGTCATGGCAGCGGGGCAATAGCCCACCGCTCATGACCGCTACTATAAAAGCTAAAAATCCCCCGGCTGTATTCTCCAAGACAGCCGGGGGATTTTTCATGAACTGCCGTCGTCAACATCTGCCTGAGCCGATGCCCAGAAGTCACCACCTCACAATAGCGTTTCGGCGGAAATCGAACTCCGTTTCCCCCGAAATTGTAGCACGTTTCGCCCGAAATTGATAACCATTTCGGCGGAAACGCACTGGTGAGAAGGCTCCGTGTGGCACGCTATGAAGGCTTTGTGTGTCTCGCCACTCAACGCTTTCTGAATCGATGTGGTGCTGCCCGTTGTCCTTCTGTTGTTGCCAATTCTATCTTTGCTGGACAAATTCGTTCATAATCGAAAAAGTTTTATTACTTTTGCGAAGCAAAACAGTATTTTTTATAAAAAGTATTCGTTAAACCATGAGAAAGACAATACTCTCCACCTTCTTGATTTTATTGGCGGCTACCGCGTTTATGACTTCGTGTGTAAGCAACAAGGAGATGATTTATCTCCAGGGAGTCGACACTCTATATGCTAAGTCTGTGGGAATCAATAAGAATTTCCAGCTCTTGATACAAAGCGATGACCAGTTGGCCATCACCATTTCGTCGCGCGACAAGGCTCTGCTTGACCAGTATAACAACAACGTGCTTGTGGGGTCGGGCAACTATCAGACTGGAGCCTCGCAGAGCATCACCAATTCGGGTGTGTGCTATTTCTACGTCTACCAGGACGGCACTATCGACTTCCCTGTGGTGGGCAGGATAAAGGCGGCAGGACTAACGCCTGAGCAGCTCTCAGCACAGATACAGTCTAGGCTGCAGCAAGACGTCAAAGACGTGCAGGTGGCCACCAAGATAATGAGTTTCAAGATTACCGTGCTGGGCGACGTGAAGAATCCGGGCACGCAGAGCTACACGGGGCAGCGACTGACATTGCTCGAGGCTCTCGGTCGTGCTGGTGACCTCAACAACAGCGCCATACGCACCAACATTCTGGTGCTCAGGGAGGAAAACGGGCAGCGCACCACTTACAAGATTGACTTGACCGACCCAAAGTCGGTGTTTAGCTCACCAGCCTACTATATGCAGCAGAACGACCTGGTCATTGTGGAGGGCAACAAGTCTGTCAAGGTGAAGGGAAGCACGTCTTACACCTACCTCACCGTCACCGGTACACTAGTGAGCATGGTGGCATCGGTAATATCGCTCATCATTGCCCTAACCAATTAAAAATATCGAATCTATGCCATTCAATACAGAAACCCTGACGACCAACGACGGCTACAACTCCAAGAAGGAGGAAGAGCAGTCGTCCAACATTCTTGCCATTGTCCTATATTGCCTCTTCATACTGCGCAAAAACTGGCGGTGGTTCGCCCTCAGCGTAGTGGTTTGCTTGGGGGTGGCATATCTCTTCACCAAGCGCCAGCCGCGCACCTACAGCCAGTCGGCCACGATTCTCATCAAGGAGAGCGACTCGCGCAACAACCGCACCAAGGCTTTCAGCTCGCTGTCAGACATCAGTGGCATACAGACTACTGACAATCTCAAGGACGAAATCTTTATACTCACCTCACGCCGCTTGATGGGGGTAGTGGTAGACCGACTGAAGCTCAATGTAGACTATTCGATGAGCCACAACCTCACTCCCATCACGCTGTTTGACGACACTCCAGTCTTAGCCGAGTTTCTCGACCAAAACAAGAAAGCACTCAGCTTTGATGCCGAGATAAGCGGTGGTAAACTGCTCATCAAGAATCTGCGTGTCGAAGGCAAGAAGACTGGCTTCGAGAAGTCGGTGTCGTTCGGCGAGCCAGTCAATACCCCCGGTGGCATCGTGGTGCTGCAGAAGACCAAATATCTCCCGAGGTTCAGCAATAAGACTCTACACATCGTCAGGATGCCGCGCGAACTGGCCATCAACTATTATCGCAGTCGCATTGCCGCTGCCGAGAACGATAAAGATGCCAACCTCATCACCCTGGTGTGTCAGGACAAGAACAACCAGAGGGCTCACAAGATACTCAATGCACTGCTCGAGGCCTACAAAAAAGACATCGTTGATGCCAAGAACACCGTGGCTCTCAACACTGCCAAATTCATTGACGACCGCATTGAGCTCATAGGCAAACAACTGAGCGATGTTGAGAAAGAACTCGTGGACTTCAAGCAGTCGAGCAACATGCTTGATTTCAACCTCAACGTGACCAACTACCTCTCCGAGAGCTCAACTTCACACCAGGCTCTCTTGCAGCTCGAAACACGCTATGCCGTGGTGACCTCGCTACGCGACTTTATCTACGCCCATGCCGCCTCTGAGGGCAAACTGATACCTGTGCTCGGAGCGCTGGGCAATGCTAATATGGAGCAGCAAATCAACGAATATAACACGCTCATGGTGGAGCGCAACAACTTGCTCGTCAACTCGTCGCCCACGGCCAATGCCATCATGGAGCGCGACCGCGTGTTGACAGCCATGCGCGCCAACATCTGCGCCGGCATCGACAGCTATGTTGACGCTATCAAGATACAAGTCAACAAGGCTCGCAATTCCGACAACGAGTTGAGGTCGGCCATGACCTCCGCTCCTCAGTCTGAGATTAAGACACTCGACATTACCCGACAGCAGAAAATCAAGGAGACGCTCTACACCTACCTTCTCAACAAGCGCGAAGAGACGGCTCTCCAGTTGGCCATCAACGAGGCCAACGTGCGCATCGTGGAATATCCCTACGGCACTGGACTGCCCGTGACTCCCCATACCATGCGCATATTGTTAATAGCCTTCATTGTTGGTCTGCTGATTCCTGCCGGCATATTGTGGATTATCACCTCGATGGACAAGACCGTGCGTGGGCGCAAGGATGTTGAGGACAGCCTGTCGGCTCCTATCGTGGGCGACATTCCGCAGTGGAACGACGACGTCAACTCTGACAAGCTGCTCAACAAGAACGAGAACAACACTATCATATCAGAGGCATTCAGAATACTGCGCTACAACATCAACATGGTGTTGCCCGAAGGCGTGATTGCCGTCACGTCGTCAACTCCGTCGCAGGGCAAGAGCTTCGTGTCGCGCAACCTTGCCTATATCCTTAGCGTCAGTGGTGCCAAGACAATACTTATCGACACCGACATACGCAAGAACTCCGTTTCGCAAGTCTTGGGCTTGAACCGCACGCAATATGGTTTGACCTCCTATCTTGCCAACCAGTGCGACGTCGACGATATCATCATAAAGAATGTCACCGAAGAACTTGATATGATTCCGGCTGGCGTAAGGCCGCCTAATCCGGCAGAACTGCTGCTGAGCAAACGTCTTGACGAACTCATCAAGAAACTTCGTGAAGACTACGGCTACAAGTATATCGTTGTTGACACCACGCCGACCATCAACGTGGCTGACTCCAGCATAGTGAACCGCGTTGCCGACTTCACTCTCTACGTTATCCGCGTGGGTGTTGAAGACCGCCGCTTCCTCGATGACCTCGAGAAGATCTATCAGGAAGGCAAGTTGCGCAAGATGCAGGTGGTTATCAATGGTTCCAATGCCATGGATTCCCACGGCTATGGTTATGGTTACGGCTATGGTTACGGCTATGGTTATGGTTACTACGAGGATGTAAAACACCGCAAGAAGCACCTCACCAAGATAGGCACTCTCTTGGAACGTGCCTTCAACTTGCGTAGCAAGAAGGGGTAGAAGAAGAAATCGTTTGTTGGGCAAACCAATAATAGTCCCAATCGACTCCAACCCTGTAAAATAGAAAAGCGCCCTCCGATACTAAATTGCATCGGAGGGCGCTTTTTTTGTTATGAGGTAGAATGTTTCCTGTTATGGGGTAGACAGTTTTTGTTATGAGGAGAGAGTGTTGTCACTCCCCTTTCAAAATACAGTGACCTATCGCTGTCTTAGAGCGTTGTTTTGGCTCTTCAGACAAACTACTTCAGACAAACTAGTAGACGTTCTGCTTTTTTGTAATGAGTGTTGTTGTCCTGTAGTGCAGTGCCGTTGTCCTACAATGTAGCTCATTATACAGTAAAGCGACACTGTTGATCTGTATTGCAGTTCCGCTGCTCTATAATGCAGTTCTGCAGACCAGCAATGCGGCGGTCATCAATTTGCGGCTATGACAGCATCGTGGCTATAGCAATGTCATCTTGGGGGCACGGCTTATTGCCGGCTTATTTCACGAAGCGGTACTTCAAGAGGTACCAGATGGCCTTGAAACCGTCTTTGGTGCGGATTTTCTTGCCTTGAGTGATCGTGCGCGGATAGTAGCTGATGGGAACCTCTTTTATCTTCAGTCCGCGACGTGCGACTTTGGCTGTCACTTCGGGACAAAACTCGAAGCCCTGGCATTTGAGCGGTATGGAGCGGAGCAGCTGTGTGCTGAACATCTTGTAGCACGTAGGTTCGTCAGTAATACTTTGACCGTAGAGCACGTTGACGAGCCACGACAGTACTTTAGTGCCGTAGTAGAATGAGCGGTAGAGCGAGCGATTGCCCGTCTTGTCCAGAAATCTTGAGCCGTAGAGCACCTCAAGATTCTCGTCTGTCATTTTCTTAAGCATCAGGGCTATGTCATTGGGGTCGAGCTCCTCGTCGCTGTCTTGTATCACGACGATGTCGCCCGTAAGCACCTTGAGGGCTGTGCGTATTGCCATGCCCTTGCCCTGATTGACGCTGTGGCTAAGCAGACGCACGTTGCAGCCAGGATGCTGCGCAATATATCTCTGCGCATACTCGGGCGTGTTGTCCGTAGAACCATCGTCCACCACAATCACCTCTTTCCCTATGCCGTAAGGCAACTCCACCTTCTCCACTTTCTCAAGAACGGCATAGAGGCTCGCTCCCTCATTGTAGGAAGGAATGATAACGGAAAGGGTTTTGCTCATCTTGCTTGAAGTCTTGTGCTGTTGCAGTGGCATTTTGTATTGCTTGCCAAGAGCCTGCATCAGCGGTTTTGGGTGTCAATGCTTATACAGTCAGGCTGTGGTCAACATTGCGCATCAGTGCGTCCCATAGAGGAGAGTTGGGGCAGTGTGCAATTATTTCGAGTGACATGTGCGACACGGGGTGTTCAAACCGCGCTCTCCACGAGTGTAGCGATATGCTGCCATCGGGGTTGCTGCGTGGTGCCCCATATTTTAGGTCACCCTTGATGGGGCAGCCTATCGATGATAGTTGACACCTTATCTGGTGATGGCGCCCCGTGAGCAGTCTCACGGCAAGCAGATGATATCTGTCGGCAGATGCCACGAGCTTGTAGCGCAAGCAGGCTTGTCGGGCGCCGGGTGTCTCTTTGTTGCTTACGAACGACTTGTTGAGCCTTTCGTTGCGCGTGAGCCACGACACTATTTCTCCCTCGCTCTGCTGAGGCTTGTTGCCCACAATGGCGAGATAGGTTTTTTCTACCTCCCCGTTGCTGAATAGCCGGTTGATGCGCGGCAGGGCCTTGCTCGTGCGAGCAAAGACCACTACGCCGCTCACCGGCCTGTCAAGCCTGTGGGTAACGCCCAGAAAGACGTTACCCGGCTTGGCGTATTTCTCCTTGATATAGTCCTTCACCATCTCGCTCAGCGGCTTGTCGCCAGTCTTGTCGCCCTGCACTATTTCGCCGGGTGCCTTGTTGACGGCAATGACGTGGTTGTCTTCGTAGATTACCTCCATCTTGCGTTTGCTCTGATTGAGAAGGGTGTAGTCAGGGGTCGTGTTCTTACATGTTCATGCCGCCGTCGACCTGGATAACCTGTCCGGTGACATAGCTGGAGAGGTCAGAGGCGAGATATACAGCGGTGTTGGCGATATCTTCAACCTGTCCGCCGCGGCGCAGAGGAATGCTCTTGATCCACTCCTTGCGGATGTCTTCCGACAGAGCGGCTGTCATGGCTGTCTCGATGAAGCCCGGGGCGATGGCATTGGCGCGCACACCGCGTGAACCGAGTTCCTGAGCGATACTCTTGGCCAGGGCGATAAGTCCGGCTTTGGAGGCTGCATAGTTGCACTGACCGGCATTGCCGTGAACGCCTACTACAGAAGCCATGTTGATGATGCTACCGCTGCGCTGGCGCATCATGATAGGAGTGCAGGCGTGGATGAAGTTGAATGCCGACTTGAGGTTTACGGCAATCACTGCGTCCCACTGAGCCTCGCTCATGCGCATCATCAGTCCGTCCTTGGTGATACCTGCGTTGTTCACGAGAATGTCGATGGAGCCAAACTCCTCTTTAACCTTGTTTACTACCTCTTCGGTCTGGGCG
Organism: Bacteroidaceae bacterium; assembly: GCA_963600315.1. Lineage (GTDB taxonomy): Bacteria > Bacteroidota > Bacteroidia > Bacteroidales > Bacteroidaceae > UBA6382. Next base: position 54,629 of record CAVCAW010000029.1, on the reverse strand, counting down.
AAGTCTGCTGCGTTTGACGCATAGCCTACACACTTCACACCGAGGGCTGCTATTTCAGACTCGGTAGCTTTGCCGTTTTCGTCAATCACGAGGTCAGTAAACGCTATGTTGGCGCCTTCTTGCGCAAATCTCAAGGCAATGGCTTTGCCGATGCCGCGTGCAGCTCCTGTAACGAGGGCTGTCTTTCCACTTAAAAGTCCCATAATAATAAAGTTGTTTTGCTGTTATATTCAGTTGTTTTTTCTTCGCACCGCCATCGGTGGTCGTTGCGAAGAATAGTTTTATTCCTCAATAAACTTGGTCACGTCCCACTGCTTCATGGTGTTGATGCCGAGCATACGCTTGACCATGTTGATTACGATGGGGCGGCTTTCGTCGATGGTCATGCCGTTGCCCAGGCGTCCGTAGACGTAGGGTACCTCGAGCCCCTTGATGCAGTAGTGAATCACGTCGGCCACGAGGTCGATGCTCTCCACGTGGAACTGTCCCGTTTCGCAGCCCTCCTGAATCACGCGGCGGTAGAGCTCAAGCTCTTCGTTGTCAAAGGCTTTCCTCACTTTCTCCACCATCCAGATATTGCGGAAGAACTCTGCGCGGAGCGAGCCATTGCGCACCACGGTTTCTTTCACTGCGTTGAGATGAGTGTAGATTAGGGTGGCCACTTTGAGTTCGGGGTCGATATTGCGCGAAGCCACCTCGTCCATTTTGTCCGACAGACGCTCTATTTCGGTCTCTATCACCGCCGAGTAGATTTCCTCCTTGTTTGAAAAATATACGTACAACGTGCGTCGGGAGATTCCAGACTCGTTGGCTATATCGTTCATTGTTGTGCCGTTAAGGCCGTTTTGCGCAAACAGTTTGCGCGCCACGTCTATGAGAAGGGCTTTCTTCTTGGATGTTGACATACAAATATTTTTCTTTTTATACTCTTGCTCCCGATGCGGTCACATCTGCGCTAGTTTGAAAAAGACTCTGATGGCAAAAACGATGTCAGACTGCACTGTCTGGATTTTGCACACCTCTTTTTCGCTGTGCAAAATTAAGCATTTATATTCAGAATTCCCTACTAATTGCCAAAAAACTGCCAGCTCACGCTAGCAGCCGCCAAAGTCTCGAAGTGAGAACTTTGGCGGCTGCTATCATGTGTGGTCGGTTTGCTGCGGCAGTCGGTTAGTTTTAAATGCCGCTTTGCCGTTGGTGTCAGTTGACGACGACCTTAGTTCCGTTGACGACATATACGCCGGGCTCAAACGGGATGTAGTGCACGCCCTCTACGAGGTCATTGAAGACGCACTGTCCGGCTGCATTGTATATGCGTACATTTTCTTTGGTCTCCATCACCATGCGAATCGTTCCGCGTCCGCCGGCAAACTTGCCTGCCACTCCAGCCTTGACGGCATCGTAGATGTGCGTGAGTCCGTCGGCGTCGATTTCGTCGGGCTCAGTTGTCGACGTGTCGAAGTCAAGGGTGAAGACGCCCTTCGACAATCCCCATGCGTCGCCGTCGGGACCGAAGCCCGTGCGCTCGAGGTCGAGTCCGTTGCCTGAGCGGTCTTTCACGCTACCGCCGTTTTGGTTGAAGTCATAGTATGCCACGAGGCCGCTTGATAGAGCGAGGCTCTCAGGGTCGTCGAGTGGAGAGTTGATATAATTTTTCATAGTCGAGAGCGTAAGGCACTTTTTCCAGATGCGCAGTTCGTCGATCTGCCCGTCAAATGGATTGTCGCCGCCGGCAAGGGTCAGCGTGCCCCAATTGGTTGTTGAGGTGCCGATGCGCGATGAGGATGTGGTTATGAGTTCGCCATTGCGGTAGAACTTCACCTGTCCGAAGTTGAAGGTCAGGGCATAGTGACACCATTCGCCTGCCACCACGAAGTTGTTGCCTGAGCTGCAGCTCTTGCCGTCTATCTCTATTGTCATATTTCCGTTGTAGTCGGTGGTGACGGACAGCTGTCCGTTAGACGTAGACATGTTGAGTGCGCCTGTCTGCTTAGTGGGGTTCATCCACCATTCGATGGTGAACGCCTTAGTTCCCGAGGCGAAGAAGTCGGCTGACGAAGATATTTGTTGTCCGCCCGTAAAGTTGAGTGCGTTGTAGCTCTCGGCGTTGGCCACGACGAATTTCTGCTCTTCGGTCTTCGATGCGGAGCCTATGTCGTTAGATGCCTCAAGGGTAACGCTGTAGATGCCGGGACATTTGGGTGTGAACGACGAGTTCTGTCCGTTGATTATGGTAGTGTGTTTGCCGTTGGTCACTGTCCATTTCCATGTGTCGGGGTTGTGTCGGGTGGCATCGCAGAGGTAGGTGGTGTTGCCCAGCACGATGAAGTCGGGGTCTACGGTGAAGTCCACGCCCGGCACGGTGTGGGTCACCACTACGTATTTGGTTATCTTGTCGCTGCCGCCAGCGTTGGTGGCGGTGAGGGTTACGGGGTAGACTCCCGTGCTGCTGTAGCTCACGCGGGCATTGACGCTCTTGATTTCCTCGTTGTCAGCACCGGGCATAGTCCACGTGTAGGTGCAGTTGGCTCCAGTCGACTTGTTGCCCAGGTTAAACATCTCGCCCTCTGCGAGAGTGTCGGTGGCTATGTCGAAGTCGGCTTTGGGTGCCTCGGGGTTGATCACCGTCACCGTGTCCGTATACTCTGCCTTGTCGCCTTCGCGGTCCTCTGTGTTGAGTGTCAGTTGATATTTGCCGGCTGCCGTAAATGTGAAGTATGGGTTGGCAATGTTGCTGCTCATGCCGGTCTGGTTCTTGACCGACCAGTTCCACTTCACAGTGTTGAGCGACGACTCCGACTTGAACTGCACTGGTTCGCCGGCATATATCACGTTGCTCAGGCAGCTGAAGCTAGTCGTCTTCAGCACATTGGCATTGGTCATCAGTGTTTCGTCGCTGCCCTGTGTGGCTTTGCTTAGCGGAGCGTCGTAGCCCAAAGCTAAGTCCTTGAGGTAGAGCACGCCTCCGTCTTCATAAGTCTCCATGGGGTAGTAGACCATCAGTTGTGGCTGTGATGATGGAGAACTGATATAGGTGTTTTTGTTGGTAAAGATGTCTTTCTGTGTGCGTGCCGTTGACCACAGGCGGAATTCGTCAATCTCGGCATCCATAAATCCGCCAGCGGCGCCGAAGCATAGCTCGTCCATAGCTGGCAGTCCGCTGTAGGACGTAGAGGTCAGCACACCCCTCTTCATTCCGTTGATGTAGAGCGTGAGCACGTTGTGGTCCACCACGACTGCCACGTGGTACCATTTGCCTGCCTGAATGCTGTTGGCAGATGTGGTGATGCGGTTTGAAGTGTCCCACCCACACATGAGTTGTCCGCTCTTGCTCACCGCTATGTTAAACGTCCCCCACGCCTTGCCTATCTGGTTGCTGCTACCATCGATGTTGTTGGGCTTTATCCAGAATTCTATGGTGGCTTGCTGCAGCTTCTCTTTCAGCGCTATGGGCACTGCTACCGAAGCCGTGTCGAGCATCAGCGTCACGTTGTGGCTGCCGAGCGAGTAGGTTGCCTCGTTGCGGGCAGGCAGGCTCTTCTCCGACAGCAGTGTTTTATCCTTGTAGGTATAAGCCGTTGCCACGTAGTATGTGGCAGTTTGGTCGTCCACAGTGTATGAATGGCTGATTGCCGGCACCTCCGCCACCTTCAGGCTGCCTTTGTAGACATTATAGTGAGAAATGTCGTAGCTTGACGGCTTTGGTGTGCTCCACGTCAATTTGTTGCCCGCCAGCGAGGTGTTGAGCGGAGCGTAGAGTTGGCGTCCTGCCACGGTGACAGCCACAATGGTCGTCTTGCCGCCGTTGAGTATGTCCACCGTGTCTATGCGGGCGGCAATCTCCATGCCGTCTTCCTCTATGCCATAGTCCATGAGCGACATCTTGTAGATGTGGCCATTGCCTACGGCTGTCGAGCGTGAGTTGATGACAAAGAAGTATTTCAGCGGTTTCGACAGGTCGTAGCTTTCAGTAAGGTCAGTCACGTCATAGCCAAACTCCATCGGGTCATAGTTAAACTGCGTGCGCCACTTGCCCAGCATGGGCACCTCGGGCGCAGGCGTCTGCTTCTTGCCGTCGCCGGCATAGTTGAAGAATGGCATCACCTCGCTCGACTCAGGCTTGGTGTCGGTGGTGTCGCTCGACACTCCGGCGCAGAAGCTCAGTTCGGAGCGGCGGCTATAGTCCATCACTATCTTGAGCACGCGCTTGGGCTCATAGTCTTTGCGCCACGTGTAGTGGCCCGAGTTCCAGGGCGATACGGTAGTACCCACCGCCACGCTATACTTGTAGGGGCAGTAGATGAAACCCTTGTTACACCACCCGTCGCCCCACGAATTGCAGATAATCCAGGCGCCCTTCTCGTCTTTGTCCTCTTCGCCATAGACCCCGTTGGAGTCGAGGTCAAACTCTATGCGGTCGTCGTAGCCCACTACTGAGAGAGCGTGGTCATAAGTCTTTCCCCAGCTGCTCACGCAGTACATGCCTGCCACGCCTATTGACTTGTTGGTGGCAGTCGACGGAATCTTTCCCCACTGACCACCGCTCGCCACGCCTATGCCCGACACTCCGCCGGCATAAAACGACTCGTCGCCCCAGTGATTCCATAGCCACTGCTTGAGTTCCTCGCGTCCCACCTCAGTCATCTGCCCCTCCGAGCAGTAGGTGTCGCCGCCCACCGTGCGGTTGAACATGGCTCTGTACCACTTGTCATAGCCCTGCATGTAGCCATAGTGCTGGCTCCCTGTGTCTTGGTTGCCAAACAGCGAACTGTAGGTGCGGCCGCCATAGTCGGTCACGTTGGGCACACCGTGCTTGTTCATTATGGGATATTTCTCGATGCCGGCATAGGTGTGGAGCCAAGTGAAGTGAGTGGGTAGTTGGTTCTCAGCATACGACGCATCGGCATTGCGATACGAATTCATTTCGTAGGTCATGCAGTAGGCCACCGCCTGAGCCGACCCACACGAACCGCCGTCTTGGTTGAACACTGGTGGGTAGAACTTGGTCAGAGCATTGTTGACATGGTCGGGGCGCGTCTTGGTGCTTCTGTAGCTTGCGCTCCGCGCTGCGCCTTGCGTTGTCCCTTTGGCATTGTAGCCATTGCTGCCGTTTTGTCCCCCCAAGGGGTTAGCGTCGGGATATTTAGTGTAGTCTACCTTGAAGTCTTGAGCGGTCGCACTGCCCGCTGCCAGCAGTAGCGCTGCCGCCAGCAATTTCATAAATCTCATAGCCGTTAGGTTCTTTAGTGGGTCTCTTTTCTTTTTGTTGTCCGACATGCAGACACGCAAAAGTAATTATTTCTTACATATACGCCCCTGTCCATTGCTTTATTTTGCATAAAACAGCTATCTTTGTGTCAAATAGATGAATATATGCGCCCTACAATCACTTTTTTGCAAGAAAAATTCAATCATTTCAACAGCCTGTGCTTCGGTGGCAAGCTGCCGCAAGTAAGCATCAGACTGAGCCACGCACGCACGTTCGGCGGTCGTCTGAGCTACACCGTCAATCGGCGCATATTCGCTGTCAGCCGCTATAGTTCGCTCACCATCTCCATAAGCACACTTCACGAATTCTCCGAGAGCGAATACGAAGACATACTCATCCACGAGATGATACACCTCTACATTCTCACCAAAGGCATCAAGGACACCTCGCCCCACGGTGAGCAGTTCCGCAGCATAATGCAGCACATCAATGACCGCTACGGCCGCCACATCACCGTGTCCAAGCGTTACGATGCCAGCTCGCAGGACACTCGCCGGCGCCGCCATCTGGTGTGCGTCTCCCAACTCACCAACGGCCACACCGGCATCACCGTGTCAACCACCACCAGCATCTTCCAGCTGTGGGACAAAATCGCACGTCACCCCCTCGTGAGCCAGACTTCGTGGTACTCCACCACCGATCCTTACTTCAACCGTTTTCCCCGTTCGCGCACACTCAAAATCTACAAAGCCAACCCCGAAGAAGTCGCCCTTCACCTCGCCAAGGCCCACAAATTGCGCAACAACGGTCAAACAATCTCCGTCGACACGACTGACCTTGCATCATCTCGCTGAATTTCAGCGCACTCTGCTCTCTGCGGAGATTGAGACGACGATTGCGTTTCCGCCGAAACGGTTGTCAATTTCCGCGGAAATTGATATCGGTTTCGCCCGAAACGCATATCAATTTCGGCGGAAACGCATGAGTCCGGTCAACCACCCCAATGGTCAAAACCAACATTTCGCACCATTGCCACAGCTTATTGGGATAAGATTGTGTAACTTTGCACATTAATATAAGCTCTTTCAACTAAAATACAGAATAATACAAGACGATGAACTTTGTAGAAGAACTCAAATGGAGAGGCATGATTCACCAGATGATGCCTGGCACTGAAGAACAACTGACCAAGGAAATCACCACGGCATACGTGGGTATCGACCCCACCGCCGACAGCCTTCACATAGGCCACCTCTGTGGTGTGATGATGCTCCGCCACTTCCAGCGCTGCGGTCACAAGCCGATGGCTCTCATCGGTGGAGCAACCGGCATGATTGGCGACCCGTCGGGCAAGAGCCAGGAGCGCAACCTTCTCGACGAAGAGACGTTGCGCCACAACGTGGAGTGCATCAAGGCACAGCTGGCCCGTTTCCTCGACTTCGAGAGCGATGTTCCCAACCGCGCCGAACTGGTCAACAACTACGACTGGATGAAGAACTACTCCTTCCTCGACTTTGCGCGCGAAGTGGGCAAACATATCACCGTAAACTACATGATGGCCAAGGACTCCGTGAAGCGTCGCCTCAACGGTGAAGCAAGCGACGGCTTGAGCTTCACTGAGTTTACCTATCAGCTCCTGCAGGGCTATGACTTCCTCTACCTCAACACCCACAAGAACTGCAAGTTGCAGATGGGTGGTTCTGACCAGTGGGGCAACATAACCACCGGAACGGAGCTCATACGCCGCACCAACGGCGGTGAAGCTTTTGCCCTCACCTGTCCGCTCATCACCAAGAGCGACGGCAAGAAGTTTGGCAAGACGGAGAGCGGCAACGTGTGGCTCGATGCCAACCGCACCACGCCCTACAAGTTCTATCAGTTCTGGCTCAACGTGAGCGACGATGACGCTGAACGCTACATCAAGATATTCACTTCGCTCGACCGCGAGACAATAGAGTCTCTCATAGCCCAGCACCATGCCGACCCTGGTCAGCGCATACTCCAGAAGCGACTGGGCCAAGAGGTGACGACCCTCGTCCACGGCGAACAAGCTTACCAAACAGCTCTCGAGGCGTCAAGTCTGCTCTTCGGTAAGGCTACTAAGGAGAATCTCCTCAGACTCGACGAGGCGACGCTGCTGAGCGTCTTTGAGGGTGTGCCGCAATATGAGCTCTCCAAAGACCAGGTGCTTGGAGCCAAGGCTGTAGACTTGCTGGCGGAGACTACTGACTGCTTCCCGTCCAAAGGCGAGTTTCGCAAGATGGTCAAGGGCGGTGGCGTGAGTGTCAACAAGGAGAAGCTATCTGACCCCGAGGTTGTCATCTCGTCGTCTGACCTGCTCGACGGCAAATATATCCTCGCTCAAAAGGGTAAGAAGAACTACTTCCTGATTATCGTGAAATAATTCGCCAATACCTCTATATACACCAAAGAGCCGCCTTGCAAGTTTTGTTGCAAGGCGGCTCTTTGGTGTTGCACTGATGGCAGTGCCGTTGTTGTGCCGCCCGCATTGCTGCGAGTGGCGTAGGGAGGGGGCGATGGCGGGTTAATCTTTGAGCGAATAGGTCACGGTGGTCACTATGCGCACTTTCTTGATGTAGGGAGTATTGGAGTCGCCGTCTTCGATGGAGAACTGCCTCTAGTCGGCATTCATGATTTTGTCGAGGTGGCGGTCTATGAGGTCTTTGTCTCGGACTGCCGGCTTGAATCATGGTTTGACTCCGTGTTGCTACAGGCTGTCGAGAATGAGGGCGAGTGCTATGTAGCGCACGGTCTTGCCTATGGTCATGGACACTAGTGCTTTGGCGAAGTTTACGCGTAGTATGCCGAGGGCGATGGTTATGGCATCGCCCACTATGGGTATGCTTGAGAAGAGTCCGGTCCATGCGCCATATTTGCGCACTTTCTCCTTGGTGGAGCCGAGTTTCTCGGGCTTGATGCGAAACAGGCGGTAGACCCAACCCTCGTTGCACATGCGACCTATGATGTAGTTGAATATGCCGCCCAGCACGTTGCCCACGGTGCTGGCGATTACCAAGGTCCACAGGTTGAGACCGCCAGCGTAGAGTGCGGTCAACACGGCTTCGGAGCTGAAGGGGACAACGCTGCCAGCCAGGAAGGCTGCCACGCCCATGCCTACATAGCCGTAGTCAATCAGAAAACCGGAAATGTCAAATAGCAGCATAGCAGAAAGAATATCCAAAACAGGGTGTTGGCTATCCAACCCCGTGAGAAAACAAAATAGTGAGCCAGCAGTATGCCGCCGTAGAGTGCCGTAAGGGAGGCTAGCAGCGAGTCACAGCCAGTGGTGAAGAATTGCAGGAGTGCTATGGCGGGCCAGTGCATGACGATGGCGGCATAGTAGATGCGCGTGTGCAGTTTGTCGGCATAGCGCGTGTGCAGATAGTGGACAATACCTATGAGGCCAAACAGGCACATCGCCAGTCGGTAGAGATGGGGGGCGGCGAGGTTGTCACATGGGTTGTTGACTGCGGCTATGTCCGACAGCTGTGGCAGACTATAGGTAACGGCGGCTGTTGCCAAAGCCTGGAGGGCTTCGTTGGCCGAACCGTAGTATAGGTGCCAGCCCACGAAGGCGAGGTAGGGCAGCAGTAGTCCGAACACTATGGCCAAGAGCGAACGCAGCGTGAGCGAACGGAGGGGTATTAGCAGCGACAGCAGGCACAGCGGCAAGAGCCATGCCAGTTGCGGCATAATCATGGTGAGCAGGGAGAGTGAAGCGGAGGCTGCGAGCACGGGTGCCTGGGGTGTGGAGGACGTGTGAGACAGCAGCAGACCTATGGTGTAGGTGAGCAGCAGCAGACCGCCCGCCTGGCTTAGCGGCGACCAGCCGTAGGTGTGGGCACCGAGAGCGCTGATGACTATGAAGAGCGACGACACTGCCCAACTGCGCACTCTGATGAACTGCACGTCATTGCTGTAGGCGCGCAGCACGATGGTGCTCACCAGCAGTGTGACCAGAGCCAGTATCGACATCAATGAGAAGTCGGTGTCGACAAGCCACAGTCCGCATGCCCAGGCTATGGATAACGGCAGCATGGCTGTCGACGTGGTTATGCGTGTCTTGGTGGATTGTGGGAGGGTGGTTGGCATGGTGGTGTGAGTGGGGGGGTTAGTCTATCAGTATTGGCTTGTCGGTGGAGATTTCGAAATGGGGGTTGCCCATATCGATGTGGTCTCCCCAGTTGGAGCCGTTGGGATCGAAGACTATTTCGAGGATTTTGGCACCGTTGGTGTCGATGTCGATGCGCACGGCGTCGTGGTCGGTTATGGTGATGCGCCCGCTGGCAACTTCCTGCCCGTCGAGCATTATCTTGTAGGTGGCGTCGCCGTTGCTGTTGGCATCTTTGTTGAGGACTGCGTCATCAATGCCAAGGTCGGTAGTGAAGCGTGTGGCTCCGTTGAGCTTTATCTTGAACGAGGATGGCGCATGGGTGCCAATGGTCGTTTGGTAGGTGTTGTTCTTGAGCTTGGGCTTGTTGCTCTCCACGGCGCGGTTCTTGAGCACGGTGCTGATGTAGGGGTCGTGGGTGGCTTTGGTCAGGTCCATGTCGGTCATGGGGTAGATGTTGGCTCGGACGGGCAGTATGAAGTGCTCGTTGTGGCCGGCCTCGGGATTTTGCGTCACGCTGATTACGCGCGACACGTTCTCCTTGCGGGTGGTGATGATAATCTTGGCGGTGCGTGGCACGAAGAGGGGGTTCTCGGTGGCGGTGATGTGGATGGTGTTGCCGTCGAGAGAGGCATTGAGCCACGGGCTGCGGCAGTAGAACTCACATGTCGACTTGGTCTGCACGGCTACGCTGGCGGAGAGCTGGTTGTATGCCATCTGCACGTTGTCGTCGCTCACTTGTATCAGTTCGCGCGGTTGGTAGAATTTGTCGTCGGCTGTAGCAGCGAGGGCTGCCATTGTCGCTATGACCAGTGGTAGTGTGCGCAAAAGGTTAGTGATAGGCTTCATGGGCTTGTGTGTTTTTGGATTTGCAAAGGTAGTCAAGAAAAGCTATAAAACAATAGTTGTGGCAAGGCTTTTTGGGGTGAGGCGATTTGGCAGGTGCAAAAAAAAGTGCGGAACAGCTTAGAAGAAAGCTGTTCCGCACTGGGGGGCGCAAGGTGGCTAAGTGGCTGCTGTGTGCGCCTGTCCTCTACGGAGGAGGTTAGATGATATGTTCGAGCGACGAGGTGAACTGTGATATCTCCTGGTCGGTCACGTCGTAGTCTTGCAGTTGACCTTCGTGGTATTGGTCGTAGGCTGTCATATCGATAAGGCCGTGGCCCGAGAGGTTGAAGAGTATTACCTTCTCCTCGCCAGTCTCCTTGCACTTGATAGCCTCGCGTATGGCGGCGGCTATGGCGTGGCTGCTCTCGGGGGCGGGAATGATGCCCTCGGCCTTGGCGAAAATGGTGGCAGCGCGGAATGTCTCGGTCTGGGCTATGTCGACAGCCTCCATGATGTTGTCCTTGATGAGCTGGCTCACGATGGAACCTGCGCCGTGGAACCTCAGTCCGCCGGCATGGATGCTGGCTGGCATGAAGTCGTGGCCGAGGGTATACATCGGTATGAGCGGTGTGGTGCCTGCCAGGTCGCCGAAGTCATACTGGAAGATGCCGCGTGTGAGCTTGGGGGCGCAGGTGGGTTCGGCTGCAATGAAGCGGGTCTTCTTGCCGTCGAGGAAGTTGTGGCGCATGAAGGGGAAGGCGCAGCCGCCGAAGTTGCTGCCACCGCCAAAGCAGGCGATGACGATGTCGGGATATTCGCCGGCTTTCTCCATCTGCTTCTCAGCCTCAAGTCCGATGACGGTTTGATGGAGCGACACGTGGTTGAGCACCGAGCCGAGCACGTAGCGGCAGTTGGGTGTCTCCAAGGCGCGCTCGAGGGCTTCGGAGATGGCTGTGCCGAGCGAACCGCGGTTGTCGGGGTCCTTGGCGAGCACTGCGCGTCCCACCTTGGTCACGTCAGAGGGCGAGGGGTGTACCTCAGCGCCGTAGGTCTCCATGATGCTGCGGCGGTAGGGCTTCTGCTGATAGGATATCTTCACTTGGAAGACGGTGCAGTTGAGTCCGAAGACGCTGGCGGCATAGGAGAGGGCGGCTCCCCACTGGCCGGCTCCTGTCTCGGTGGTCACGTTGGTGATGCCTTGTTGTTTGCAATAGTATGCCTGTGGTATGGCCGAATTGAGTTTGTGGCTCCCCACGGGACTGACGCTCTCGTTTTTGAAGTAGATGTGGGCGGGCGTGCCGAGTGCCTGCTCCAGGCCGTAGGCTCTCACCAATGGGGTGGAGCGATAGTACTTATACATGTCTCTGACCGGCTCTGGAATGTGTATCCAAGGGTCGACGGTGTTGAGCTCTTGGCGGCACAGCTCTTCGGCAAACACCGGGAAGAGGTCTTCGGCCTTCACGGGCTGCTTGGTGGCGGGGTTGAGCATTGGCAGGGGCTTGTTGGGCATGTCGGCCTGGATGTTGTACCAATGCGTCGGGATTTCCTCTTCGGTGAGGAAAAATCTTTTTTGTTTTGTCATGTCTTTATGTGTTTTATGATGATAATTTGTGTCTGAATAAAACTATGTTGGTGAAATGCGCAGTCAAAGTTAACGAATTTCTTCGGGTTAGGGAGTAGGGCAGCATCATGTTGTTGACTCTTTGGAGATATTTAGGGCACATAGATGGCGCATGAGTAGAGATGTTAAGCGTTATTGTTTGGCTTAGCGACAAAAGATGCCAATTTTGTCGCTAATTATGCGGCGTTATGTGACTTTTAATGTGGCATCAGTCAAATAAAAAGAGACAATCTGTACGCGGAATTTTTGGCAATGTTGCCAAAAATTCCGCGTAAGACAAGATGTTATGCAAATAAAGAGAGATTTCTATTTACAACAACTGATAGACGGCAAGCAAAATGGTCTGATTAAAATAGTGACGGGCATCAGGCGTTGTGGTAAGTCATATCTGTTGTTCAAATTGTTCAAGCAATATTTAATCAATGTTGGTGTCGACGCTAATCACATAATACAGATAGCACTTGATGACATTGAAAGCACTGGTCTGCGTGAGCCGCTAACACTATATAAGAGTATAAAGGCAAGAATGACGGACGACGGCTTTACTATATTCTGTTGGATGAAATTCAGATTGTCCCTCGATTCGAAGAGGTCTTGAATAGTTTGCTGCGTATAGATAATGCCGATATTTACGTAACTGGAAGCAATTCGAAATTCTTGTCGAGCGACATCGTCACGGAGTTTCGTGGTCGAGGAGACGAGATTCGTCTCTATCCTCTTTCTCTTTCAGAATACTGTGAGGGTAGTGGGCTGTCGCCTGCAGAAGCGTGGAATGACTATTATACTTATGGTGGACTGCCACATATATTGTCACTCGAAACAGAGAGAAGAAAATTGATTACCTCAACAATCTGTTTGAAAGTGTTTATCTGATAGATATCTTAGAGCGACAGCATATTAAAAATAAGGCGGAGTTTGAAGAGCTTGTAAGGATTGTGGCTTCTTGCATAGGTACCCCCAACAATCCTACGAGACTGGCAAATAGTTTTAAGAGTGTTAAGAATGTAAACATTGATTCGGTAACTATTGACCGTTATCTTGGCTATATGCAAGATGCTTTTTTGATAGAAAAGTCAGAGAGATATGATGTCAAGGGTAAAAAACACATCGGCAGTCTTGCGAAATATTATTTTTCTGATCTTGGATTGCGAAATGCTATTTTGGGTATGCGCTAACAGGAGGAAACGCATATCATGGAGAATATCATCATATACAACGAATTGAAGCGTAGAGGTTGCGGGGTGGATGTCGGAGTTGTGGAGCAGCGCCTAGTTGACAGGGAAGGTAAGTGGCAACGCCAGCAACTCGAGGTGGATTTTGTTGTGAATGAAGGTAACCAGAGATACTATATTCAATCTGCTTTGGTCTTGCCCGACGAAAACAAACGCTATCAGGAAACGGCTTCATTACTGCGAATAAACGATTCTTTCAAGAAAATAATCATTGTGAAAGATGGAATAAAGCCTTGGCGTGATGAGAATGGCATCCTTACGAGGGGACTGCTGGATTTCTTGATGAAACCAGACAGCCTTGGGCTGTGAGGTGTCTCGCAATTGAAAGGGTCTCTTGATAATTTAAGGGCAAAAAAAATGGCAACCGGGACGATGTGTCTCGGTTGCCTGATATGTTAGCTTAGAACTTTTGAGCCGCTTGTCGGGCGGGATGGCCTTGGGGGGGGGTAGCCAAGAGACCGTTGCCTAACGCTTGAGTATCTTCTTGCCATTGCGGATATAGATGCCTGCCGGCAGTGTGTTCAGTTCGGTGCCCAGCGCTGTGCCATTGATGTTGTAGATGGTGTCGTCAGCGGTGTCGGTAGTGATTGTGCTGATGCCGGTGACGTCGTCGTTGTTAATGCTGAAGCGGAAGCCCTTGGACTGCGCCGCATTGGCACCGGGTATGTAGCATCTGAATGGTTCGATGGTGGAGTGGTAGTTGCTCTGCCAGGGGTAGAAGCCTGCCGAGCCTGACTTGTCGGGCTGCAGGGTGTAGGGGAACTGTGTGCCCTGGTAGGCCGATGCGGTGGTGATGGCGGGCATGGTTCCTGCCAGTCCGCTCCACTGGTCGTTGGGTGTGGTGGTGTCAGAGTCGATGATGGTGAACTGGTAGGTGTCGATATCTGAAGTGTAGAGCACCACGGGGGTGTTCTTGGGAATAACTCCCGCCAACAAGGACTGGAGTGTAATCACGTAGTCGGCAGCTCCAGTGTCGTCGGCAGTGCGGCTGGTGGGGTAGAAGGCTGTCACGCCGGCAGGACATTGCAGTGCACAGGGACTGTAGAGGGTGGAGTAGCCGTGGCCTACGCTCTTGAATGTGAGGGGGAGACTTAGGGCTTGTTCGACGGTCCAGGTGTCGTTGCCGTTCATGGAGAGGTTTTGCGTGCCGTCGCTGATGATAGTCTTGTCGTCGGTGTGGGTGTAGGTGAAGCTGGTGCCGCTCTCGCCCATAGCTACGACAGGGGCGAGCGTCGGTGCGGCTGAGCCAAGGTAGCGACCGCACTGGTAGAAGAGCAGTGAGCGGTCTGTGCCGTACCATATCAAGGCTGATGCGTCTTGGGTGGCGGTGGTGCTCACTGTGGTGCCGTCGGCAGAGAGGTAGTTGCCCGATGCGTCTTTGAGATAGATGAATGAACCTGGCTTAGAGGCGTAGTTAATCATCATTATGAAAGTGCTTGACGTGGATTGATATTTGCGATTACCTCCGTAGGTGGCTGTAACGACAGCGATGCCGCTGCCCTTGATGGTCACGTGACCTGTGAGGGCATCGACGGTGACTACGTTGGCATCTGAGGTATTGAAGGACATCAGCGAGCCGAAGTCTACCGTGGTGTTTGTAGCCGTCTCGATGAGTGATAGCGACGGACTGATTTCTCCCTCGTGGTCGGTGAAATAGATGGTTTGCGGATAAGAAAAAGTGAGTTGGGTGGGGTAGCGGAAGACGTTGATAGGGTAGTCTTCGTAATACTCCACATAGGTGTCGTCTTCGAGTGATGTTACCCTGACAGCTGCATAGCCTTCGCCTACGGCAGTGATGGTGCCATCGGCGTCTACTGTGATGACGTCGGTGTCGGTGCTCTCAAACTTGCAGCCATTGGTGCTGTTGGTGGAGGCAGTGGCTTGGTTTGTCTCGTCAACATAGAAGAGGGGTTTGACGGAGGCAGACAGCGTAGGCATGGCCTTTGTCGACACGAGCAGTGTGTAGGACGCAGTAGCTGCCTCGTAGCAGTCGTTGCCTGCAAAGGTGGCGGTGACGGTGGCTGTGCCGGTGAGGGTGTTGGTCTGTACCTCGCCGGTGGTGGAGTTGATGGTTATCAGTCCGTCGGTGTCGCTGGTGAAGCTATAGGTCACGTTGCCTGCCTCTGCTGGCATGAGTGTAGCGGTGGGCGACGTGAAGGTGTGGCTCAGCTGTGCCACGTAGTCACTTTGCGGAAAAGTGAGTAGTGTGGGTGCCTTGTTGACGGTTATTGTGAATTTGGCTGTTGCGGCATCGTAGGTGTCGTTGCCGGTGAAGGTGGCGGTGATGACTGCGGTGCCCGCCTTGTGGACGGTGAGTTCACCCATGGCATTGTTGAGGGTGATGCACTGGCTGGACGAAGTGAACGACACGTTGCCGGAGATTTCGCTGCCGGTGGTGGCATCGGTCAGTTTGCACTGCGTCAGAACGGGGGCTTGGTTGCCGTAGGTGGTGGTCGACTTGTCGTAGGCGAGGCTCAGCGTGGTGGGACGCTTCTTGATTGAAACGATGACGTAGGAGGTGCCGACTTGATAGTCGCCAGACTGTGCCGAAGTCACCTTTATAGCCACTGAGGCTGATGACACGCCGCCGGTGCTGACTGCGGTGATGGTTCCGTCGCTGCCCACGGTGGCGAGAGCTTCGTTTTCTGACAAATAGCTGATGGTGCCGCCCGATGTGTTTTGGCTGACGGTAATTTTGGCTGTCTCGCCAACGTAGAGTTCTGTCTTGTCGGCAGCGGCAGCCACAGGGTTGGGCCGCCGGGTCACCGTGATGTCGACGGTGGAGCTAGCAGCTTCGTAGTCGTCGGTCTGCGGTGTAGTCAGGGTGATGGTGACAGTGGCAGTCTCCGCTCCACCAGTGCTGACGGCGGTGACGGTGCCGTCGGTGCTGACGGTGGCTATGTCGGTATTGCTTGACGAATAGCTTATGGTGCCGCCCGACGATGCGGTGGCGGTGATTTTGGCTGTTTCGTCAATGCTGATGGTGCTTTTGTCAACGTTGGCAGTGATGGTGGCTACGCTGCGTGTGAGCAAGGTCTCGGTGACAGATGCCGTCTCGATGATGTCGCTGGTCAAGAAGCTGCTACTGCTGGCGGGAATGGTAGCCGTGACCATGAGTGACACTTCACCTTGGTCGCTTTCGTCTTGCGTGGTGATTCGGCTGTCATAGCTGGCTGTGGCTTTACTGTCGTCGGTGTCATCGGTGGTCATTTTGACGTTGGACGATGCTGAACTGCTCCACTTGTAGTTAGCCTTGTTGGTGATGGCTTCGGGAGCGTTGGTGCTTACGTAGGAGTCGTCGGTGGATGAGTAGTAGGAAGTGCCGTTGAATGTCCAGGTGTTGTAGGCTGGGGTATACGACATCTTGGCATTGTAGCTGCGGCGGTCACCTACGTGCTTGAGCTCCTGCTTCTTGTCGCCTTCGACAGACAAGTTTTTTACAGCTTCAGTGGAGACCTTGGTTGCGCTGTAGCAAGAGGCTGCATTGGTCGTGGATTTGTTTGTCGACCAACTGTTGTTACTGAATTGTATATAATAAGAATTAAGATAACCAGTATATACTTTATTGCCAGATATCGTCCACTCTGTGGAATTTGAATTTATTGACAGCGAATAAGAGCTAAATGCAGAAAGGCTTGCATACAGATATTTTCCCTGGTTTGCCAATGTTCCGCTACCATTCCCCGAGCAAGTCCACACGCAGGTCTTGGGGTTGAAAGATGTGGAGTTGCTGAGTGTGCCGCTGTTGTTGGCAAGGAAGTTTCCGTTGTTGTCAGTGATGACATAGAGATAGTCTTCAGCTGCGGCATTGGTGAATCCCGCCGTGAGCAGACAGAGGAGGACGAGTATCTTGTTGATGCTGTATTTCATAATAGTCCGTGCTTATTTTATTGTGACTTTCTTGGAGCTGTTGCCCACTCTGATGATATAGACTCCAGGGGCGTGGACAGCGGTGGTGAAGCGACCTGCCGAGGCAGTGGCTCTGCTGTAGATGCGGCCTGCCGCATCGTAGAGAGTGATGGTTTCGCCACCCGAGAGTCCGTCGATGTGGAGTGTGCGTCCGTCGGTGCGTATGGTGAAGTCCTGACGCATGTCGTTGTCGTCGGCAGTGCCAGCATAGTGGCGTGCGTTGAGGACGGTGGCTTCAGTGAGGTCGCCGTTGCCTTCATACTGCGGTGACGGGTTAGAGCTGGCGGTGTATTTCGGGCGGTAGAAGGTGAGTTCCTCGGTGTCTGCCACGGCTGCTGTCTGCGTGAAGATGCCTTCGCCGACCCAGATGCGTGCCTTTTCGCCCGAGGCGAGGTGCCAGTCGCTGTTGTCCCATGAGCTAACGCTGTAGAAGCCGCCGTCGCCATCGAGGGTGGTGCCGTCGGGACGAGTCTTGCCGTCATACCAGAGCCACAGGGTGTGAGGAATATCCATGTTGTAGTGGCTGTCGCCGGTCAGGGTCTCCGTGGCTGCTGTGTTGTAGTCGCTAACCAGATAGGGCAGACCGATGCAGTTCCAACCCATGTCTTCCTTCTCGGTGAAGTCGGCTGCACCGTCGGTAGACGTGCGGTCGTCGTACTGTGTCAGAGTGACGGTCTTGTAAGTCTCGCCTGAGGCTTCTGTGTAGAGATAGTCGGTCATGTCGTCGGGATCACCTTGGGCAGTGAAGCGGACTGTCGTTCCCTGGGTGGTCGCATCGCTGAGGACAGCACCTACCACCAGTACACCCTGGTTGGCTGGTGTAGTCTCGTCTGAAGCTTGGGCAGTCCAGTAGGGTGAGTTGCTGACGCTGAATGCGGAGTTCCATGCCGAGCGACCTACTCCATTATAGTTGTAGGACGCGAGGTTGGTGTTTCTTGTGAGGACCAGCACGCCGTCAGAAGAATATGACGGAGTGCCCACGCCGTTGGTGGCGGCGTCAGTGCCGAGATACTGCATCGGGTAGGGCAGACTGACTAAGGAGCCGTCAGTGCGCACGCTGCGCTCCACACCCACGTAAGCTACACTCACCTGATTGCCGTTGCTATAGAGCGATGCACCGTCTTGCAGGAGCAGATAGCCCGGGGTGAAAGGTGTGGGGTAGCTGACTGAACTTGACGGAATCGGCATCTCGAGACGCTTGCCCTGCATGATGTAGACAACCGAGCCTGGTTGTGGGAACTTCGGATTGTTGATCTTAATGGGTACTTGGTCTGCCCACCATGTCCATTCACCGGAAAAAACATCTTGCTGAAGAGAATACTCTGAGACGTAGCAGGTGTATGTGCTTGTGCACGTGAAATCATTCTCTACTCGCCAAGTCTCGAACGCACCACGGTCAATCTTATTTTCGCTGGTCACGTTGTTCAGCAAGCGGTGGGTGCCGAGGAGGTCGCGGTCGAGGAGTATGGTATTCCAATCCTCGTCTGTGTATGAACTGTAATGGATATAATTTGCCAAGTTTTTTGCCACACCCGTCAGCGGGTTCTTCTTGTCAAACTCATCGATGTGAGTTGAATTCTCCGTAAGTTGATAGTTAAGGTCGTGGTTTGCCAACTTGTAGTTATGTCCCGAGAGTGTGTTCTCCGTGGCAGGTTGTCCGGCATAGTTCACGATGGAATAGTAGAGGTGGTCAGCATCGCCCTTGCCATTGTAGGTGACGGTTCCGTCAGCACCACGGGTCTTGCCCTCCACGGTGAGGTTTACGCCATAGCCGGTCGAGCCGAGAGCAAGATTGTAGCCGGTTGTGGCAACCTTGTTGTCGCGGAACAGTGCCTCGTAGATGAGGGCATTGTCCACATTGGCGAGGTTGACACCCTCGGTGGCCGAGAGGTCGTTGTCGTGTACGATGATGTTACGTAGCACAGCTGTGCCGGTCTTTGGCTGCACGTCGATGACGGGGGCAGTGACTGTGCCAGTAGTATTGTCGTCGGTTGTGGCTGTTACGTCGAATCCATCTACGAGCGACGCTATGTAACCGGTAGTGTCAGTGTCTAAGGAAGCGCCTGCTTCCAGCTTAATGCCGCTCACTCTGGTCTTGTTGGCATTGAGAGCGGCTATTCCGTTACGTTCTGCCCGAATCAGATTGATATAGCTGTTGACAACGTCGTTGGGATAGAGATATTCACCGGTTGATTCGTCTAACCTATACGAGCAATCCTTGGACATTGAAGGAAGAATGCTGCCATAGATACTTACGCCGTCGCGCATGGTGATGGTCTCGCCTGTGTGGAGGTCGCTGTTGGTGGTGTTGGAGCCCTTAACCAAGACGTAGGCCTCTTCAGTAGGCCATGTGGCATGATATACGGCAGCCAGGTCGATGGCTGTCTGCAGCTGACCATAGCCTATAGGCGAAGACCATGAGTTGCCCAGACCCGTAACCATGTCGTTGGGGTTGACATAGATGATGCGGTTGAGGTTGTTCTGATACTCATAGGCTCCGCGGTCTATGGTGAAGCGGAAGCGGGTTTGTCCGCTGGCATCAATGCGTGTGGTGGTGTTCCATGCCAGGTCGATGATGTTCTGCTCGCTGTCTCCCACTTTGTCGTTGTAGAGGTCGTCGGATCCGGTGTTGAGCAGTCGCTGCGACGGCTGGATAGTGAAGTCGCGTGCCTCGACAAGTGCTGTAGTGGTGGCATCGACCTTGGGGTCTGTGAAGTTAGGGCCGTAGATGATGTCGCTGTTGGTGTCGGATAGTCCCACGTTGTAGTTGGTGGCGCTGGTGTTGTACAGAGCAGTGGGGATGCCCGTGACGGCATTGTGCGAGAAGATGTCGCCCGACTTGTCGGGGCTGACATAGCCCGGCAGCGTGAACTGCGTGCCGTTGTAGTTGTTGCGCCAGAAGACGGAGTTGTAGATTGCCGACCCCGTGATGGTGGCAGACTTGGTGCCCGCAGCCCTGTAGCTTGGCGAGAGCATCTCGCCGCCCTCGGCGTCGTAGTCGCTTCCGTCGCTACCTTGGTTGATGTCGAGGTATGATGTCACGGTGTTGTCGCCGTTGAGGTCCACGCGACCGTTGTTGAGCGCATAGGTGTTGTTGACGATGATGGTGGGCACTGCCGACACGAGCGGGTTGCCCAGGTTGCTGTGCATCACGTCGTTGTAGAGCAGTGCGTTGCCACCGTTCTTGCCTATGTAGACGGCGCTGGTGGTGTTGTCGTTGCTCTCGTAGGAGCCACTGTTCATCACCTTGCTCTTGCTGATGATAATCTTGTTGGCACTCGTCTCCCCATACTTATAGGTAGCGTATGCTGTCGGTGTCGCTGACTCGGTGCTGTAGGTAGCGTCGGTGTAGTATTTGTCGACGGTGCGGTTGTAGTAGTTAGTAGGTTCGTTGTTGGTCGAGGCGATGGTCTTGTCGGCATCGGTAAAGTAGGTGTTGACCGACATGTTGGCGGTGGTAGGTGTCACCTCCTCGGTCTCAGTGCGGTCTTCGTAGTAGATGGCCGCTCCGTTCTGTCCTGAGCGCGCCTGATTATTGACGATGGTCACGCCGTCGAGGTGAATAGGTATGGTGTTGACGGTGTGGTCATAGCTACCGTCTTTCTCCTGATAGCTACCATAGCCGTTGGCATCGGTATAGGCTTCGGCGCCGTTGTTGTAGTATCCGTAGCGCTGTGTGGCGTCGGCTATGTAGAAGAGGTGATCCCATCGGTCGGAGCTGGCGTTGGTGCGCGATTGCTGGCGAATGATAGCGGGGTAGGATTCGGGGTCGTAGACGTTTTCTATCTGTTCGCTGTAGCCGCCCTTGATGGTGAGCGACTTCACTCCGTAGCCAGTGTTCCACGCTGTGACGTTGCCTTTGTCGTCGCGGCTCTTGACGGTCATGGTGACCGACTTGTTGAGGGTCTTGGTGTCGATATAGAACGCCAGGTGGTCTTCGATGTTATAGATAGGTGTGAAGGTTCCGTTCATGAGGCGTATCTCCTTGCGGTGGCCGTTGCGGCTGGCGAGCAGCGTCTCGATGGCTCGCTGGAGGTCTGACGTAGGCTGGCTCCATGCGCTGCCGTCGGGCAGTCCGTTGTCGGGCTTCTCGGTGGGCGATACCCAGAGGATGTCGACCTCGTCGCCGTTGGTGGTGTATTGCAGCTCGGTGTGGGCATATTCATACACTCCTATGTCGATATAGGTCTGGTCGTGTGTCGGGTTGGGGTCTTTGGAGATGCGGTAGAGCTTCTGACCGGTGGCGGCAGAGGTCATATAGTCCATGTTGCCTGCCGGCATATAAGTTTTGTTGTTTTCGTAGCCGTAGAGCATGCGGGTGACGGTGTAGGCTCCCTCAATCTTGAGGTCACCGGGCTTCTCTGAGGTGTAGCCATAGGGGTTACCGCCACCGTAGTATACGGAGCGGTTGGGCAGCGAGGCATAGTCGCTATAGGTGTCGAACTTGGCGATATACTCCTCGTTGACGAGTTCTACGGTCTGAGCTACCTGTCCGCTACCGTTGTCGGTGAGGTTGGAGAGGCGGGCGGGGCTCCAGTCTGACGACTCGTCATAGCCGTCGTAGCCTGGGTCAGCTGCTGGGTTGACGAAGTTAGGTCCTTCGAGGTCGAAGTTAGTTGCCGACAGCAGAATGTTGCAGTTCTGGTAGGTGTCGATGGCTGGTGTCTGCGACTGTCCGGCAGTGTGGACGAGGTCGCGTGCATAGGTGAAGGGCGAGTATTGGTTGTTGCGCAGGTCGGCATCGTTAAGCGGAGTGATGCCGCGACCTTCTTCATAGGCACTGAACCATGCCACTTCGCCATACTTGCTCTGCTCCTTGTCGTTGTCAGCGTCGAGGTCAGCCTGGTTGGTAGGCATGTTGTCGGCATCGGTGAACGACGGCGAGGTATAGCGAGAGTCTTCGGGAGCGTGGCTGCCTAGCCAGTAGTTGCATATCATGCGGGCATTGAACTTGAAGAGCTCATTGCCATCGTTGGCTTTGGCACTGGCCTTGCTGATGTCGTTGCCCCAAATCACGGTGTTGAGGAACTGGTTGTAGTAAACGGATGACGGGCGCAGCGTGTTGCTCAGGCCCACTCCGCCGTGGCGACCGTTAGTGAGGTCGGGGTTGGGGTTGAGGGTGAAGACGGCGGGGTACATGTTGGCTTGGTTGCGCACTATGTTGCAGTTGACGAGGTGGAAGAATCCAAACGGACCCATATAGATGGCACCACCGCTGCCGGAGTGCATCTTGTTCTTGCCTTCGTTGTCGATGTTCTCAAAGAGATGAGGTTCGAGACTGGTGTTGTCGCTGTAAGCCTCGTTGTTGGCGAAGATGGTGTTGTAGGCTCCCAACTGGTGGGTGCAGACGATGGCACCGCCATTGCCAGGATACTGTACCTGTCTGTCGATGTTGTTGGCATCTTTCAGTGTCTCTTCGCCGCTATGGGCTTTGTTGTGTTCAAACGATGACTTATAGATGTCCATCGTGCCGTTGGAGTAGATGGCAGCGCCCAGACCTCCCTCATTGTCGGAGAATTTGCAGTTGACGATGTTCAATGGAATGTCGCGGTAGCCCGCTGTGCCTATCTGGGCATTGTGCTTGTCAACGACGTTGCCCCACGTCTCGCCCTTGGAGTTGGTGCCGTCGTACGTTGTGCCGTCCCAGTTGTTGAAGTCGTTGCAGTAGCGGTTGCCGTCGACGAGCAGTCCGCCTCCGCAGTAGAAGTCATACTTGCTGTTAAAACCAGTAGAACCTTCTATGAAGTTGCAGGCTGTACCACCAGTAATCTGGAGACCGTCAAGGAGGACGTACTGACCTTCCTCATAGTCGAAAGAGCCAATGCCGAACTTCTTGATATAGTCGTCATACGACATGGTGTGGTAAGTGGTGTTTGCCTTCTCGTGGGAGTTGAGCTGCTTAGGCAGCATGCCCACCACGTTTTGGTCTGCCACAACAGTTACTACGTGGTATACACCTGAGTATGTCTGACCCTCGGCATCGCCCGAGAGAACAGTCTGGTGCTGGAATTCCCACGGCTCAATGATGTTGTTGCCATTGTTGTCGTTGGAGCGGCGGCTCGATAGCATCTTGTCGATTGGCATTTGCTCAATCTCGTAGTTTTTCATGAGGGTGACCGTTGTGTCGGCATCGTTCTCTATCACTGTCACCACATTGCCCGCTATGGTGCCTGGCTTGGTGTTGTCGGTGATGCTCGATATGTCAGACCCCTTCTTGTTGTAGCGACCGAAGAAGGAGTAGTCTTTGTTTGGATTGCCCACGGCGAAGCCGCCGTAGATGCTCACGCCCTCAGGAATGGCGAAGGTGTTGGCAGGCGAATTGCCGTATATACCATAGGTATTGCGGGTGGGGTAGAAGGTGCCGCGACCCATGCATATCTCGAAGGGTAGGTTGTTGGCACCTTCCTCCAAGAGTCCTGTCTTGGTGTCGTTGAATTCCGAACGCTTTTCTATGATATAGTCGAGGGCGTCCTGCAGGCTCTGCATCGGGTAGGCAAATGACGAGCCTTCTTGGCTGTAGTATTCTTCCAGACTGCCGGCGGTGGCAGTGGTTTTCATGTTCATCATTGTCTCGGCAGCGTCTATGTTGATGTCGGTAGGCTGGGCTACGAAGAGGCGCAGCATGAGCTGTCCGTTGCTGATGATTTTGTCCAGAGCGCGTGCTCCCATCTCTATGTAGGAGCGGTTTTTGTTGGTCGACACTAGTCGGTCTACTGCGGTGAAGTCTGACTGCGACAGTCCCAAGTTGTTTACCAAGTTGGTGTATTCGGTTGATGGCATACCCGTCCTTACGAGTATGGAGTAGTCGGTCAGAGCATAGTAGCCGAAGTCGGAGAACCTGGTGAAGTCCTCGTCTGCCGTCTCTACAGCCAGCGTGGAGTTGTTGCCGGCTGCGTTTTTGCTGCCGGCAAAGCGTGCTCCCGACTTGTTGAGGTTGCCCAGCGAGAGGTTGTTGGCACCCGACATGCGCAGGTTCTGCACCCCGCAGTAGGAGAACGGGAAGAATTCCAGTGTACTGATGGTCTCGTTGGTTCGCGTTGGGTTGTAGAGTCCCGACACGTTAGCCATATTGGTACTGTTGTTCTGCCATATTACCGACGAGTTGACGCGCACGTTGATGTTATCGTCGTCTTGTCCGAAGAAGATACCGCCGCCTTGCTCGTTGGCGAGGTTGTTAACGATGGTAGAGGTGTAGACGTGTGCCATGTTTTTGTCCATAGCCTCGCCGGTGCCCGCCTTCGAGTTGATGGTGGTACCGTCGGAGAGAATGGTGCCGTTCTCAAACACGTAGATAGCGCCGCCGTAGTCGGCAGTGTTCTGGTCGATGAGGCAGCCCGACACTAGTGCGCCGTGGGTCAGTGCGAGTGCGCCGCCGTAGGTCGCTTCGTTGTTGCGGACGATGCAGTTGCGCACGTGGGCATAGTCGGTCACGATGGCTGCACCGCCATATTGGTTGATGTTGACCTCCGAGCTGGCAGTGTTTGCATCTGCCTGGCCACCGGTGATGAAGATGCCGTCGATGACAGCACGGTCGTTGGTCTTGCTGTTGACCTCAAGGTATGTGCCGCCCTCAGCATAGGTGCTATTGTGGCTCAGCGTATTGGTGCTGGCGTCATAGTCGGCAGTGGAGTAGGCATTACCATCGCCGTCAAACACCTTGTCGGTGAAGGTCACCACGTGGTAGGTGTTGGCATTGGTTTTCTCGCTCGAGTTGTAGTAGTAGGAGTGGAAATAGGTGGGGTTGCCCGTGATGTCGCGTTTGTCGGTGACGGTGTCGTTGCTGTCCTTAGAGTAGAAACCATTTTCGCTTGACGAAGTCCACTCGTCGGTGTAGCCGCCCCATACCTCTACGCCGCGTGGCACGATGATTGACCAGATGCGCACGTCGTCGTTGTTGACATCGGTGGTGCGGCAGGCGTAGTACTTGAAGTAGGTGGTCTCGTCGCCGTCGTCGGCGAGAGTCTTGCTATTAGCCACCTTGACGATGACACGTTTGTTAGGTGTAGTGAACTTGTAGCGCCCGGCAGCGTCAAGCACTTTCTGCAACTTGCTGGCGCAGGCAGCGTTGTCGGGGTTGGTGGCAGAGGCATTGCCGCGACCATCTGGCGTTACGTAGAAGATAGCCTGACCGTCCACGCTCGAAAGGTCGGGCTGGATACTGTAGGCTCCGTTGTACTCATAGGCACCCATGTCTATCTCGCAGTCCTGCACGCGGTCGGTGTAGTCCATGTCGAAGCTCGGGATTGTGATATCGCTGCTGCCGTCATTATCAAGGTCAATGAACTCTGTACCGGCGTTCACTGCATTGTAGTTGTCTTTCTGTTCAATGCGGAAGTCATAGTCCTTAACGGCGTCGGTATATGTCTTGGCGAACGGGTTGCAGGTAGCAGCGGAAAAAGCAGTACCACCACAATACCATTTGTTTGTTTCGTCCACTAAGTAATCGGTATTGTTTTTTGCATCGTTTGCTGTATTGGTACTCTGAAGGAAACAGTTCTTGAATGTAATCTTAGTAGAGTTGCTTCGGTCAACGAGCTTGTTGTCGCCAGCTATGATGATGGAGTTGTAAAGGGTAAGGTGGGCTTCGGCTGCAGAAGCAGTCCACACCTCAATGGAACCACAACCTGTATTGTTTACCATTGTGTTGTTGAAGAAGTCGGCAGACTCGAAGAAAGCACCCGCACCGTGGATAGTAGAACCAGAGAGAGAGTTTCCTACAATCACGGAGTTGTAGATGGTACCCTTTATCATGTACATTCCGCCTCCGTAAATTTCACTTCCAGAACCTGCGTTGTCCATGATGTAGCAGTTGATGATAGTGGAACCATCTACATAGACTCCTGCACCACGTCCCTTGACACCATCCTTCAACACGTTGTCACGGATGACACAGTTGGACACGGTCACATTCTCATAGAGCCTCAAACCAGCTCCTCCATCGCGACCACCGCCACTTCCGCTTGATGATATACCAGTCTTGTAACCATAACGGATGGTGAAGCCATCCCATTCTGCCCCTTCATAAATGACGCGGTCGGCAGGTACGTTGGTGTTATGGTCGGTAGTGACGCGACACTCTAACGGTTGGCTGAGCACACTCAGATTATAAGTAGTAGCCCCTTTGGTTGAATTTGTCTGGAGTATGGTCTCATAGTCAGACACCGTCAGTCCTTGATTTGCTGTAGACAGGGCGATATCCGTGGTGAGCTGTGGGTGGCGTTCGTTCTTGCCTGGGGTGCCAGTCTTGGGGAAGGCTCCGTAGACCTTTACGTGGTTGCGCACCTCATAGCCGCTCGTGTTGGTGTAGATGCCGGCGCCTACCCACACTTCGCGCTGCGTGTAGTCTGCGGGCAAATCCTGATAGGTATGTGTTGTGGTATAGGTTCCGCTAACGGATTTTTCTAACTCATGCGTGATGCGTTGAGTGTAGTTCTTTGCCATCTCGCTCTCAACGGTGCTCACCGCATACTGCAGACCGTTGATGTTTTTTGTTTCTTGGGTTGTGGTGGTTGTGGGGCTTCCTGCTGTCGCAGTGATGAACTGCCATTTGCCATTATTATCTGTACCATTATAAAATCCAATGTTGTTTCCTGTTCCTCCGTAATAATTCCAAGCCAAGGAACTTTCGCTGTTGTCCGTCGAGCTTGGCTGAATGCAGTATGTATGGTAATTGTCGGAAGTATTGACAGGGTATAGGCGCCAAGTAGCGTTTGAAGTGTTGGCGTCAGACAATACAACTTTGTTCTCGCCTCTCAGGACTTCAGTGTAAGTGACATACTTCTTCGCTGTTTTGTTGTAGATGTAATAATAGCCTCCGCTTGCAGAGAGCAGGATGAAGTCGTCACCTGTGATAGCGTCTGAGATGCTCTTAAGGTAATTGCCGTTTTGAGTAGCGTAGTAGACGGTGTTGCCTGCGGAATTGTTAGACAACATACCTATCTTGTAGACCGTAGCGTCTTCTGCTGTGATGCTTGTGCTCACTGTGGGAGTGTGGGGCGTGATAGTGACCGGAGCGGTAGTCTTCGAGTATGTATAAGTAAAGCTATATGCCGCATTACCATTGATGGCATTCTCCCACGATGCTCCGTCGCGCTGGGTTCCGTCAGCATGGGTGGTGCTGTTGTCAGTAGTTGCCACTGTTCCGTCGGCGTTGTATGTGTTGTAGTCGCGCACGTACATCACCGTTCCGTAGGCTTTCTGACCGTCTGAATATGATTTGTCCGCAGCATCGCTATCGAGTGCTTCGTGGTTTTCAAGCGAACCGATGTCGGGCAGTCCGCCGAAGTCGCGGCTGATGCCAATCATGTCGTTGCCCCATTTGCTGTGGTCGTCGTTAGCGTTGCCCTCGTCATCGATTTTCGATGCGCGGTTGACCATGGGATTGTTGTTGTGTGGCATGTATGACACGGTGCGACCGTAGTAGGTAGCGTCGCCGTTGGTGTTGACACCTGCGTTCTTCGTAGGGTTGAGGAAGCGTGGGTAGGTGTTCGACGTCTCGCTGTATTCGTAGGTGAGTATTGCCTCGTTGGTCTTCTGCTCGTCGGCGCTCAGCTTGGTCATGAAGTCAGCGGTGGCAGACTTCTTGTCATAGAGGTTGTGGTCGCCCGAGTAGGTGCCGTTGTCCAGCAGGCGCACGGCGTAGAGGGCTCTGCTCTCGTTGTTGCGCGTGTCCTCCACAGGTTGGTTCATGTTGCCGTAGAACACAGAGTTGGTCACCTTGGTCTTGCCGTAGCTGTCGATGGCGAAACCTACGTTGCGTATGAAGTCGCAGTGGTTGAATGAGACCTCACTCTCCTGACCCACCACTACGTTGCCGGTGTTTGACGTGAAGTTGCCGTCAGCGTCTACCTCGCGGCTTTCGTTGTTGCGGATAATGCAGTTCTCAAATTGTATGCCGGTCGACTTGTAGATAAATGCGGCTGAGCCTGCCGAGGCGGTGTTGCCCACCATCAAGCAGTTGCTAATCTTGATGTTTTTGCTGTTATATATAGCGATGGCTCCACCCTTGGTGTATCCGCTGTCGTCGCGACCTATCTGGCTGCGGGCGTTGGCGTAGCGTATGTATACGCCGTCGATGGTAGTGTTCTCTGTTCCCTCGTTGAAGCGCAGCAGGTGAATCACGTTGAGGTCGTAGTCGTCCTGCACGTTACCCGTGATGGTAGTAGGGTGTGCGTTGTTGTTGCGGCCCGTGAGGTCGGTGCCTGTGTTGCCGCTCGGATAGCCGCCGAGTAGGGTGGTATTGCTTGGCATGACGAATCCCGTTTTGCGCACGCGGGTGGTGGTTCGCGAGTTGGTGTTGTCCACCGTACCCTCTTTCACGTAGACGTTGATTGCATAGCCGCTCTTGCAATATACGGGTGTGTCGAGAGCTTGGTCGTCTCTGATAAAGCTTAGAGCGTCGTTGAGAAAACGCACCGGCTGGTCCCAACTGCTGCCGATGTCGTCGTATTCCGTACCCGACTTGTCATTGGGGTCTATGTAGAAGTTGACTTTCTTGTTGGCGTCGTCTACCTCAGGCCTTATCGCAATGGAAGAGGTGGTATAGCCTCCTAGCGTAGGTCGCGAGTTGAACTGTGTGCCGACTATATCCCAGTCTACCTCCATGGCAGGAGTCTGCCTGTCGCGGTCGATGTCGATAACGGCCACACCCTTGTGGGCGATACCAGAGCGTGATGTCGGCTGGAAGTCGTAAGCTTCACGGTCGGTGATGGCATTACCGTTTTCGTCGGTAGCAGTCATGCCATCAATCAGATTCATGAAGAACTGGTGCTGTTGATTTTCGTGTATGTAGCCAGCTTTGGGTGTCGGGTGGTAGAACATGGGAAAACTCTCCGAACTGCTGATGACGGCTCCTGCTTGTTCGGCATCCTTACGGGTGTTGTAGTCTGACACCTTGAAGGCGTGGTTCTTGATTACGCCCGACCAGTCGGTGTAGTCGCTCTTGGTCAGCGCCGTATACATGACGTAGGGGCGCAAATCTTGGCTGTTGCCCGAGTGGGAGGTGGCATACTGAATGTCGTTGTTGGCATCACACTTGCCACCCCACAGCACGGAGTTGGCGAGTATACCGTTGTCGCGGCAGTATACTCCCGCTGAGCGGCCTGTGGCCATTCCGTTGATGCTCACGCCGGCACCATTACACTTGTTATTGACGATGGTCGTCTGGGTGATGGCGCCACCCTTGAGCATATAGACACCGCCTGCCTCGGTCGTGGCTGTGTTGTTGGCTATGATCATGGCGGTGCAGGCTATTTTGTATTTGTTGTTGCCGTTGGTGTCGTTGGCTTTGATGGCAAGACCGCCACCCATGCGGCCCACGCAACCCGAGATGCCCGACTGACGCTGAATCATCGGTACGTTCTTGTAGCTATCGGGACCGTCCATGCACACACCACCGCCATAGCCGTAGTTTGTGCCGATGCCCAATGCTTGGCAGTCAGTGACGAAGCAACGCTCTATGTAGCCGCCACCGTCCATATAAATACCGCCGCCGTCGCGCGATGCTACGCACTCACGCACCACGCACTGCTTCAGATGTGCACCGTCCACCATGTAGACACCGCCGCCGTAGGCATTGTGCGGACGACCTGTTATTTCGGTATTGGTGGCGTTGCCGTGTTCAATGATGCAGCCCTCGAGCAGTGCCGACCGGTAACCGCCGCCGTTGGGGTTGGCACGGCCGGTAGTGGCATCGAAGCCGTTAGTGGCGAAGGTCACGACGTGGTAGCAGTTGCCGTAGAATGAGGTGTTCCACTGGTCTTTGGTGTAGTTCCATTCAAACTTGGCTGCCGACGAGAGGTCGCCAGAGAGAATAGTGTAGTTTTTGTAGAACTTGCCTGTAGACTTGGGTGTAAGAACCTCGCGTTCGTCCTTCGTCTTCTCTCCATTTTCGCCGCCTTTGAAACCCCCGTAGACGCTGATGCCCGCTGGGATTTTAAACGACATATAGAGCGTACTACCGCCCGTCGACTCCGTACTCTCCGTAGGGGTGTAGGTGCCGGCTGCCACCCACACTTCGCCCGTCAGACCATTGTCCACGAGGTCGTTGATGGCGTCTTGTATGTTGTTCTTGGCTGTTTTCCATGTCTTGCCGTCGTTGGCATACGAGCCGTACTTCGCTACGTAGCGTATCTCGTCGGCAGCTGCTCCTATGTGGCAGAGCAGTGCCATCAGTATCAGCAAACAGAATGTCTTGCGGTGCATATATCAGCGTGTTATTTTTGTTGTCGTGTGTATATTGTTCTTGTGAAGTGTTCGGAGTGTGTGCGTTTAAGGCTATTTCACCGTAGCGGTGATGCGATACCAGCCCGTAAACACATTGTTGTAGACCCCTGTTGCGGGGGTGGAGGACTTGTTGGTCTCGGCACGGCCGGCGCTGCCGCCGTAGGTCACGGTGTAGTTCACAGTGCCGGGCGAGGGCGGCTGTAGCACGTAAGTGTAAGCGCGACCTGTCCATTTGTTGCCCTCGTCTACTATCACCGCCGCATTGTCGGCGGCTGTGCCCAGCACGGTGGCGGTGGCGGTGCCAACGGGATTCTCTGTCGGTTTGAACACCTTGCACGTAGTAGGCAGTCCTGTGCACACTATTGACTTCAGTTCGGTAGTCTTGCGCAGTGAGGCGTCCACCTCCCATGTGAAGTCTGTCTTGGCTGCCACGTGGTAAAGCTTCACGGTGCTACAGGTCAGCGACTTGTTGTTTTCGGCAATGTTGCCGTTGTCGCTTGCCTGAGCCGGTGTGCTGCGGTCGTAGGCAGGTGTGGAGTAAGTGTCGCCCAGCTGGATGGCTGTGAGGCTGCTCATGTCGAGCGTGATGCCTTCAAGGTCAGTCATGCTGGTGAAACTTGTGATGTCAGCGGGCAGCAGCGTGCTCAAGTCGGTGCGTGAGGCTATGGCGTAGACGCGGCTTGCTCCCACCGAGTTGTTGAAGGCGCGTGAGATGTTGAAGGTCACGCGCACGTTCTTGTGCCAGCGTTCCTCGCGCTTTCCCTCGTCTTGCAGGGTCCACTCTCCGTTGGCTTCGTCGTCGTCTGCCCACGAGAGGGTCTTGGTCAGTATCTCGTAGTCCGAACCATCGTTTTCCGATACGAAGGCTACTACATAGAGCCACAGCGGAGCTTTGAAACTGGCATCATTGCCGGGATCGCCCTGCGTGGCAGTAGCTTTCAGCTGACCTTGACTGCCGCTTGCGGAGTATATGTCAATGGGAATGTCTATCGTTATGGTCTTGGAGCCTCTCAGGTCGCTGTCGTTGTCCGACGAGCAAGCCGTTGTGGCGAGTAGTGCCAGCAGCGTGAGAGCCGGCAGTATGATTGTTGTGCGAAGTGTGTGTGTCATGTCTGCGATGTGTGTGTATGTGCTTTGTCGGTGTCGTAACTGCCCTAATCAGGTTGGGCGTATCGTCCTACCAAGTAGTCTCGTCGGTATAGCCTGCTTGCCACTTGGTGTAGACTTCCACCACGTGGCTGAACTCCATCGAGTTGGTCGACGTTATCTTGAACACATAGGTGTATTCGAAACCGGGGCGCCACCCCATGTAGGCTGCGGGCACTATGGCGGTGCGCTCGTCGTAGACGTCTGTGCCCGATGAGTTGGTGGTGTGGATGTGGGCAGTGCATTTGAAGTCCACGGCATTGCTAACGGGTATCATCAAGTATTCGGGCCATGCCACATAGCGTGTGTCCTGCTCGGCGAGTGTCAGCGGGTCGAGCTTCATGGTGGGCAGTGTGGCAGTGCCTGCCGTGGCTGTGGCTGTCTCGTGGGTGTCTGTCATCGACCAGCTCACGTCCACCACGCCCGAACCTGCCAGAGAAGACCCGTCTTTGGGTCCGAAGGTTATGGCGTGGTCGGTGCCGCTGGCATTGCCCAATACAGTGGTCGTCGTGCCGGCGGGTCGTTCGAATACTACGCGTACCAGTGCGTAGGGCTTGGCGAACGATATGGGCACGGGACTGTCGTAGCTTGTGGCGGGGTCGCCCTGCCACAGGGTGCCATACATCGGTATCTCGCTCTCGGCTACCTCTGTACCGGCAGAATTGTAGTACTTGCCGTCGGCAGTCAGAGTCATATATTCCAGTCCGTCGAAGGTCATGCTGAAGTTGCCGCTGGCGCTCACTACGGTCGATGAGGTAATGGCGGCGTCATTATACTTCAGTCTGTCCTTGTATTTTGGCAGTACTCCGAAGAAGCGGTAGTCCTTGGAGTTGCCGTCCCAGTACTTTATCTCCTGCTTGTTGCCCAGATAGTCGGTGCCTTGCCCCACATACTCCCAGTCGTTGGTGTTTGAGGCAGAGGAATTAGCGGAGTTGGCAGTGTAGTTGAGCGTGTAGCCCGGCATGACGTTCTGCAGTTCCGACTCTATGGTCTTGTAGCCGTAGAGGAGTATGGACTCGTAGCCCAGCGTCTCCAGTCCTGTCTGGGTCATCGATTTCAGCTGTTGCTTCATCTCTCCCGAGGTACTGAACGATATGCTGTGCAGTTCGCCGGCGGGAGTCGTTGAGTCTCCGTCGGAGGCTGAGCAGCCGGGCAGTGCTGCCACCACTGCCGCCATGAGTGTAGTCTTGATGGCGGCGGTGCTCAGTCTGCGTAGGGTGTGCTTTGTAGTGTCCTTCATTGCTGTGCGTTATTGGCTTACTGTAAAGGATGTAGTGTAGGTGCGGCGACCATAGGTGGCTATCAGGGTGTAGCTGTTGCCGCCAGTGGTGGCTGCCGTGCCTGCCGGAACGCTGACGGTTATTTCGTCGGTACCGGCGTAGTCTATGATGACACTCGTCGGTACGGCTAGTCCGTAGGTGCCGGCATAGTCGAGAGCGTATGTCACATCTTGGTTGCTTATAGTCTCATCGTCTACTTTGAGTAGAGGCTTGATGTCTCCACCCATGTTGCTCACTGTGGTGCGGTTGAGCGTCAGTGTGCCCGAAGTCTTGCCGTCATATCCGCCAACCCTCACTATCTTGTAGCTCTTGCTACCCGAGGCGTTGGTGTATTCCACAGCGTAGACGTGCTTCTGAGCCGTCCATTTCACAGCGTCCAGTGTGCGTGTGTCACCATTGCTGATCGGCACTGTGTTTACGAAGGCGTCAGCCGGCAGTGTCATGTCATAGGCTGTCACCGGCTGGTCTATGAGTGTGTTGTCGGCGGCATATGCTGTGAGGTATTCTGCCACTGTAGCTTCAGTGGCAGGGTGGTTGTCGGGGTCGTTGGTCGTCACTGTGTAGAGCTTTGCATTGCTGTTGGTGGGTGTGACGATATTGTCCGACTCTACAATTGAAGCGTAGATGGTGTTGCCCTCTGCATAGTCGTCCTTGCCCACCACTACGGTCTTGGCAGTCTGGTCATAGCCCATGGTGATGATATTGGTGCCAGTGCCCGTGGTGGATATCTTCTCCTCCTCGCCTATTCCGTCAGTTATCATCACTGCGTCGAAGGTGATGGGGTAAAGACCCGTGAGACTGCCCACGGTGGCATTGGTTTGGTCGCTAATCTTGAAGATGTAGGTGTAGGCATAGCCCGGTCTCCACTTGAGGTAGGCAGCGGGCACCTCGGCGGTAGCGTCGGTCACCTTTATCGTCTCGCCCGTAGTAGCGTGGAGGGTGAAGTCCACCTTCAGTTTCAGGTTGCTGTTGTTATCCTCCATGGGGTACACCGTGGTGTACGTGCCGTCGGCATGGTCGTAGAGGGCGGTGGCGGAGGTGTTGGTGAGCTGTGTGCCTGCCTTGAGGTTGTCGCCCAGGGTGAGCACGTTGTCTTTGGTGGCATCAAAAGCTACCTGCGCCATGTTCTGTCCCTCGCCCGTCTCCTTGTAGATGACGGTCATGGTGCCGTCGTGGCCCGGTTTGTTGGTGGCTAGGTTTGCGCTGAAGGCACCGGTAGCAGCTGTCGTCATGTCGCCGAAGGAGGGCACTGTCTTGTTGTCTGCTATGCGGAAAGCGTCGAGGGTGAGCGTGTAGCCCGGCACCGTCTCATACATCGCCACGCGCACCTTTGCCATGGCGTTGCGGAACGTGAATGTCACGTTGTCGCCATAGACCGAACCGCTGCCCGTGGCAGTGACGTTGTATCGGTCGGCTATGTAGAGGGCTGTGGGGTCGGCGGTGGATTTCAGAGCTACACTGTAGCCGTTGCGATAGGCATTATAGGCGTAGTCGGTGGTCTTTGTGATGGCCACGTTGCCGTCCTCGAGGTCGTTGTTCGCTACGGCTATGGCGTAGAAGGTATAGTCGTCGGCATTGGTGTCCCAGTATTTCACCGTCTGCGTGTTGTCGCCGGCACTTGGGTTGGGCATCAGGTTGGCAGCCTCGTTGTCGGTGAGCTTCACTCCCACATACTCCCAGCCGCTGGTGTTGGTGGTGGAGGTGTTGGCGCTGCCAGTGGTGTAAGCCACCTTGTAGTTGCGAAACACGAGGTTCTCGTTGCTCACGTTGCCAGCACCCTCGCGGCTCTCGTTCTTGATACCGAATACGTAGAATTTGTTGCCCAACGTGGTGGCGGCGGTGGCTCCCGTCTGGGTGGCTCGTAGCATTGGCGACACTTCGGGACCAAACGATATCACGCCCTTGCCGCCGCTGATTGACGGGCTGTTGTCCTCGTCGTTTACGCATGCCGTAAGCGACAGTGCTGCCATGAGGTATGTTGCTAATCTTTTATACATAGTGTTTGTGCATGAGCGAAACCGTCCCGCTCAGGTCTTGGTATTATTCTTTCCCCTCTCGGTCGCCCAGCGTGCCCTTGCCGCAGTGGTGTGTGGGGGACTGTATCTTTTTGTTTTGGTAGCAGGGCGGGGAGTCGAACCCCGTCCTGCCTGTCAGGTCTTGCCTGCGAGCGATTGCTTAGTCAGCAATCTTGATTATCTTGTAGGTCTTCTTGCCTGTTGTGCCGGTGTACTCTACAGCGTAGGTCTTGCCCGACTCTGCTGTCCATGAAATGGCTGACAGAGTGCGAGTGGCTGTTGTGCCGTCGCCCATAGGTACAACAGTCGCGATAGTCGCACCTGTTATAGCTGTAGCCGTTATTTTGGCATCAGTGACTGATGCGTGTTCAATAGCATTAGCTACCGAAGCAGCAGTAATTGGGAAGTTGGCCTCGTCGGTGGACGAAACGGTGTAAACCTTGGCTGTAGCGTCGGTCAGAGTTACCGCTGTGCCACCGTCTACTACTGATGCGTAGATAGTGCTGCCTGTCTTGTACTCGTCGTTGCCAGTAACCACCGTGTTGCCGCTGGTTGCGAACGTAGTGATAGAAGGCTCGGTCTCGCTGGTGATAGTCTCCTGCGTACCCTCCTCGGCAGTCTCTACTACAGCGTCGAAGGTGATGGGGTAGAGGTCAGCTGCGTTGTCGGTAATCTTGAAGAGGTAGGTGTAGGCATAGTTGGACTTCCACTGGCAGTAGGCAGCGGGTACTTCCGCTGTCTTGTCCTTGATGGATATCTTTTCGCCCGAATCCTCTGAGATGAGGTCGTAGGAGATGGTCAACTTCATGTTGGTGGTGTTGCCCGGGTAAGGCAGAATGGCTGTGTAAGCACCGCCTGCCTGATCGTAGGTAGGGGCAGTGGCTGCAGTGCCGAGGTAAGTGCCATCTCCAAATATGTTGGCGCCGCCCGTCAGAGTGTTGGTGCTTGTAGAAGTTCCGTCTACAGCTACCACTGCTCTGTTGGCTGTGGTGTTGTTAGTGCCGTCCTCATAGGTAACGGTGTACTTGGTGCCAGTGCCGGCAGTGATGAACTTGCCGTCAACACCGAAGTTGGCAGTGTTTTCGGTGCCGCCGAACTTCACGCTCGTCACCTTCACCTTGTAGCCGGGAATCCTCTCATAGAGACCGAAGCGAACCTTGGTCTGGAAACTGCGGAAGGTGAAGGTCACATTGCCGCCGTAGGCATTGGTTGCAGTGCGGTCAGTACCATTGCTCTTGCTGATGACGTTGCGGTCAGCAACATAGATGTCGCCTGTGGTAGCTCCGTCTGCCAGTTCGATGGTGTAACCTTTGTCGTAGACACCGTTGGTGCCGGTCTCAGTCTTGGTTATCTTCACTTTGCCGTTAGTGATGTCCTCTTGCTTAGCTGACACAGCAGTGAAAGTGTAGCTGCTGGCGCTGTAGTCCCAGTACTTGATGGTCTGTTTTGTGCCGTCGGCTATGGCAGGATATACCTGAGCATTAGTGTATGGGGTGTAGCCCACATACTCCCAGTCCTTGGTGTTGCTGGTAGTGGTGTATGCGCTACTTGCGGTATATTGCACCTTGTAGTTCTTAAACACGAGGTTCTCTGTCGAGGTAGCCGTTTTGCCGTCTCCTTCGTTCTTCTCTCCCCATACGACAAACTCATTTCCGAGCTTGGTGGCGGCAGTGGCACCGCTCTCTGTTGCCTTGAGCATAGCGGGAGTCTGCATGTCAAAAGCGATAGGTGCGCTCTTGGCGAAGTCGTTGCCGCCTGTCGTGCTGTCGTCAGCGCAGCTTGCTGTGAGCAGTGCTGCAGCCGCAACAATAAGATAAGTTTTTTTCATGATTCGTAAATGTTAAGAGTTTTCTTCCTTTTCTTTGGCAGTAGGGAGGGTATCACTCCCTCCCTACCGAATTTATGGTGAGGTTATCCCTTTATTTTACAGTGATAACCTTGATGTCGTAGACACCAGTAGTAGCTGTAGTAGTGAGAGTGTAGAGGTTGGCTTTGTAAGTGTCAAAGTTCTCTGCACTGATGCCAGAAGCTGGGTAGTACACGCCGCTTGTAGTCTTGGCGTAGTATACTGTGCCAGTGGTGTGGGTGGCAGTTGCAGCAGAGGTGTAAACTGCTGCCTTGTAAGCAGTGTTCGTATAGATGTAAGCGTAGGTGCCAGCCTCAGCCGGAGTGAAGGTCAAGTAGTTGCCGTCGACAGTAGAAGTCTCGTCAGTCATGGTGATGCCGAGCAACGAACCATTGAGCTGTGCGTTTACTTCGCTCTCGGTAGCAACCTTGTCGAGCTTAACGAACTTAGCTTTGTCTGCGGTAGGAACGATGACAGTCTTGTTGCTGGTGTTAGTGTTGATAGCCTTGATTGTCTCGTTAACCGTGTACTCGCCGTTAGTTGTTACGTTAGAACCTTCAGCGTAGGTAGTCACGGTGTTGGTAGAAACAGTGCTGATGGTCTCCTGATTGCCAGTGGTAGCGTCAACTACTACAGCGTCGAAAGTGATGGGGTGCAGTCCTTCAGGATCGTCAGAGGTGTCAGGATTGCTTGGGTCGTATGGCTTCGGATTGTCAGGATCGGTAGGAGTTGTGCCGGTAGTACCGTTGGTCTTGTCAGAAATCTTGAAGAGATAGGTGTAGGCATAGTTGGGCTTCCACTTCATGTATTCAGCGGGAACAACCACGCGGGCGTTCTTCACGTGAATCTCTTCGTTGGAGCCATCCTCAGCGGTGAGGGTGTAGTCGCAACGGATGAGCATCGGAGTGGTGCAAGCCTCGTTGGGGTACACAGTGTTCCAAGTGCCGTTGGTCTGGTCCCAAGACGGAGCAGTAGCCGATTTGCCGAGCGTAGTGTTGACAACACCGGTGCCGAGAGTCAGCGTGTTGCTGTAGGTAACGGTGGTGTTGGTCACTGTAGGCTGGTTCTGGTCGTCGTAGGTCACGGTCAGGGCGTTGGTCGTGGCAGGAGTGACGCTGCGGTGAGCGGCTGCGAAGTTGGTGGTGTTGGCCTTGTCCATTGCCTTGTAGGTAGTGACAGCCTCTGTTGCGTTGTCATCAAAGTAGAACTTGTCAATCTTCACAGAGTAGCCGGGCACGGTTTCATAGAAACCTACACGTACTCTCGAACCGAAGTTGCGGAATGTGAGGGTCACAGGCTCGCCATACTTAGCCTTGGCTACCTCTACACGGTCAGAGAAGTAGAGGTTGTTGAGGTTAGCCTCAGCCTTGGCAGTCTTGACAGTATAACCCTTGCTGTTTGCAGTCGCGCCGTTGCCGGTAGCATCGGTTGTCTTGGTTACAACGACGTTGCCTGCCTCAAGTTCAGTCTTGCCGGCGAAAGCGGTGAAGGTGTAGCCGTTGGCTGCGCTGTAGTCCCAGTACTTGATGGTCTGCGTGCCAGTAGCGGCAGGAGAAACCGTAGCGGCATCATACGGAGTCTCTCCTACATACTCCCAGTTAGCTGAGTTTGACTCAGAGGAACCTGCGGTGTTGGCTGAGTAGACAACCTTGTAGTTGGTGTAGACAGCCTGGTCGTTGGTGGCGCTGGCATTTTCAGCACCGGTCAGGTGCTTGGTGCCATAGACTACGAACTCATTGCTGAGCTGATTGGCAGCATCGTTGCCTACCAAGTCAGAACGCAACATGTTAGGTACGCTGAAACCGAAGCTTACGGCATTCGATTTTGCGGACTCGTTGCCGACACCCATAGAGTTGTCGTCGGCGCAGCTTGCGAGTGTGAGCGCAGCTGCGGTGAAAAGAAGATAATTGAGTCTTTTCATGTGTTGAGTGTTTTGGTTAGTTAATATTAAGTTGTTTTTTTTAAGTTGTTTTTTTTTCTCTTATGTTCATGCCATTGTCTCTCTGTCTGTCTGCGGAGTGACTTTTTATGCTACATCTCAAATTCGTGTGTGCCTCCGTCCTCAAAGTCTTTGACCACGGCATCGAAGCCCGAACCGCCCTTGCGCTTGGGCATATCGATGGTGTCGGCATTGAGCTCCACGGTGATGACACCTCCCTTATAGCGTTTGCGCACCTGGTCGGTCACGTCAAAGACGAAGGTGGAGTCCATGCCGTTGCTGAACTGCATATTGACGTCCATATAGTGGCGTGCCCCGCTGGTAGGGGAGTCGGTAGCCTTGTTACCGTTGAGGTTGCAGATGCCAAACGACATGAGTCGTCCGCCAGCTATGTCTACGCTCTCGCCTTTCATGTCGCAGCCCTTCTTGAAGCGCACGTAGTAGTGCACTGTAATCTCGTCTTCGCCAGCCACACCCGTGTTGACGTTGACGCTGCGCGCCATGCCCGACAGGTTGCCGTTGCCGTCCACTCCCGTTATCTTGCCGTTGTTGTGATGGATTATCACCTGGGTCAGATAGATATAGGATATTGGCGTTAGTAGCATCTCCAGTTTCTTGACCCACATATTGCGGTCCTTGTCGTAGACGAAGCCGTCGAGGTTTCTGTTGATTTCTATGGCCTGTTTGTAGGCGCTGAAGAGAGCCTCGGGCTGGTAGAAGGAGTGGGTGTATTTGGGTGCCTGGTAGCGCACGGTGTTCATCGTCTGGCCCGTGTAGGCGGTGACGTGTTCGAGTGTGGTCTGCTCGTCGAAGCGCAAACTCTGCACACCGTCGAGCGATTGCACTTCGTTCCATGTCAGCAAGTCCCAGTAGCCCCAGTTGAAGGCACCGGTGTAGGTGTAGCCATAGATGATTGCCTCCAGCACGTTGGTGTGGGCTGCATAGGGCTCATCGCCCGTGTAGTAACGGCGTATCTGGAAGGTGGAGGGCTTGGTGTAGCCTATCTCGCCGAAGAGCTCCTTGTCTTCGTCGTCCCAGCCATAGTACCATTCACCCTTCCAGTCGTAGGTGCCGCCTACCTCGGTCTCGTAGTTCCAGAATACGTCGAGTTCCAGTTCTACCATAGGCATATCAATCACTACATCGTCATTGTAGTCGAGGTGCAGGTCGGGCTTGCGCTCGCAACTCGTCAGCGCAGTGCACAGGCCCACCAGTGCTGCTGCCTGCCATAGGCATCTGGTCAGTGTTGTTCTCATTTCTGTACCTCCTTACTTTTGAAGCTGGCACCCTTCTTGGCTATGCGGCGGTAGAGCAGGTCGTAGCTAAGAGTCAGTCCGATGCGTGTAGGGCCCGCCCACGTGAAACTGTGGCGGCGCTTGTGGAAGAAATTACCCCAGTTGTTCCACTTGTAGTAGTAGAGTTTGTCCTGCCTCTCCGGGAAGAGTACACTCTGCCACTGGTAGGGGTCATACTTGGTGAAGAATACTCCAAACTGTGCCCCCATTTCGAGGCGCCAGCGGCTCTTCTTGCCCAGTGGCAACACGTAGCCGATGCCCACGCCGGCTCCTGCGCCTTCGCCTTCCCAGCCACGGTTCTTGTCGAAGCAGATGCCGTAGAGAGCCAGGTTGACATAGCCCTGCAGGTAGAGCCCT
Source organism: Bacteroidaceae bacterium (assembly GCA_963600315.1). Taxonomy (GTDB): domain Bacteria; phylum Bacteroidota; class Bacteroidia; order Bacteroidales; family Bacteroidaceae; genus UBA6382. The sequence goes on along the minus strand of CAVCAW010000029.1, from coordinate 14,596 downwards.
TTGTAGGCTACCCCCTTGCCGATGCCAGTGTGTTCTACACCGCCGTTGCGCAGGTAGTAGCGTGTCTCAAACTGGTAGTTGCGTATCTGGAAATATTTGTGCTGGCTGTAGTGCTGCCACCACGGAAAGTCGAGCGATGCGCCATAGGTGAAGTGGCCGTGGAGCGGGTAGTATTCCACTGCTATATTGGGTATCGGGCACCAGCGGTTGTAGCCCGGCACGTAGGCAAAGTCAAACAGCAGGTTTGTCTTCACCGACAGCAGTTCGCGGCGCGGCATAAATGACGGGAGCAGTTCGGCAGGCACTACATAGTCTGTAGTGTCTTCCTCTACTGTTGTTTGCGTTACCGAATCGGTCACCTCTACCTTCTCTTCGGGCTGCGGTACTACCACCGTGGGTGTCTCCATGGGTTTGGGTGGTTCGGGCTTGCGGTGCTTCCTGAACACCAACACCACGCGTGCGGCACGCATCTTGGGGAAATACTCCCTGCTGAGCCGTGTCCACAATCGCTTGTTGTCCATAGCCATGAGCGTCCTCTTGAGTCGTGCCTGGTCGGTAGAGATATACTTGTTCACCACCTCAGTCACGCGGTCGCAGTCCTTGTCGCCACGCTCCTTCATCAGCATGATGAGGCAGAGGTAGTCCTCGGGCACTTCGTTGACCGTGAGGCAACTGTCGATATGGTGGCCTACGCTGCCACGTATGATGTCGAGCAACGACTTGGTGCGCAGCTGGCTCAGCGTCTTGTTCCACTCATAGGGGCCGTCGGGCGAAGCAGCACCGCGCAGCATCACAGCCTCCAGCGTATAATCGCCTTTAGAGTAGGGCATTATCTCGTTTTGGATTTCGCGACGCAGCGGCGAGTCCTTCGGAATGACGAATTTGTTGACTGGGAACTGTATCCGTTTGGATATCTTGTAGAACAGCGAGTCGCTGATAAGAATCTCATCGTCAAGCGAATCTTCGTCAGCTATCACTATGTAGGGGTGCTTGCTGTCGTGTAGCGCTGCGTAAGGCACAGCGTAGCTGCCACTCAAGGCAAACAGTGATACTATCAAAAACAGAAAGCGAATCATGTTATTCAAAATCTCAATATTTATGTATACTTCCTGAAACGAGCTGCAAAATTACTGCTAATTCCTTATACGGCAAAAAGCTTTTTGTTAAAAAAAGAGCGTATAACTGCTACAAAATCAGTGAAGTTTCGGTTTACAAAAATCAGGGAGCAAAAACATAAAGGCCGCAGCGCAATAATGCCATTTTTAGTAAATTTAGATGATTTGCCGTGTTCTGCCTGCGTGTTTCTGTGTCTGGCAGCTGCGCTGGAGTGTATAACAATGCTGTCGAAAGACTCTCGCACGTCCTCGTTGTCCTCGTTCGCCAAGACAGTCTCTCCGTTCGCTGAAACAATAGTCTTGTTTGTTGAAATTTTACCCCCCCCAGGTGGATAAACTGCGTTGTGGGTATAGCCAAGCATCGCCTCACTAATATAATAAGGTAAGAGAAGATGCCGACAAAGTGGTAAAAAATGCCCCCGTAGAATGGGCTCACCTCATTGCCACACGAAGCAACATTAAGTGGAAAGGCTGTCTTGCTGTCGAAATGTCTTTCGTTGTGATTGCAATACCATCCATTGCAATCACATTCCCTTCCGTTGTCTCTGTAGAACCTTCCGGCATCATTGGGGCACTTCTCGCTGTTGAGCAGCCAATATCCCCTGTCGCTATAGTCACACTCGCCGTGCCCGGCACGACCCATAGCTTTGTCGTGGACAATCACGCAAATTGCAAAAACTGAGAATAAAATCCAAATCATACAATCCGGTTTTCAAAACTCCGCTATTATGCTGCAAATGTACCGCTTTCCCCGAATAGAACAAGTAAAATCGTGATAAATTGCATGAAAACGCAAAAAATATGTCAAGTTTGCGTCGTTTTTGCATACAATTACCCGCTCAACACACCCTGGTGCCCTTTCGAAACTCCCCAAATGTTTTTACGGACCGCCCCAACGCTCATGCTGGCCTGCGATGCCCCATGACAAGTCAGCACCCTTGAATCACTACCTTAGTACGGTCGGCAAGGAAGAGTGGGGTGTTTGCCATCTTGTCGTCTAATCACACCTCTAATTCTTTCATTATGCTTCTGTTGAACATGTTCCTATCTCCTTTATTTAATGCGTCGGTGTGGTTGAATTTATTCTAAGTTCCGAAAATGTGTGATTGCTCACATTTTTGGTACATCTTTCGTGCAGAGATACACATTTTCGGCACTTAGAACAACTCATGGTCAAGAAAAATCTTCATCATTCAACAATGTAATGCCCATTTGAAAATTGCGTTTCCGCGGAAATTGATGAAAATTTCGGCTGAAACGGATATCAATTTCCCCCGAAACGCAATTCAATTTCCGCGGAAATTCCCAAACGACGACAACAAAAATTTCGGCGGAAAGGTTGCTGTGCGTTTAAAGCACGGCAGATGTTGCAACCGCCATGTGGCATCACGCTGGGCTGACGCTGAAAGATTTTTTGTGGCTGTGGGTGGTGCAATACGGTGCGGACTTAGTAACTTTGCCTTTGGCAAGTCAGTGTGGCTTGCCACAAACCGAAATACAAAAACAAGACATACACACATGAAACAGGACATCGCAGACCGAGTGGCAGCATTGCGCCAATGGATGAAGCAGAAAGGGCTGTCAGCCTACGTATTCACGTCGACCGACCCCCATGCGGGTGAATACATACCCGACCACTGGCAGTGTCGCCAGTGGATAAGCGGATTTGAAGGCAGTGCCGGCACGGCGGTAGTGACGCTCGACGCTGCTGCCCTGTGGACCGACTCCCGCTACTTCATAGCCGCTGCCGAAGCACTGAAGGACACTCCCTTTGAACTTATGAAGGAGAGAGTGGAGGGCACTCCGTCGATAGCCCTGTGGCTCGCCGCCCAACTTAGTACTAAGGACTGCGTGGGCATTGACGGCAATCTGGTGACCTATGGGGAGGCGACCGCTCTGCAAGACGAACTGGCGGAGAGCGGCATTGAGCTTGTGGCGGACTACAGTGCTGCCGATGACTTGTGGACTGACGGCAGACCGCCGTTGCCGTGTGTGCCCGTGGCGATACAGCCTTTGGAGTGGGCTGGCGAGACCGTTGGCAGCAAGGTGGCGAGGCTGATGGACGCCGTAGAGAGCAAGGGGTGCAGCAGTATCCTCGTCAGTCAGCTCGACGAAGTGGCATGGTTGCTCAACCTGCGTGGTGGCGACGTGCACTGCAATCCCGTATTTGTGGCTTACTGCATTGTGAGCCGCAAGGAGACAGCCCTCTATTGCGACAGCAGTAAGATAAGCAGTGAGATCAAGGCATATCTTGATGGTAACAAAGTAAGTGTCTATCCCTACGACATGGTGACAGCCTCGCTTGCCAAGGCAGAGGGAACAGTGATGCTCTCGCCGCTCACCAATGTGGCATTGGCGGCATTGCGACTCGACGCAGCTGTGATCTGCGATGAGCCTGAAGACCAGTGCGTGGTGGCTGACTCTCCGATAGCCGCTATGAAAGCAGTGAAGAACGAGGCTGAAGCGAGAGGTATGAAGCAAGCCATGCTGCAAGACGGTGTGGCACTGGTGAAGTGGCTGAGGTGGTTGCAGGAGGCAGTGCCCCAGGGTGGTGAGACCGAATTGTCGGTAGACCGCAAACTGACGTCGCTGCGCCAAGCCTACGGCGACTTCGAGGGACTCAGCTTCGACACCATCTCCGCCTACAATGCCCACGGAGCGATAGTACACTACGAACCGACACCCGAGACCGACGTGCCTCTCAAGGCAGAGGGAATACTGCTGGTGGACACTGGGGCACAATACACCTGTGGCACCACCGACATCACTCGCACCATGCTGCTGGGCGGCGAGGCTACCCCAGAGCAGAAGAAGGTATACACGCTGGTGCTCAAGGGACACATAGCCCTGAGCCGCCTGAAATTTCCGAGCGGAGCCAGCGGCACACAACTCGACCTCGCAGCGCGCTACGCTATGTGGCAGGAGGGCTATAACTTCGGCCACGGCACAGGTCACGGTGTGGGCGCTCACCTCAATGTGCACGAGGGTCCTCACCAGATACGCATGAACTATATGCCGGCGCCCATAGTGGAAGGCATGACCGTGACCGACGAACCAGGACTCTATCTGGAGGGACGCTTTGGTGTGCGCATAGAGAATGTGCTGCTCTGCGTGGCGCACCAGGAGACCGAGTTTGGCAAGTTTGTGGGCTTTGAACCACTCACCCTATGCCCCATCGACACACGACTGATCGACACCACGATGATGACACCCACTGAGACGGCGTGGCTCAACGACTATCACAAGACGGTAGCCGACACTCTGCTGCCACTTCTCAACGACGAGGCAGACTGCGCATGGCTGCAGAAGGCATGTGCTCCGCTGCCGCAAGACTGATATCTACCGAAACACCATACACACACAACTACATAAGACATGGCACTCATTAAGACAATACAAGGAAAGACCCCTAAATTTGGCAAGGACTGTTACCTCTCCGAAAACGCCACGGTGATAGGCGAAGTGGAGATGGGCGACAACTGCAGCATCTGGTTTAACGCCGTAGTACGCGGCGATGTCAACTACATAAAGATGGGCAACAGAGTCAACGTGCAAGACGGGTCGTGTCTGCACACCCTCTATAAGAAAGCCGCCATAGAGATAGGCGACGACGTGACCATAGGCCACAATGTGACCGTACACGGCGCTAAGATAGCCAGCGGCGCACTGATAGGTATGGGAGCCACGCTGCTCGACGACTGCAGCATAGGCGAGGGAGCCATAGTGGCTGCCGGCGCACTGGTGCTCAAAAACACCCAGGTGGGTGCTGGAGAACTATGGGGCGGTGTGCCTGCCAAGTTCATAAAGAAGGTAGACCCCGACCAAGCCAGGGAGCTCAACAAGGGCATTGCGTCGCACTACCTGATGTACTCCAAGTGGTTCACCGACGAGAACCCTGACACTCTCATCAATCCGTCGGGAGAATAGCCGCATCAAATGACCTACGTGTCGGTGATATTGCCCGTACCTGTGAAGGGCATGTTTACTTATGCCTTGAGCGAAGAGGCCGGCAGCCGTGTGGCAGTCGGCTGCAGGGTAGTGGTGCCCTTTGGTACTGACAAACTCTACACTGGCATCGTGGCGGCACTGAGCGATGAACCTCCTGCCGGTGACTTCAAGATAAGGCAGGTGGCAGACGTGCTCGACCAAGCTCCAGTGGTGGGGCGCACCGAACTGCGCCTGTGGCAGTGGATAGCGGACTACTATATGTGTTCGGTGGGCGACGTGATGAAAGCTGCCCTGCCTGGCGGCATGAAACTCGCCAGCGAAACGACCGTGAGGCTTGTAGAGGGATTCGAAGACTTCGACAAACTGTCAAAAGCCGAAGCCGCAATAGTCGACCTGCTAAGCAGCGGCAAGAGCACCACCATAGCCCAATTGCAGAAATCCGTGGTCAAGAGCGGACTGATGCGCAGCGTGAGGTCGCTGATGGACAAGGGAGTTGTGGAGGTGAGCGAGACACTGGAGAAGACCTACAAGCCCAAGAAGGAAGTACACGTGAGGCTCTGCCGCAACTACATGAATGCAGAGGCACTCGACGAACTCCTCAAGTCGCTTGTCAAAACACCACGCCGCCAAGCCATAGTAGCCAAACTCGTGGAGATGGCAGGAGTGAGCGCTGCCTTGAAACTGAAAAATCCCCAGTTGTTGCGCGAAGTGAGTAGGACTGAGCTGCTCAAAGAAACGGGAGGCGCTTCCTCTGCTCTGTTGGGGCTCAAAGCCAAAGGAGTGGTGGAACTCTATGATTTCGAAGTAAAACGCCTGCGCGCCTTCAGCGGTAGTGTGAACGACAAGATAACCCTCTCGCTGGCGCAACAGGAAGCTCACGACAGCATAGTCAAGGCCTTTGTCGAAAAAGACGTGTGTCTGCTACACGGAGTCACGTCGAGCGGCAAGACCGAAATCTATATCCAGCTCATGAAGCAGTGTCTCGCTCAGGGTAAGCGAGTACTTTACATGCTGCCCGAAATAGCCCTGACCACCCAGATTACCAAACGTCTGCAACGCGTGTTTGGTGACAAGCTGGGAGTGAGTCATTCCAAGCTCCCTGACGCAGAGAGAGTGGAGGTGTGGCGGAAGCAACTGGGCGACAAACCTTATGACATCATTCTGGGAGCCCGTTCGGCACTCTTCTTGCCACAGCGCAACCTCGGACTCGTGATAGTAGACGAGGAACACGAAACGAGCTTCAAGCAGCAAGACCCCGCACCGCGCTACAACGGCAGAAACACCGCCATGGTGCTGGCTCGCCTGCACGGAGCCAAGGTGCTGCTCGGCTCTGCTACCCCCTCGGTGGAGAGCTTCTACAATGCGGAGCATGGCAAATATGGCTACGTGCGCCTTGACAAACGGTTTGGCGACATGTTATTGCCTCAGATAAACGTGGCAGATGTGAGAGACCTCATGAAGCGCAAGATGATGACACCCCCATTCTCGCCGCAGCTCGAGGAGGAGATGCGCAAGGCACTGGAGGTGGGCGAACAGGTCATCTTGTTTCAAAACAGGCGAGGCTATGCGCCCGTGCTGGAGTGTGCCACCTGTGGTTGGGTGCCCACCTGCCAGTATTGCGACGTGAGTCTGACCTATCACCGCGGCGACAACAAGCTACACTGCCATTACTGTGGCAACACGTATAACGTGCCCGAGAAATGCCCGTCGTGTGAGGGACAAGACCTCCATGCCTATGGTTTCGGCACCGAGAAGATAGAGGAAGAAGTGCAGCGACGTTTTCCTAAAGCTCGCACTGCCCGCATGGACCTCGACACCACGAGGTCGCGCAACTCCTACGAACGCATTATAGATGATTTTGCCGCCGGCCGCACCGATGTTCTCATCGGCACCCAGATGGTGAGCAAGGGGCTGGACTTTGACAACGTGAGGGTGGTGGGCATACTTAATGCCGACGCCATGCTCTCGGTGCCCGACTTCCGCAGTTATGAGCGAGCCTTCCAGATGATGAGTCAGGTGGCAGGACGAGCTGGGCGCAGGGCCAAGAGAGGAATGGTGGTGCTGCAGACTAAACACGCCGACTATCCTATAGTGAGTCAGGTGGTCAGCGATGACTATAGAGCCATGTACCATACTCAGCTGGCAGAGCGCAAACAGTTCTATTACCCGCCGTTCTACCGCCTCATATATATATGGTTCAAGCACCGTGACGAAGCCGTGGTGAACGGTGCCGCCAATATGGCTGCCCAACTGCTGCTCAAGGAGTTTGGTGGCGGAGTGCTGGGTCCCGACAAACCACCCGTGGCCAAAGTGCACATGCTCCACTTGCGCAAGGCTGCGCTGAAGGTGCACCCATCGATGCCCGTGGCTGAGATGAGGGCGAAACTCAGTGATATAGCAGGCAAGGTGACGGCAGAGCGCCGCTACCGCTCGGTCATGATATATTTTGACGTTGACCCGCTATAGTAATGAAAATGTAGCTATAAGCTCGGGCGGTACGGGAATGCTATAGCGTAAAGATAAGAAAAAGTTAAGGGGAAAAGCCGTGTCGTAGCCAATAAATTAAATGATGTTACGGCACGGGGTCATAACCACTGCCGCCCCATGGGTGGCAGCGTAGCACACGCTTCACGGCAAGCCATAGACCCTTGATGGGACCGTGCTTGCGCAGGGCTTCGACCGCATACTGCGAACACGTGGGAGTGAAACGGCATGATGGTGGCGTGAGCGGTGAAATGAAGCGCTGGTAAAAACGAATGGGAAGAATAAGCAGCCATGAGAAAAAAAACGCAATAGGGCGGACTGCAACCTTTATTGCGGAGACTTTGGAGGTCGGGGCGTTTGCAACGGGAATGTTTGCAATCGTCTCTTTGGAGTTGGGCTCTTTGATGACGGAGTCTTTGGTGAAGTGGTTAGAATCTTTCATGGGGAACCCCTCGCTTCTTAACGTGAAATGAGAACTTGAGATGATGCGAACTTACGCAGACGAGCCTTTAACAATTGGTCTGCAAGGCAGACTGTTGTTGGGCGGCATGGCGAGTTTCAAAATGCTTTGCCACCGTTGACAGGATTTTGCCCACAGAAGAGTGAATCGTGGCTGAAGGCTGCGGTTTGTCGCCGAGCCACACGAAGGCTATGAGCAGTCCTGTGTGTCCTTGGTCAAGAGTAGCCATAATGTCGGTCAGCGTGTGACGCTGAAGTCGGTAGGCTTCGCGGAGTTGCCGCTTGGCCCGGTTGCGGTCTACAGCGTGGTGCAGACGCTTTTTGGCTACCGACATAAGCACTTTGACCGGTGGAGTGCAGCCGTCTTGGGGCAGGGGATACATGCGGTAGATTGCCATGACGGGGTAGACCGTCGTAGAACGGTTTTTGCCGCGCTCGAAGATGCTCTCTATCTCCTTGAGCGAGGTGATGCGCTCCTTTTTCCTGAAAGTGAACATTGTGAATATAAGAGTGGGCGTGTGGCCCCGACGTGTGGGGTTACGCCTTTTGTGCCTTGAGGTACTCGTCTATGGCGCTCGCCATAGATACCCCTTGGCCTTGTGTGACCTTTATGTCAACGCGGAAACCGAGTTCTTCGAGTTTGCTGGCAGTGCCTTCACCGAAGCAGGCAAACACTGTGTCGCCCTGCTTGTAGTCGGGGTAGTTGTCGAGAAGAGACTTGGCTCCGCTTGGGGTGAAGAGAACAATCATGTCGTAGTCGAAGGGCTTGCTCTTGTCGAGCTCGGCGCTCACGGTGCGATACATCACGCAGTCGGTGTGGTTGATACCCTTGCTGTCGAGCAGGTCGGAGAGGTCCTTGCGGTGAACGTCGCTCTGCGGAATAAAGAACTTCTCCTTCTTGTGCTTGAGCATTACTTCGAGGAGGTCGGAGAGTAGTCCGGATTTGCCGAAGAAGATTTTGCGCTTGCGATACTGTATGAACTGCTGCACATAGAGCGACACCTGCTGGGAGATGAAGAAGTACTTCATGTCTTCGGGCAGCGTGATACGCATATCCTTGCAAAGGTTGAAGAAGTGGTTGATAGCGTGTTTAGAGTTGAATACAATAGCGGTGTGGCTGAGAATGTTAACTTTCTGCGCCCTTATCTCCTTGGGTGAGAGTCTCTCAACAGCTATGAGCGAGCGAAAGTCCACTTGGACATCGTGTTTTTGCTCAAGATCCAGTAATGGAGATTTGGTGGACGGAGAAGGCTTGGGCTGCGATACAAGTATTTTCTTGACCATGATAGTATTGTTACTCTAAACTATACGGAGTCGCTAGACTCAAATTAGTAAATAATCGGTGGATTTTATCAGTGCTTTCCACAACAAAAGGAGCGGAAGCAATTCCAAAGTGCAAAAGTACAAAATACTTAAAAGACCGCCAAAAGGACAAGTGAAAAAGATTTGGTGGGTCTTGAATAGTACCATGGATTCGTTGATGGCGAGAATAGCGAGGAATGCGTAGATGCAAATCTCAGGTGACAAATTGAAGAACATTACCGCCAAGGTAAGCAGAAGTATCATGGCAGTCTTGCAGAGCACCAACAGGTTGTAGCAGGAGAGCCACAGACTGCGCTTCTCGTCGGTGAAAAAGGTCCAGTTGAACGTGAGAAGGAGGACATATTTCAAGGCGAAATAGCCAAGAATCACCGCTATGTCGGCTGCGAGAATCAGATAAGGCGAATATGTGGAAGAGTCGAAGCCAAATTTGGCCCAAGTGTAGCTGAAGAAGATAAGACTCAGCATAGCGCCCTCAATCACGATGGAGTAGGTCTGGTGCCTCACGTTGCTCTCTGACTTGAGGGCGATAGACTCGCTGCGGCTGCGGTTGTGGAAGAAATTCTTTATTTGCAGAGCTATGGCATGGCGGTTGCGGTTCACGACGAAGCTGGTAATCAATAGGCACACCAGCAAGGCACAGACGACGATGGTGTCATTGCCCGGCTTGTAGGGTACGGGGGTGCCACTGATGCCAGTGAAGTGGAGTGGACGGGTTGCGTCAGCTTGCCTGGTGCTATCGAAGAATCCGTAGTTGCGGAACAGCAGGGTGGAGTCGACCTCGGTGGTGGTGACGGTGTCGCACACGGCAAGCGTGTCCACGTGAGGGGCTTGGCTGCCGGTGGACTTATGCACGGAGTTCATCTGTCCCGTGTGAGCCTCGTTGGCTTCGTTGGGTAGGGAGAGATGCGTGGTGACGGCTTTCAGAGTGTCCTGCTGCATGGTTGGCATAGTCTGTGGTGATGGTTACTTGCTGTTGAGAAGAGGGAATAGCTCTTCTGGTGAGAGAATGACGTCAAAGAGAGAGAGGTCGGAGTCGTGGCGTAGAAACTGCTCTTGGCGGCACTGGTGCATCCAGTCGAGCAGGCGGTCGTAGAAATGGTCATAGTTGAGCATGACGATAGGTTTGTCGAACAGACCGAGCTGCTTGCGGGTGAGAGTTTCGAAGAACTCCTCCATTGTGCCGTAGCCGCCCGGCATGACTACCACGGCGTCGCAAGAGTCACGGAAAATTTGCTTGCGCTCGTTCATGTCGTTGACGATGAGGGGTTCGTCAAGTCCCTCTTGCAGCCACCCGCGGTCGACCATCCACTGGGGAATGACACCCGTCACGTGGCCGCCGGCATCGCGGCAGCCCCTGAAGGCAGCCCCCATGAGGCCTTCGCTCCCTGCCCCGGTAGTCAGTCGCCACCCGTTGAGGGCGCATAGGCGACCTACGCTATAGGCGACTTGTCGGTAGCATTCGTCGGTGTCTTGGCTCGAGGCGCAGTATATGCATAGAGATTTGCTCATATAATATATATATGTAAAGACTGTTAGTAGACAGTTTGACTGGTCGGCGTCCCGACTGTTGTGGAGCAGGGACGCCGACCAGATTGGCAATGTCAGCGAGACGGGGTTACAGACCAAAGGCCTTCTTCACCTTGTCAACGTAGTCAAGCTTCTCCCAGGTGAAGAGCTCTACCTCCACCTGCTTGTCGCCTTGGATAGTGTTTTTGAAACTCTTGGTGACTACCTGTGGAGTGCGACCGAGGTGTCCGTAGGCAGCAGTCTCGGCGTAGATGGGTTGGCGCAGTTTGAAGTTCTGCTCGATGGCATAGGGGCGGAGGTCCCAGATTTCAGCCACCTTGCGTGCTATCTCGCCGTCGCTGAGCGACACGTGGCTGCGTCCGTAGGTGTTGACATAGATATTGATAGGCTCTGCCACTCCGATGGCATAGCTGAGTTCTACGAGCATCTCGTCTGCCACTCCCGCTGCCACCATGTTCTTGGCGATGTGGCGTGCAGCATAGGCTGCAGAGCGGTCCACCTTGCTGGGGTCTTTGCCGGAGAAGGCACCGCCGCCGTGGGCTCCTTTGCCTCCGTAGGTGTCGACGATAATCTTGCGGCCGGTGAGACCCGTGTCGCCGTGGGGACCACCGATGACGAACTTGCCTGTGGGGTTCACGAAGAATTTCACGTTGCCGTCAAAGAGAGCCTTGATTTTGTCGTTGTGGATACCAGCCACTACGCGTGGCATGAGAATCTCCTTGATGTCGCGGGCTATGGTCTCCACCATTTGGGCATCAGCCTTGTCCTGAGCCTCCTTGCCTGGCTGGTTGGGCTGTATGAACTCGTCGTGCTGAGTGGATACTACGATGGTGTCGATGCGCATGGGTACGCCGCCGTCGCTGTATTCGATAGTTACCTGGCTCTTGGCATCAGGGCGGAGATAGGTCATCTGCTTGCCCTCACGGCGTATGACAGCCAGTTCCTTGAGAATCTCGTGGGCGAGATAGAGGGGCAGGGGCATGTAGGTCTCTGTCTCGTTGTTGGCATAGCCGAACATCATGCCTTGGTCGCCTGCTCCCTGGGCATAGGGGTCGGCATCGCCACGCTCTACGCCGCGGTTGATGTCAGGACTCTGTGAGTGGAGGGCATTGAGGATTCCGCAACTGTCGGCGTCGAACATATACTCGGCCTTGGTGTAGCCGATGCGGCGAATGGTGCTTCTCACAACGTCGTGGAGGTCGAGTACGGTATGAGTCTTAATCTCGCCTGCCACCATGACCTGACCTGTGGTGACGAGAGTTTCGCATGCCACTTTGGACTGTGGGTCGTAGGCCAGAAGTTGGTCGAGTACGGCGTCACTGATTTGGTCGGCCACCTTGTCGGGGTGACCCTCTGAAACTGATTCGGATGTAAATAAATAGCTCATCTTGTATGCTGTTATGTTTTTAGTTGTTGTCGGACAAAAAACCGAAGCATTACAGAAGCTGGGAGAAAGACGTGTCGCAAGTGGCGACTCGGAACAAAACGCATGGCCTCAAACAATAGCACCCAATGCAGGCTGACCCTGATGGCGCAATAATCGTTTAACTGCCGTTTTTAGCATTTTTTCAAGTGGTTGCAAGCAGCGCAAATCTCTCCACTCCTTTAGCTTTCGCAGTGCAAAGTTACGTTGTTTATTCCTGAGTGCCAAGAATTCAACGTTGTTTTTTGCGGTTCGTGATGATTTGCTTAAATCTTCGTTTTGTAGTGACAGTTGGTTTTTCTAATAATTAAACTGCGATGCTGTAAATTTCAGCGCAACTTGGTAAAAAATAATGTAGGGCGGGCTCGTTGGTTGCAGCCGAAATTCTTTCCGTCAAATCAATGGTTTTTGCAAGGAGCGGGCGGTGTGTAAGGCTGTAGGGTGGGTGTGAGAGCGAAATTGCATTGAAACTTCGTGGCGGATAAAAAGGTTTTGATAATTTTGCAGCTGGCAGTCGTCGCTGAGTGTATTGGCTGCTGGTAGTGTGAGAAAATCAAGAGTGTAGGACGATAGACTCCTCATTTATAATAATGGATATAATGGATAAAACCAGTTCCCTTTTACAGTTCTCCGACAGTGTTTCGGCAGTGTTGCTGATATCGGTAGTTTGTGCTTTGGGTATCGGACTGGGTAAGATAAAAGTCAGGGGCATAAGCCTCGGTGTGACCTTTGTATTTTTCGTTGGCATAGTGGCAGGCTATAGTGGTGTGCGTTTCAATAGCACCATGTTGCAATACGCTATGGATGCCGGTTTGGTATTGTTTGTTTATTCGCTGGGCTTACAGGTGGGCCCCGGTTTCGTGAGTGCGTTCAAACATGGCGGTGCGCAGCAGAACTTTATTGGTCTGGCGGTGGTGTTGGTAGGAACGCTTTTCGCTCTTGTCCTCTGCGGTTTGACTGATGTGAGTTTGCCTGACATGATGGGTGTGATGTGTGGTGCAACGACCAATACCCCAGCCCTTGGTGCAGCACAGCAGACGATGGCTCAGACAGGCATGGCAGAAGAAGCAGCGTCGTTGTCGCTGGGTTGTGCGGTGACCTATCCGCTCGGTGTGGTCGGGGTTATTGTTGCCTTTATACTGCTGAAAGCCTTAGTGTGCAAGTCTGGCAAGTCTGGCGAGGCACGCGACGAACAGGAAAAAGACACGGCTCCTTATATTGTTTCGTTTCATGTGCGCAATGTGGCAGTATGCGGCAAGACGCTTAAAGAAGTGACAGCTCTGTCGAAGATAGAGTTTGTGGCATCGCGTCTGTGGCGTGACGGCAAGGTGACGTTGCCCACGGCTGACTCTGTGCTCAAGGCAGGTGACAGAATTCTGGTGATAGCGCAGCGTAAGGATGCGGACTATCTCACCATCTTCTTTGGCGAGCGCGATGCTACTGACTGGAATCGCAAAGATGTAGACTGGGACAAGGTAGACAGCCAGATAGTATCAAAGCGCGTGGTTGTGACGCGCCCTGGAATTAACGGCAAGCGACTAGGGTCGCTACAGCTGCGCAAGAGATTTTCGGTAAACGTGAGCCGTGTGAGCAGGGCGGGCATAGACCTTGTAGCCACACCCGACCTGGTGCTGTGTATGGGCGACCATGTGACGGTGGTAGGAGAAGAAAAGGCGGTGGAACACGTAGCCGCCCACATGGGCAATGTGGTGGCGAATCTTGATGAGCCTAACCTTGCAGCTATATTTATAGGTATAGTGCTCGGACTTCTGCTCGGAGCTATACCGCTGAGTTTGCCTTCGATGGGAGTGCCCGTGAAACTCGGTTTGGCAGGCGGTCCCATAGTGGTAGGAATATTGGTGGGAGCCTATGGGCCACGTTTCCACATGGTTACCTATACAACAAATAGTGCCAACAGAATGCTCAGGGGATTGGGGCTGTCGGTGTATCTGGCGTGCCTGGGATTGTCAGCTGGACCGAGGTTTTTCGATACTGTGGTCGGGGCTAATGGTGCGCTGTGGATTGGACTCGGCTTTCTCATAACCGTGGTGCCAGTGGTGTTGGTGGGGTGGTTTGCGCTGAAGTTTACCAAGCTCGGTTTGCCAGCGGTAGGTGGACTGCTCTGCGGCAGTATGGCTAATCCTATGGCATTGGACTATGTGAATGGGACGACAGATGCCAATAAAGCCACCGTGGCTTACACTACAGTTTATCCGCTGTGTATGTTTGTTAGAGTGATTGTTGTGCAAATAGTGCTTCTTTGGGGCTTGTAGACGGCAAAATGCATTGCTGACTGGGCTTTGGACGGTCGCAAGGC
>CAVCAW010000028.1:21386-36895 GCA_963600315.1 Bacteroidaceae bacterium | reverse complement strand
CTAATTTCCACTTCCATCTAGCACTTGACCGACCCGATCCCGCAGCCGATGAAGCAGGTGTTAAGTACACGGCAGGCTTCGTACATCAGGTAATGTACAATACATATCTAAAAGACCATGATGCGCCTGAAGATATTGAATACTATATGTGTGGTCCCGGCCCTATGAGCAAGGCTGTAGTTGGCATGCTGACAGAGTTAGGTGTTGAGGAAGAAAACATAATGTATGATAATTTTGGCGGTTAGTCCGCTGTTACTGGGCTGTCATGCTACGGCCACTTCTGTGCAGGTTGTCTTGGAACGGATACTTGTAGAAACTAAGTAATCTGGAATACCCTGACTAGTGCCTCATAAAGGCAGCCTATAAGCTTCGTTCCCTCAACTTTGTAAATATAAAGTTGGGGGAACGCTTGATAAATGACAAACAGAGAAAGATATGGAACGTCTTTGGAATAGCAACTACATAAAGGTTTGGACAGCTAATTTCATGATTAATTTTTCATTCATGATAGTTATGCCTTTGTTGCCTCTCTATTTGAGTGAAACTTTTCAGGCAAACAAGCATATGATAGGCCTTGTATTGTCTGGCTATACCATCACAGCATTGTTGGTGAGACCACTAAGTGGCTACTTGGTAGACAATTTCAAGCGCAGAGACGTTTTGCTCATAAGTTACTTCTTTTTCTTCATTTTCTTTGCTGGCTATATTGTTGCAGCATCATTGTTGTTGTTTGCTATCGTTAGAACCTTCCATGGTGCACCAATGGGCACCGTCACTGTTGCTAACAGCACTGTTGCAATTGATGTACTTCCATCGTCAAGAAGGGCGGAAGGAATCGGTTATTATGGATTGTCAAATAACCTTGCCACTGCCATAGCTCCGACTGTAGGTCTTTTTGCTTACCAATACTTGCATTCCTACGACATAGTCTTTATAATTGCCTTGTTGTCGTCGGGGACGGGCTTGTATATCAATAGCACTGTAAAACTTAAGGAGAGACCGTTACAACAGGCCAAGTGTAAACTTTCGCTAGACCGCTTCATACTAGTCAAAGGGTGGAGTCTTGGTATGACACTCGCCTGCTTGGCCTTTTCATACGGCGTTCTATCCACATATTTGGCAATCTACGGCAAGGAAGAACTTCACATGACGTCGGGGACAGGCTTGTTCTTTGCAGTCCTATGCTGTGGTTTGATGACTAGCCGTCTTGTTGGGGCTCGAACTCTCAGGCGAGGTATGATAGTGTTCAACTGTTCTATAGGCGCACTGATTAGTTTGTTCGGCTATTTCCTCTTTGCAGCGTTCCACAACGATTTTGGATATTATGGTGCGGCATTAATTATCGGACTTGGCAATGGTCATATGTTTCCTGCCATGCAGAATATGTTTATTAGCCTTGCACCGTCTTCACAACGCGGCACTGCCAACAGCACGCTGCTCACGTCCTGGGACGTGGGAATTGGTCTCGGTGTCTTGTTTGGTGGCAGTTGTGTAGATTGGGGGGGCTATGGTGCTGCTTTTTGGCTCGCTTGGATTGTAAATGTAGCAGGCGTGTTGTTTTTCTTCGCTTTTGCCAAGTCTCACTATCAACGTAACAAACAGCAATAAACTGTCGCACAACGTCAACAGAATCGGCTTGTGCGTTTTGCAAGATCTTATAATTGTAGTTCCGCTGTGCAATATTCGCGTGCCTTGGGGCGGTGGGATATGCAGATTATTGTAGTGTTGGGGAAATTGGTGGTAATGTTGTTTAACAGGGCAGCTTCGGTATTAATATCAAGGGCTGAAGTTGCTTCGTCAAGCAAAAGGACTGGTGCGTTCTTGAGCAGTGTTCGGGCTATACATAGTCTCTGCGCTTGGCCTTCAGACAATGATGTTCCGCCTTCACCGCATTGCGAGGACAATCCCTGTGGCATATTCTTTACGAAGTCAGCTTCGGCGATATCCAGTACCCTAAAGAGTTCTTCGTCTGTTGCATCAGGGGCGGCCAATTTAAGGTTGGCTCTTATTGTTCCGCTGAAGAGGGTGTTTCCTTGCGGCACATAGGCAAACAATGGGCGAGTGCTTAGGTCGGCAATGTGTGAAGAATACCGATTATAAACAGAAATTTCTCCTTTCGTTGGGTTGAAAAGAGCAAGCATTAGGCGTATAAGTGTGGTTTTCCCGCGCCCTGTGGGGGCTGAAATAACTGTGCGTGAACCAGGCCGGAAATCATAGTTGAGATTGTCGAGTATTGGTTTGTTGTTGTCATAGCCAAAAGACAAACCCGTCACTCTTATGCCAATCTTGTCGCCAGCAAATGACTTCTGTACGACATCCACTTCCTTGCTTACAGCTTCACTGCTTTCTCTGTTGATTTTCCTTATTTCGAGCAATCTCTCACCCGAAGTGAGTAGGTTGATTAGTTCGGGTACAAACTTTATCATGCCTCTGGCTGGTCTCTGAATCTGTGCCACTAGCTGAACGAAAGCGATTAAGGTACCATACGTTATCATGCCGATGGAGAGATGGTAGGTCCCCCAGATAAAAGTGAACAAGTAGGCTGTCACAAATCCTGTGTTGACTACCAAATTGGAGGACACCGAGAAATATGCCCTACGTCTTACGAGATTAACTAGCAAGTCCTGGGTGAAAACCACCTTGTTCAAGGCCGAACGCGTAGCCCCTTCCAGCGTTTTTAGAACGATGTTTTTGTTGATACCTTCTTGGTATTGCGCTTGTAGACGACTGTCAACGGTTCTTATTCGACGTGAAATTTTTCGTATTTTCCTAACATAAAGTTTGCCCAGCACAAGGAAGAAAGGTATGACTATCAGTACAAATAGCGACAGCTTTTTGTCCATGAGGTAGAGAAAAACGAATGCACCGCAAAATTGCACCGCTACAACGAAAAAAGAGGGTAGTGTGTCTGTGACAAAGCTGACAATGGAGTTGACGTCTTTTTCGATTCTGTTGACAAGGTCACCGCTGTGATATTGGCGTAAAAGAAGCCATGATGAGGATATGGCATGGCTAAAAACGTCAAGTTGCATTTTGTTGGCAGCCTTGACGCTGAGCATGGTGTTGACCCAAGTCTTCCACGCTGCTACGGCTAGCTGTAGCACCATCGTGACAATAAGCAAGATTATCGCATCTCTCAATGAGAATCGGTCGCTTGAATTGGTGGCAATGTCTATGGTCTGTTTTGTTGCCCATACAAATAGGAATTCAAGCGCTACGATGACCAGTCCGGCTACAAGGTTGTTGACAGACTGAAAACGGTTGCTTTTCAGCCCTTGCCATACGAGAGCCAGTATGTCACGGTTTAATTGTTTTAGTAGTCTCATCCCAATTTTTCAGCGTTTGTCAGCACCCCAAAGCAGTTTGTTGCGTAGTGTAGCGAAAAAGGAGTGTTCTGGTGAGCGGACTATTTTGATAGAAAAGGGAGCTTTGACAATTTCCACGCTAGTGGTGTCTTGAAAACTTTTGCTCCTGCCGTCAATTGCCACCATGAAATTTTCAGAGCGGCTTTCTACTTTGAGTCTTATGCGCACATTGTCGTTGAGCACCAAGGGTCTTATCGACAAGCTGTGTGCTGCAACCGGAGATATTATTATGGAGTTTGAGTCTGGTGATACAATGGGACCGCCAACGCTCAGCGAATAAGCCGTTGATCCAGTAGGCGTGCTGACAACCAATCCGTCTGACTGATATGTGGCGAGGTATTTGTCGTTGACATAAGTGTTTATACTTATCATCGACGATACGTCGTGCTTGAGCACTGCCACCTCATTAAGGGCAAAGGGACATACTTCATTGTCGTCGCCGTCAAGGCTACACTGCAGCAGGGTTCGTTCTTCCAACTTGTAGTTCCCTGCAAATAGATGTTCAAAAAACGACCTTGAATCTAGAGGAGTCACCTCGCTTATGAAGCCAAGTCTTCCCGTGTTGATTCCGATGATGGGTATATTGGTCTGTCCTACGTGTTGTGCGGTTTTTAGAAAAGTGCCATCGCCGCCGATGCTTATCGCAAAGTCAACAGAGTTGTCAATATTGTCGAATGTTCCAAAGGTGTCAACACACAAGTTTGTATTATCTTTCAGGAAGGCGGCGAACTCACGCTCTATAGTAATTTTGCCGCCAAAGTCAAGAATGTTGTTTATGACCTCACGTATATTTGCCGACTTCTTTGTCTGAAACACGTTGCCAAACAATGCGAAGGAAAATGTTGTATTGCTCACGTAAAATAGCTATTTGGAGTATTTTTAGCAAATTTAATATTTTTATTCCTTAGATTTTGTCTTTTAATTAGTAATTTTACATAGCCTAAAAAATGTTCATAACCTATTTTGTCAAAACATGACTAAGCTAAGTGTTAACATAAACAAAATTGCCACTCTTCGCAATGCAAGAGGCGGTAACAATCCCGATGTCTTGAAAGTAGCTCTTGACTGCGAAAGGTTTGGGGCACAGGGTATAACAGTACACCCTCGTCCAGACGAAAGACATATTCGTCGAACAGACGTCTATGCGCTCAGTCCTGCAATTACTACCGAGTTTAATATCGAGGGATATCCGTCGGAAGATTTTTGCCAGCTTGTGCTTGACGTTTGCCCTACGCAAGTCACTCTCGTACCCGACTCTCCTGATCAGTTGACTTCAAATGCTGGATGGGATACTATAAGCAATAAGGGCTTCCTTAGTGATATAATCTCTGAATTCAAGGAGAAAGGAATTCGCACCTCTGTTTTTGTTGCAGCAGATTTGGCAATGGTAGAGGGCGCAAAGGCTACAGGTTGCGATAGGGTTGAACTCTACACAGAACCTTACGCTACAAATTATAACGTAGATCCGACATCGGCCATTGCTCCTTTTGTAGAAGCAGCTTCTAGGGCTCGCGAAATAGGATTAGGACTCAATGCTGGCCATGATTTGAGCTTGGTGAACTTGAAGTACTTCCATCAGCAAATACCTTGGCTTGATGAGGTTAGCATCGGCCACGCCTTGATTTGCGATGCTTTGTATTTGGGTTTGGAAAATACCATCAGTCAATACCTCGACCAACTGAAGTAATGGGTGCTTTTAGCATCATTGCTTTTAAACATCACGTTTGTGGCTAAACGACGCTTGATACAAAGATCGGATTTTGTAATGAACTCGTGGCAAGTTTATTGTGTAGCCCGAGTGAGCGAGATTCTTGATGTCCTCAATTCATGCGATGCGTGACGAAGACCTTTTGATGGAAAAGTCTAGAAACTTGGAATTGTGTCGTTCTGGGTCAAACATTTAAATTATAAAAAAATAAATTCTCCTGAAAGAAATCAAAAAAATCTATACTAATATTGGAGAATAGCCGAAAAACAAACGAACAGTCGATAAACAAATAATCAAATAAACCACATGAAAAAAGTAGTAGTTTTTATTGCAGAAGGTTTTGAAGAAATCGAAGCCCTTTCTGTTGTCGACATTCTCCGCCGTGGTGGAGTAGAGGTTAATATGATGTCTATCACCGACGACCCCTATGTCTCAGGAGCCCACGGCATAGAAGTCCTGACTAACACTGTCAATGAATATGAACTGACCGACGAAGACATGATTGTATTGCCCGGCGGACTGCCCGGAGCTGACAATCTTCGCAAGTCTTCAATCGTATGTGAAGCCGTTAAGCAGTTCATCGCCCAAAATAAGTATGTAGCTGCTATCTGTGCTGCTCCCTACGTCCTTGGACAATTGGGAGTGCTCAAAGGCAAGCGTGCAACCTGCTATCCTGGATTCCAGCAACATCTAGAAGGAGCCGAATATACCGCAGCTGACGTTGAGATAGACGGCAAAATAATTACAGGCAATGGACCTGCATCAGCCTCCAAATTTGCCCTGGCGCTACTCGCAGCGCTCGAAGGGGACTCAAAGTCGCAACAAGTTGCAGAAGGAATGCTGCTCAACAAATAGTGGCGGCGGATGTCTTCAGAACCTAGCAGATATGTCATAATAGTGGCGGGAGGTCAGGGCTTGCGTATGGGAGGCCTTTTGCCTAAGCAGTTCCTGCCGCTTAACGGGTTGCCGGTTATATTCCATACGGTGGAGAAATTCTCCAAAGCCTTGCCTGGAGTCAGGATTATAGTAGTGCTCCATCCTGACTACATTACTTATTGGCATCAGTTGACGCAGGAATATTCCTTTGACTGCGAGTGCAAGCTCTGTGTCGGTGGCAATGAGCGGTTCTTCAGTGTCAAGAATGGGCTTGATGCGATAGATGCTGACGAAGCCATTGTCGGTGTTCATGACGCAGTCCGTCCTTTAGTAAGTGCCGATGTGATTAGTCAACTCTATTTGGAAGCGATGAAGAGTGGGGCTGTCGTACCAGTTGTTCCGGCTACCGATTCTGTCCGCCTGATTGGTGATGATGGTGCATCGCGGGCTGTCGACCGTTCAATAGTGCAATTGGTTCAGACTCCACAAGTATTCAATCTCTCCTTGTTGCGCAAGGCCTATTCACAGCCTTTTAATTCTCTGTTTACAGACGATGCTTCGGTTGTGGAATCATTAGGCTATCACGTCTCGCTAGTCAACGGCAATAAGGAAAATATAAAACTTACGACCCCTATTGACCTTAAATTGGCAGAACTTATAATGAAGCAACAGTAAGTCTTTCTCGTTAGAGTACTGCCTGACTTTCTGGACTATACACAGCTTCCTAGAGCACACTATAATCCACACAACTGCTTGGCACCACATTGTTCCAAGGTGCTGAGCAGTTGTATTTATACCGCCTATAATTCACCAGTATTTGCAACTGATGCAAACATTGTTGTTTGTTGGAGCTACGTCTAAGCTCAATATGCAGACTCTCGCTATTTCAGGTGTAAGAATTAATCAGTGCGAGAGTGTTGTTGCCACGTATAGCATTTATGCGTTAAGCAAACACATGATTCTGCTTATTATAAACATGTGGCTTGTAAAAAGCGAGTTCTTTTGTTTTGCAAAGTTACGCAATATTTTTTAAGTGTAAAATCTGGTGTCTGGCGAGAGTAGTTCAAACCATTTTTCTGATTCCTATTCGTCTGGCTACATTATTTCAAATCGCCGTTATTGCAGAATCTTCATTACTTCTGTTTGTGTTTGGATATCTCAACCATCTCGGATGTGCCTAATAGGAACCACACGTACGGGTGGTGTGAGAGGTCGGTGGATGTGAAAGTAGGAGGCAAATGCCTTTTATGATTAGCATTTACCTCCTACTTGATTCAGAGTTGTCGGAAAGGGGAAATGACTATTACGAGTGGGAAGCTCCCAATATGACTTCGCTCAGGGTTGGGTGGGCGTGGATGATGTCGCGTAAGTCTGCGAGAGTCGCCCGTTTGTTCATGAGCGCAGCGATTTCCTGTACTAGGTCAGCAGCGTGGGGACCAAAGAGATGGCAACCTACAATGTAGTCGTTGTCATCGGTCAAAATCTTGACCATTCCGTCAGTCTCATTCATGGCCAATGCCTTGCCGTTGGCTCTGAAGAATGATTTGTGAGCCTTGACGGAGATACCGTTGGCTTTGCATTGTTCACTGGTGAGCCCAACCATGGCAGCTTCGGGCGATGTGAACACAGCGGCTGGTATGATGTCGAGATTGATGTTGTCGCTCTTGCCGAGAATCACGTTGAGGGCATGCTGTCCCTGGAAACTGGCCGCGTGGGCGAGTTGACATTTTCCGTTGATGTCACCGATGGCATAAGTGCCACTGATGTTGGTACGGAAATCATTGTCGGTAACGATGCCGCGCTTGTTGGTTTCTATGCCGATGTCACTGAGGTTGAGGGATTGCAGGTTTGCGCCCCTGCCCACGGCCATGAGCACAATGTCAGCTTCGACAGTGTTTGTGGTGTCCTTGAAATTGTAGCCTACAGCATAGTGGTTGCCTTTGTCCTCAATGCTGCACACGGCAGCACTGGTAATGATGTTAATGCCTTTGCTTTTGAGTGAGGCTCTGAGGCGCTTGGCGATGTCGGTGTCAAAGTTGGGCAGAATCTCCTTGCAGAACTCTATGACCGTCACTTCTGAACCGAAGCTGTTGAATATAGAGGCGAACTCCATGCCAATCACGCCACCGCCTATTATCGTCAGCCTCTTGGGAATCTCTGTCAGATTGAGGATTTCAGTCGACGTGAGAACTTTGGGCAAGTCATTGCCTGGAATGGGCAGAGTCTTGGTGATGCTACCAGTGGCTATTATGATATTGGGGGCAGTGAATTCTTCGCTAGAGTTGTCCTTGCGCTCTACTCTGACGGTCTTGCTGTCCACGAAACTGGCTTTGCCTTCTATGAGAGTCAGATTTGGCGCTTTCATCAGCGACTTTATTCCCGAAACGAGTGTGTCTACTACGACGTTTTTGCGCTCTACGATTTTGCCCATGTCAATGCCGCTAAAGCTAAGTCCTTGAATGCCCAAGCCTTCGGCTTCTTTGAGCTGACTTATCGTTTCTGCATTTTTGCAGAAGCATTTTGTGGGAATGCAGCCACTGTTGAGACATGTGCCACCCACCTTGTCGCTTTCTATGAGTATGGTGTTCAAACCAGCGCCGGCAGCTTTCACAGCGGTTTCGTAACCGCCTGGACCTGCGCCTATAATAATCAAATCACAAGTGTTCATTATGATGCTAAGATTAAAACCGGCTCCACCGGCCTATGAATTTCGTGGCGGGCGGAGCCGGTGCGGATACTTATGACAGGTAAGCCTTGTATGTCAGTTTAGCTTCCTTGACGGCTTTTACATCGTCAACACGCTTGATAGGCGTGTTGTGGGGAGCCGTCTTCACCATTTCGGGGTCTTCCTGCGCCTCTTTGGCTATTTGCTTCATTACGGCTATGAAGCTGTCGATAGTCTCTTTGCTTTCGCTTTCGGTAGGTTCTATCATGAGTGCCTCGTGGAATAGGAGAGGGAAGTATATGGTCGGTGCGTGGAATCCGTAGTCAAGCAGTCGCTTGGCAACATCTAGAGTCGTTACGTGTTGACTCTTGTCTTTGAGACCATTGAATACAAACTCGTGTTTGCACACGCCCTCGATGGGCAGTTCATAGCAGTCTTTCAGTGATTCCTTGATGTAGTTGGCGTTGAGCACAGCCATAGCTCCCATCTTGGCAAAGTTCTCTTTGCCGGCACTCAGCAAGAACGTATAGGCACGCAGCACAACACCATAGTTGCCGAGGAAGGCGCTTATTGAACCTAGTGAGTCCTTGTCAAAGTGAACATAGAATGTGCCGTCGTCAGCCTTCTTTACTTGCGGATTGGGAAGGTAGGCTTCAAGGCCCTTCCTTACACCGATAGGGCCAGAACCAGGGCCTCCTCCTCCGTGGGGAGTCGAAAATGTTTTGTGGAGGTTGATGTGCATCACGTCAAAGCCCATGTCGCCAGGGCGACATACTCCCAACAATGGATTAAGGTTCGCTCCGTCGTAGTACATCAGTCCGCCGCAATCGTGGACGAGTTTGGCAATCTCCGGAATCTGCGTTTCAAATATACCTAGAGTGTTGGGGTTTGTCATCATCATTCCCGCTACGTCGTCGCCCAAGAGCGGTTTCAGAGCCTCCACGTCAACGGTTCCGTTTTCAGTCGACTTGACTTCAACGACATCCAGGCCGCACACTGCTGCCGATGCAGGATTTGTGCCGTGAGCAGAGTCAGGAATGATAATCTTGGTGCGCTTGCTGTCGCCTCGCAGCATGTGGTAGTTCCTTATCACCATCAGTCCCGTCAATTCACCGTGGGCACCGGCAAAGGGGTTGAGTGTGAACTCTGACATGCCTCCTATTTCGGAGAGTATGCGCTGGGTGTTGTAGTAGATTTCAAGAGCGCCTTGCACACTGCACTCAGGTGCAAGTGGGTGTAGTCGGTTGAAGTGCGAGTTGCCGGCATTCTCTTCGTTAATCTTTGGATTATATTTCATCGTGCATGAGCCAAGAGGATAGAATCCTGTGTCAACTCCGAAGTTGTTGTTGCTCATGTTGGTGTAGTGTCTTACGACCGTTAGCTCGTCCACCTCAGGCAGCAATGGTGTTGTCTGTCGTTTCAGCGATGATGGAATCGAGTATGATGTGAACTCGTTTTTGGGGAGTGAATATCCTTTGCGACCGCTCTTTGAGAGTTCAAAAATCAGTGTGCTGTAAAATGTATTGTTCATAGTGTCAGGCTTCTTTAATTATTGATACTAATTTGTCAATCTCAGCCTTCGAACGCTGTTCGGTTACTGCAAACATTAGGGCATTATCAAGACCTTCGGGCTTAATGCCGCCGAGAATGCCGTTGTCGACGCATTTTGCCTGCAGGCGGTCAATGTTGAGGTCGGTCTTCACTACAAACTCGTTGAAGAACTCTGTGCCTTCAAAGGCAGGCGTGACTTTTCCCGTTTTGAGGAGCTCATCATACAAGTAGTGCGCACCACCGTAGCTCATCTCGTTGACCTCCTTGAGACCTTGCGGGCCGAGCAGCGACATGTAGATGGTGACCATCAACGTCATCATGCCCTGGTTGGAGCAGATGTTGGAGGTGGCTTTTTGGCGGCGGATATGCTGCTCGCGAGCCTGCATGGTCAGCACGAATGTACGCTTGCCGTCCTTGTCGGTCGTACCGCCCACAATTCTGCCCGGCATCTTGCGTACGAGAGCCTCCTTTGTGCAGAAATAACCCAGATAGGGGCCTCCGAAGCTCAGGGGCAATCCCAGCGACTGTGCATCGCCTACAGCAATGTCAGCTCCCCATTCTCCTGGGGTTTTCAGAATTGCCAATGTGCTTGCTGGAGCATTGATGATGAACAGAGCTTTCTGCGCATGACATAGGTCTGCCACGCCCGTGAAGTCTTCGACTATGCCATAGTAGTTGGGCTGACCCATGATGACCCCGGCGCAGTCTCCCTTGGCTAGAGCCTCTTCAAGCTTCTGCTTGTCGGTGACTCCGTTGACTGAAGGAATAAGTTCAATCTCCACCCCGTGATATTTGGCATAGGTCTCTACGACACGTATGACCGCCGGGTTGAGAGTGGCGCTGACGAGCACCTTGTTTTTCTTCTTCGAACTGGCTACCGCCATCATCATGGCTTCTGCCGTAGCGGTGGCTCCGTCATACATGCTGGCGTTGGAAATATCCATGCCCGTCAGAGATGCCATCAACGACTGGTATTCAAAGATATACTGAAGCGTGCCTTGCGAAATCTCTGCTTGGTAGGGTGTGTAGCTGGTCAGAAACTCACTGCGCTGTGTGATATAATTGATTACAGCCGGCGTATAGTGGTCATAGGCACCTCCGCCCGCAAAGCAAGCGAGCTGCTTGTTTTTCTGCCCGAGTTCTTCGAAATGTTTGCGAATCTCTATTTCTGACATTTCAGAGGGAATGTTGTATTCCCTGCCGAGCTTGAGTTCTTCGGGAATCTCTCCATAGAGATCGGAGAGGGTCTTCACCCCGGAGACATCAAGCATTTCCCGAATGTCTTCTTCTGTTTGTGGAAAATATTTATATGACATGGTGATGCTATAAAGCGTGAACGTTTGTGATGGTCACGAAGCGGCAAAATCCGTTCGCCTTTTCGCAACTGTCACAAACGTTCACCAGATTGCTACTGATGTGAATTATTCTGTGCAGAGCTCAGTGTAGGCAGCGCTGTCAAGAAGTTTGTCAAGTTCTGACGGATCGGAAAGTTCTACCTTGATAATCCAGTTGGTGAATGCGTCTTCGTTTATCAGTTCGGGAGTGTCTTCCAGGGCAGCGTTGATTTCAATAACCTTGCCTGAAACGGGAGAAATCAGGTCAGAAGCTGCCTTGACGCTCTCCACTGCGCCAAACTCCTCGCCAGCAGTTACTTCTTCGCCTTCTTCGGGCATGTCGACGTACACCACGTTGCCGAGCTGTTCTTGGGCGTAGTCTGTAATTCCTACATAACCGATGTTTCCTTCCACTTTTACGTATTCATGACTCTCTGCATAGTAGAGTCCTTCAATTACTTTTGCCATAATGTATTTGAATTTAAGAGTTTATGTTGTTTTGTTAATTACTTCTTGTAGCTCTTGTCGTAGAAGCGCTTCTTCACGACAATGCCCGGGTGGAGCTTGCGGTGAATACGCACGGCGAGCTCGGTGCCCAACTTCATGTAGGCGGCATCTACGAGTGCGAAGCAGACAGACTTGTCGGTCATAATAGTACGGTAGCCTGTCGTGACCTCACCGATAGTCTCGCCTTCGGCGTTGACGACTTCATATCCATGGCGTGGTATGGCCTTGTCGTTGTCAGCCAGGGCAATGCCCACCAGCTTTTTAGTAACTCCGTTTTGCTTCTGCTCAACCAGTGCAGCTTTGCCGATGAAGTCCTCTTTATCGAGTTTTGCGAACATACCCAGACCTGCCATGACGGGAGAGATGTCTTGAGAGAGTTCGTCGCCG
This sequence comes from Bacteroidaceae bacterium, assembly GCA_963600315.1. Lineage (GTDB taxonomy): Bacteria > Bacteroidota > Bacteroidia > Bacteroidales > Bacteroidaceae > UBA6382. The sequence continues at coordinate 24,502 of CAVCAW010000028.1, read as the reverse complement.
TAGAGAGGGAGGCCTACTTCAAATCTTAGCGTGTCGCGGCATCCCAGTCCACAAGGGGCTACTCCGGCCTTGACCAACTTGTCCCAAGCATTGACGATATACTCGTGGGAACCATAGATTTCGAAACCGTCTTCGCCCGTATAGCCTGTGCGGCTGACGATGATAGTCTCGTTGTTGACTGCAATTTTCTTGAATGTGTAGAACACCAAATCTGCCACGTCAAGACCTAGCTCCTTGGTTATCACCTGTTCTGCTTCGGGACCCTGAACGGCAATCTGTCCGTAGTAGTCGCTCTGGTGGTCAACCTTCACGTCAAAGTTCTTGGCCTGCTCCTTTATCCACTCTACGTCTTTGTCGATGTTGGCAGCATTGATGACGAGGAAAAACTTGCCTTCGCCCTCGCAGTACACCAGAAGGTCGTCTACGCACCCTCCAGTGGGGTAGAGCATCATGCCATAGAATATTTTGCCCGTAGGAGCATTGGCTATGTCGTTGGTAAAGATATACTGTACGAACTTCTCGGCATCGGGACCGGTTATCTCAACTTCTCCCATGTGGCTGACGTCGAAGATTCCGACGTGCTGACGTACGGCAAGATGCTCGTCCTTGATGTTGGAGTACTGAATCGGCATGTCAAAGCCGCCAAAGGGGCTTATCAGAGCGCCCAGGGCTACATGGTTGTCGTAAAGACATGTTCTTTTGTTGTCTGACATTTTTCTATTGTGTTTATAGGGTTGTTTGAAATGGTCTTGATTTAGTCAATGAGCAGTTGCACGAACTTTTGCGCATCCATACCCATTATCGTTTGCGATACATCGGTGTCCTGTAGCGATTCTTGCAGTGAGGTGCGGTTGTAGACAGCATTCTTGAATTTGGTGAGTAGTGCGTCGAGATCGCCAACGAGGAAAAAGTCTCCAATTATGTTTACGCGCTTAATGATGTCATTTTTGAGCTCTATGCGCACGTCGAATTCTCCGACGTTCTCAATTCTGCTCCTTCGCTGAATGTTGTAGCAGGGGTTGTTGCCCAAGACGTATGCCTCGCTGTGGTATTCTTTCTGAATTTCTTCGATGGCCTTGATGTCGCTCTCGTTCAATACATATTCCGAGTCACACATATATTTGCAAGAGTAGTCTTTGAATTGCTCAATGTCCATCTTGTCGCCTATGTAGTCTTTTAGTAGGCTGATGTGTTGTCTGACACTCTTGATCCCTTTGCTTATCAATTTCTCATCACTGGGGGTGATGGCGCTCACCATGTTTTTCATGTCGGTGTCATAGAGCATGGTTCCGTGGACTATGTTGCGACCGGGAATGTGGTAGAAAGCATTGCCGCTCACCTTGCGTCCGTCTATCATGATGTCATTTCTGGACGAGCCGATGGCATCTACTCCCAGTGAGCGCAACATGGTCACCACCATCTCTATGTAGTGCCCAAAAGTGAACGAAACGTCCCAGCCGGTGTTTATGTAGCTGAACATCAGATTGCTCATGTCGGCATAGACACACCCTCCGCCGCTCTTGCGCCGCTGCATATCAATGCCGTTGATTCTGCAATAGTCTATGTTGACCTCATTCTGAATCAGTTGGTTTCTCCCAAATATGACTGTGGGACTGACCTGCCAAAGGAAGAAGCATTCGTCCAACTGCCTGAGCTGTCGTGCTACGTATTCCTCCATAGCCAAATAGAACGACAGTCTCCGACTAGAAACTTTGCCTCCGTCAGGCTTAGAGGTTGTGTCAGGCAGTGCTATGTGTACCATTGGTTATCGGGTGTTGTCGAGCCGTTGTCAGGCATGAATCAATCAGTCGAATTGTTGTGGCAAATGTAAGAAATAATCTCTGAATTGAGTACTAAATAGCACAAAAAAGATGTTGGTGTGCTGTTTTGCTGAATATCCTCTGAAAATATGCAAATTATATTGCTCCGCAGAACGTTTCCGGTCAATATAAAAGCGGACTGGCATCCTCTGATGACTGCCATTAAATTTCATCTGTCAAATCAATTCCGTATGCCAATTGTCTGGTCTAAAGTCTGCAGTGTGATAGGCTGCTATTTTTCGTTGCGGCAAGATGTTCCGAAATCACGATGTAACCACAATTTGCTCTCGCAGAGCCATTTTCGCTCTCCGTTTGTTGATTTAACGCTAAAGTTTCGAGGGAGATGACTGTCTGTTTTCTTGGAAATCTACGACCAGTTCGCTCCAAGCCAAAATCCGTTTCGGGCGAGCACCGTAATTTTGCACCACAAAAATTTACGTTGAACCATTAAACTATTGAAAGAGATGAAAATTATCAAATGCAGGTTGAAGGAGGCTGGTGGCGCACTGCGAAAAGCGGGCGTTGTCTATGCCAAGACGGTCGATGCTGGGCGTATCGATGCTGACAGTCTGGTGGACATGATGGTGGAGTGTTGCTGCGTGTCGCGTAGTCAGGTTGTGGCGGTGTTGAGTGCCTTGGTGGACAAGGTGGGTGACATGTTGGAGCTGGGACATTCGGTGGAGGTGCCAGGGCTTGGCTATCTATCGCCCCAAGTAAAGGGAAAAGTGACGAAGGGTAAGAGCGGCAAGACTGTGGTGAGCGATGCTAAATGCAGGGTGAAGCTCAAGGTGCATCGTAAGTTCATGGAGCGATTTGATGGGATTGTCTATCAACCAGTGTCGAGCTGGGTTCGCAGCAACACTACGCTGTCTCAAGCCGAAGCAGTCGTCGCTGTCAATGTGTTGGCTGACAAACAAGTCGTTTTCTGTGCGCATGACTTTGCCGACGAGGTGGGCTGCTCGGAGAGCTACGCTGCCCGACAGTTGGCGGCATTGGTTGAGCAGGGGGTGGTTGCTCGTATGCGATTGGGTCGCATGAATGTGTATAGGTTGCTTGGAGATTCAACTGTTGGATAGGTATGACGGGGTAGGTGGCTGGCTGAAAGTGGAGAGCACTGTTGGGGTTTTATGCGGGTGGTTGGGTGGTCGGAGGATATTGGCCGATATAAATATAAAGGGTAGTTCTTTGTTCGCTGACATATTTTTGCTAACTTTGTAATTAGGTGGGTGTGCGCAGTGGTGACCATGGTGTCACAAGGTTTATTGGCACTCCCAAAATAGGTGAAATCAATAAACG
>CAVCAW010000028.1:7269-21376 GCA_963600315.1 Bacteroidaceae bacterium | reverse complement strand
ATGAAGTACAGATTTTTTTCGATAGTTGCGTTGCTGTCGTTTTGCTTGGCAGTGATGTCGCAAGATGTTTCTGCTCCTAAGCGTGAATTTCGTGGCAGTTGGATTCAATGTGTTAACGGACAATTCCAAGGATTGGGTCGTGATGCCATGCAGAAGGAACTGGTGAGACATCTCGATGCATTGCAGAAGTGCAACGTCAATGCAGTTTTCTTCCAAGTCAGGGCTGAGGCTGATGCACTCTATCCGAGTCAACTCGAGCCGTGGAGTCGTTTCCTTACGGGGATTCAGGGTGTGGCACCATCGCCAATGTGGGACCCCCTTGAGTGGATGGTGAACGAATGCCACAAACGTGGTATGGAACTGCATGCTTGGGTAAACCCCTTTAGAGCCAAAACGGCAGGCACTACGGAGTTGGCATCTTCGCATCCCTACATGAAAAATCCCGAGATGTTCTTCAAGTATGGCAAGCTGATATTGTTTAACCCGGCATACGAGGAAAACCGCAACTACATCTGTGAGGTGGTGAGCGATATCGTCAACCGGTATGACGTCGACGGCATTCATATCGATGACTACTTCTATCCCTATCCTGAAGCGGGTGTGGACATACCTGATGCTGAGGACTATGCAAAATATGGTAGCGGATTTGCGAGTGTAGGTGACTGGCGTCGCGATAATGTCAGCCGACTGATTCAGTCGCTCCACGAGACGATTAAACACCTGAAACCATGGGTGAAATTTGGAGTGTCACCTTTCGGTATATACCATAACTCCAGGTCGGGCAACGAGGTGCCTGGTAGCAACACTAGTGGGCTGCAAAACTATGATGACCTTTATGCTGACGTCTTGTTGTGGACAAACAAAGGGTGGGTGGACTACAATATTCCTCAGATTTATTGGGAAATAGGTCACAAGGTGGCTGACTACGACACGCTGATTCGCTGGTGGTCGAAACTGGCGAGTTCGCGACCTCTCTACATCGGGCAGGACGTGGAGCGCACAGTCAAGGCTGCTGACCTCAAGAATCCCAATCTCAACCAGTTGCCAGAGAAAATGAGGCTGCAACGCACTCTGCCTGGAGTGAACGGCAGTTGCTTGTGGTATTCGGCAGCCGTAGCCAACAACGTGGGCAATATAGCTAGCGCCCTCCAAGGACAATATCACAAGTACCCTGCCTTGGTTCCTCAGATGACTTTCAAAGACAACGAGGCTCCTAAAAAAATCAAAGGGGCTAAGGTGATTTGGACAGACAATGGTCCTGTGTTAGTATGGATTCCTCGCAGTGATGACGATGAAATGCAGCGTGCGGTACGCTTTGTGGTGTACCGTTTCCAGTCTGGCGAAAAGGTTAATCTCAAAAGTTCCGCAAACATAATAGCCGTGACTCCAAACTCTTTCTTGAAATTGCCCTACGATGGAAGTTCGCAAAGGTATACCTATGTAGTTACGGCTCTTGACCGCATGTGGAACGAGTCGAAGGCAAAGAAGATTAAAGTAAAACTGTGAAATCAGATGAAAGTAGTCGTAAACAATAAGGAAACGGAAACCCCGTGCACTACTCTCGCCGAGTTGCTTGAGTCGTTAGGCTTGCCCGAGAAGGGAGTGGCAGTGGCGGTCAACAACGTGGTGGTGGCACGTTCGCAATGGCAGCAGTTCAAATTGGAACCCCTCCAGAAGATAACGGTGCTCAAGGCTTTTTGCGGGGGATAGATGGCTATGCTTATGGAGCAAATAATACATAGAGGGTGCCTGCAGTTCATAACTCACAGGACGAACCGCTATACTGAGTTGCAAGAAGCAGAAATGGCACTTCAGGGCGGTTGCCGCTGGATTCAATTGCGCATGAAGAAAGCAACACCCGACGAAATTCTGAAGGTGGGGCGCGAGATGCGCAAATTGTGTGACCATTATGAAGCTACTCTCATTGTTGATGACTACGTAGAGCTAGTCAAGGAAATTGCTGCTGACGGAGTACATCTTGGCTTGTGCGATATGCCAGTTGACGAAGCTAGGCAGATTCTCGGCGAACAATATATAATAGGTGGTACTGCCAATACAGCGGAGCAAGCTCTGATGCACCATCGCCGAAGTGCCGACTATGTAGGCTGTGGACCATTCCGCTTTACCGAAACGAAGGAAAAACTGGCTCCTGTATTGGGAACCGATGGTCTCCGCTCTATCATGCAGCGTCTGCAGGACGAGTGTGTCACCATGCCGGTGGTGGCGATAGGAGGCCTCGACTGGCAAGACACGGTGCTGATAACTGAAGCCGGAGTAGACGGCATTGCCATCTCTGGTGCAATAGTAAGTGCAACTGATCCAGTGGCAGAGACGCAACGGCTCGTTAGGCTCGTGAACGAACAATGCAAATGCGCAGGAATGTAAGACAATCAACTTTAACAAACATACTTATTACATAACACAATGAACAAATTAATCATAGCAGACAGAGAGTTTGACTCCCGCCTGTTTTTGGGGACAGGAAAATTTGGTGACAACAGTCTGATGAAGCAAGCCATCGAGGCCTCGGGCACGGAGATGGTTACGCTCGCTATGAAAAGGGTAGAATTGGCTGATGAACACGATGACTTTGTTGGACATATCCAAAAGCCCGGCTTGCAATTGTTGCCCAACACCAGTGGCGTGCGCACTGCCGAGGAGGCCGTGTTTGCTGCCCAAATGTCGCGCGAGGCTTTCGGCACATCGTGGTTGAAACTCGAAATCCACCCCGATCCCCGTTATCTTTTGCCCGACAGTATCGAAACGCTCAAGGCTACCGAAGAGTTGGTGAAGATGGGCTTCATCGTGCTGCCTTATTGCCAGGCAGACCCCACACTCTGCAAACGATTGGAAGAAGCCGGTGCTGCAGCGGTGATGCCGCTTGGAGCTCCTATAGGCACTAACAAGGGATTGCAGACTCGCGAATTTCTGCAGATTATCATTGAGCAAGCCAGTGTGCCCGTCGTTGTAGATGCTGGCATTGGTGCACCTAGCCACGCCGCTGAGGCAATGGAACTTGGCGCTTCGGCATGCTTGGTTAATACAGCTATTGCGGTGGCAGGTGACCCCATTGCCATGGCTATAGCTTTCAAAGAGGCTGTTGTGGCTGGTCGTAGGGCTTATGAGGCTGGACTGGCAGTGTCGGCAGCAACTTTTGAAGCTTCGGCAAGTTCACCGCTTACCAGTTTCCTTGATTGACTAAATTGCCGGGAGTGATGACGACAGAGCAGCGCAGACGTTATAACCGCCACTTGATACTAGACGGCATAGGCATCGAGGGACAGCAACGTATTCTCGACTCCAAAGTGCTAGTGGTGGGAGCCGGTGGGTTGGGGTCTCCCGTCTTGGAATATTTGGCTGCTGCTGGTGTAGGTATGATTGGGGTCGTTGACGGTGATACAGTGAGTCTGTCTAATCTTCAGCGCCAAGTAATCCACACTACCGCTGATACAGGTCGACCCAAAGTGGAATCGGCAGCAGAAAGGATAAAGGCATTGAATCCTGATGTCAAGGTTGTGCAATACGACAGCTTTCTCAGTCAAGACAATGCCGAGGAGATCATACGACCCTATGACTTCGTGGTAGACTGCACTGACAACTTCTCGCCTAAATATCTGATAAACGATGCTTGTATCATGTTGGGGAAATCGTTCTGCATGGGCGGTATAAACCGCTTCGGATTGCAGCTGATGACCCATGTGCCGGGGACAGCATGCTACCGCTGCCTGTTTCCGGAACCACCTTTGCCACAGAATGTGGAAACGTGTGCTGTGACGGGGGTCCTTGGCGCAGTAGCCGGTGTGTGTGGCTCTCTGCAGACTGCAGAGTGCATAAAGTGCATTGCTGGTGTCGGACAACCTCTTACAGACCGTTGTCTCTGTGTCGACACACTGACAATGGAGTGCTCAACAATCAACATAAATAAAAATGCGGACTGCGCTGTGTGTGGTGACAACCCCACCATAACTAGCTTGAAGGAATACGCTTTCCGTCCGTGCAACTCAAAATAAACTCACATAAAAATGTTTTCAGACGAAATAGAAGGAACCGACTGGGATGAATTGACCAGAAGGATATATGGCAAGACAGAACTTGACGTGCGTCGCGCCCTTGCTAAAAAACATTGCGATGTAGAAGATTTTATGGCTCTAGTTTCGCCCGCTGCAGAACCCTATCTAGAAACTATGGCGAAGCTCAGCCGACATTATACAGAGGAACGCTTTGGTAAAGTCATGTCGATGTTCCTTCCGCTGTATATCACCAATTCATGCACCAATTCATGCGTATACTGCGGGTTCCATATCCAAAACCCCATGGCGCGTGTGATTCTTACTCCAGAACAAATAGAGGACGAATACAAGGCGATAAAGAAACTGGCCCCTGTGGAAAATATCCTGATAGTGACAGGTGAAAATCCAGCCAAGGCTGGCATGCCATATTTGGCTAAAAGCGTAGACCTGGCAAAGAAATATTTCTCTAATATCAAAATTGAGGTGCAGCCGTTGAGCGCCGAAAACTACTACGAATTGACCAAGCACGGCATGAATGGAGTAATCTGCTTCCAGGAGACCTACCGCAAAGAGAACTATAAGCTATATCACCCTAGGGGCATGAAGTCAAAATTTGAGTGGCGAGTCAATGCCTTTGATCGCATGGGACAAGCGGGAGTTCACTCTATTGGTATGGGTGTTCTCATCGGCTTGGAGCGCGAGTGGCGCACTGACATCACAATGATGGCTCGCCATCTTCGCTATCTGCAGAAACATTACTGGCGCACCAAGTACAGCGTCAATTTCCCCCGTATGCGCCCAGCAGAGAACCAAGGGTTCCAACCCAATGCCGTCATGACAGACAAACAGTTGGCACAGGTGACTTTTGCTATGCGCATTTTTGACCATGATGTGGATATCTCATACTCCACTCGCGAGCCTGCTTTTATCCGTGACAACATGGCCACTCTGGGCGTGACTACCATGAGCGCAGAGAGCAAGACCCAGCCCGGCGGATACTACACATACCCCGAGGCTTTGGATCAATTCGCGGTCAACGACAGTCGCACTGCAAAAGAAATCAATGCGCGCTTGCTTGAATTGGGACGTGTGCCAGTGTGGAAAGACTGGGACGCTTCCTTTGACCTAAAGGTTCAATCCTGATGTAAACGGATTTGAGTGCAAGACCTTCGATTGAAGGTTAATCCAGGCTTGAAGCTCCTGTCTTAGCTTGACGTGTCGTCACGCCATGAAGATGCAATTTGAAAGGTCAGATTTAATCTTCTATAGCTTGGATATAATCTTCTGGCGTATGAATGTAAATTAAGAATTCAAGGACTAAATTCTGGCAATGAGGCTGGTAGTTATTACGCAACCATTCTTCTTCGCTTCGGAGGCCCAGATGATTAATCGTATGTTTGCCTCTGGACTAGAGACGCTCCACTTGCGCAAGCCTAGTGCTACGCTCGAGCAGGTGGAGCGCCTTATAGCTGAAATTAATGAAGAGTGGCTTGGTAGGATTGTACTGCATAGCCACTTTGAACTTGTCACTAAATGGGGGCTACGCGGTTGCCATTTTGGCAAAGGACGACCAATAGAAAACTATGGACGACCTGCGAAAACCTGGGAGCTGTCTACAGAATTCCGTGGCTCCCCCATGGATGCCAGTAGATGTTCAACGGAAGTCTGTGGTTGTTCTATGGATACCGTTAGGCGACCAACAGAAATCTATGTGCGGTCAGTAGAAATCTGTGGTCAGCCAGTAGAAATCTGTAGACAGCCAACGAAAATAGATGTTCGGTCTACAAAACTTTGCGATCGTGTGTGGACAAGGTCGTATTCTTGTCATTCGCTTGAGGAGGTTGTACACTATAAGAAGTGTTGTGACTATGTTTTTCTGAGTCCTGTATTTAATAGTATTTCTAAACGGGGATATCGTTCCGCCTTCACCGACGAAGAATTTGTTTTAGCAGCGCAGTGCGGTGTAATTGATTCTAAAGTTTTTGCGTTGGGTGGAGTTTCTGATAGCTCGTTGTGCTATCTTGCACAAAGGGGCTTTGGGGGTGCCGTTGTATTAGGCGATGTGTGGGAGAACATTGATCCTCCTGCGAGAGTCGTCAAACTCTTAGATTCTATAAGCAAGATTTGATGCTTTAAGCAATAGATGGCAATAGCTATCAACGAAATTTGATACTATCAGCTACATTTGACGATAGCTGTCTGTTGAATCAGACATTGTCTGTAAAATTAGATGATAACTATCAGCAAGGTTTAACAATGGATGATGCTAGTTGTTTTGCTTTAGAGCGTGAAGGTTTGTCTGTTGGCGTTAGAGGAATTTGGTCAACTCGCAGGAAATAGCGGGGTGTTTCATATCGACCGAGAACGCTTTTGCATTGTTTCTTGATGTCATCTGCCGTATCATCTCCTTCATAAAGAATTGTGAGTGCTTCACCTAGAGAGTCGTCTTCAACGGATGTTAGCATGAAGGGGAAGTTTAGAACTGTTTGGAGCTTTTGTTCAATGTCTTCAAGTTGCAGCTTTATTCCTCCAGAGCAGATGGTGTTGTCTGTGCGCCCGTTGAGAATGAACGTATTGTCGGGGTAGAGTGTAGCGAGATCGTTCGTTTCTAGCTGGCAGTCGTTAATTCTTGGTGCGTAGATTGATAACCGTCCATCGCTGGTTAATGAAATTTTCACTCCGTCCATTGGTTTGTAGCGGTTGGTTGTGTTGTCTCCACTAATTCTCCTCATTGCTATGTGGGACAACGTCTCCGTCATTCCGTAGGTGCTATAGATATTGTTGCTGAACGATTTCAATTGTATTTCTATTTTTTGAGGAATTGCTCCTCCGCCAATGATAACGTTTGCAACGTTGCGCATTATTTCGGTGTCATGTTGATGCTTGAGTGTTTCGGCTACTTGCTGTGGTGTGACGGCTGCAAACACTGGTGGTACGCTAATGGTGCGGAACGGACGTGTAGAAGGGCATATTGGAATTAGACGCATTTTGCCGACACTACTTCTTACCATCATCATTTTGCCTGCTATGTATTCTAGTGGAAGGCAAAGTAATGCTGTGTCACCCGGTTGCAGTCCGAGATAGTCTATGGTGGCTTTGGCACTGGCTATCATTCTGTTTTTTTCTGCATGTATTATTTTCGGGGTTCCTGTAGAGCCAGAAGTATGCAACTGCATTGTTTTGTCTGGTTTGCTCCATTCTTCGGTAAAGTCTAGTACTTGCTGACAGAAAATACGCTGCTTTTTGGACTGAAACCATAGTTTGTCGCCTTCTATGTCAAGATCGCAACATTCGTAGTTTGTGGTGAAAAGTTGTCCGGTACCCAGTCCTTGCGGAATGTTGGTGCTGCCTATTTGTGCTGCCCATTGTGCAATGGCATTGAGTCCTACGTTGCTTTCGAGGGCAGAGGTAACCCAATAGCCTATGTTGCGTTGCTTGGCGAGCCTAATCCACTCTTCACATCCCTTTAGCCCTCCGTGGAGCGTTGGTTTGAGTATGATATAGTTGGGGTTGATGGTGTCAAGAAGCTTTTCTTTTCTTTTGGTGTCGTTGACTCCAATCAGTTCTTCGTCGAGTGCTATGGGTATGGGGCTTTGTTTGCAGAGCTTAGCCATTTCTTGCCATTGGCCTGCGGCAACAGGTTGTTCAATGCTGTGAATCTGGAGCGTGTGGAGTGTTTTAAGTACCTCTATCGCCTCATGTGGCTTAAATCCTCCGTTAGCGTCAACCCTTATTTGCAGTTGATTGGCAGGAAATCTGTTTCGCAGGTTTGTCAGAAGCTTGATTTCCTTATCGTAGTCGATGGCTGCGATTTTTATCTTTATGCATCGAAATCCTAGTCGTAGTTTTTCTTCTACTCTTTCTGTCATTTCTTCGTAGGTTCCCATCCATACTAGTCCGTTGATGGGAATGCCGCTGACCGAACGTGTAAAGTCATTGTCGTAGAGCTTGAGTGCGTTGCCGTGGCGGCTGCCCTCGAGTGACAGTAGGGCTGTTTCAAGGGCGAAGACGACTGAGGGGTACTGGGAATATGTGGAATAGTCTATCTTGCCTGAGTCTACAAGTGAACGGCAAGCTTCTTCGATGAGGCTTTGCATGTCGGGACGAAAATCGCATGACAAATCGTGGAGTGGGGCGCATTCGCCTATGCCACTATATGGTCCGTCGCTGAGATGCACGTACCATAGGTTTCGCTTGAGATATACACCGCGACTGGTGCCTGCAGGCCTTTTGAAGTCTAGCGTGACTGGTTCGATAGAGTAGTCCATGTCTTTTTCTGACTTATGGCAATTTTGGGTATTTTTTGAAATCAGGTTTGCGCTTTTCCAGGAAGGCTTGTCCGCCCTCGTGGGCTTCATCCAGCATGTAGTAGAGCATGGTGGCATCTCCCGCCAGTTGTTGAATGCCTGCCTGACCATCGAGCTCAGCGTTGAGTCCGGCTTTAATCATACGCAGTGCGAGTGGAGAACGTTCCATCATGGTCTCTGCCCAGTCCACCACTTCGTCTTCAAGTTTGTCAAAAGGTACGACTTTGTTGACCATGCCCATTTGTTCCGCCTGTTGAGCTGTGTAGAGGCGGCACATGAACCATATTTCGCGTGCTTTCTTTTGTCCCACGATGCGAGCTAAGTATGATGCTCCGAAGCCTGCATCAAAACTGCCTACTTTAGGTCCTGTCTGGCCGAACATGGCATTTTCGGACGCTATGGTGAGGTCACACATCAAGTGTAGCACATGTCCTCCGCCGACGGCAAATCCGTTCACCATGGCAATAACAGGTTTGGGCAGTGTGCGTATTTGCTTCTGCACGTCAAGCACGTTAAGGCGAGGGATTCCGTCGTTGCCGACATAGCCACCTTTGCCCTTGACGTTCATATCGCCACCAGAGCAAAAAGCTTGTGTCTTCAAGTATTCCTCATCAGTGGTGTTCTCGCTGCGTTGAGAATTTGCGCCAGTGAGCACCACCACGCTTATTTCCTGCGCTTCGCGACAGTAGACAAGTGCCTGCGATATCTCCGAGACGGTCAAGGGGGTGAAGGCATTGCGATAGCGTGGTCGGTTGATGGTTATCTTGGCTATGCCGTTGTATTCTTCAAAAAGGATTTCACTGAAGTCTTTAATTTTGTTCCAAATCCGTGTCATATTCCAATATTATAGGTTTATTTGTATTGTTGTTGTCGTTCCCGTTGTCGACTAAAGTGTTCAGCGCATTCTGAAATTCCTGTGTCGAGTACACTTGCTCATAGGAGCAACCGTAGCTCATGGCAATCCCCTCGGCGTTGGCATTGTGGCGTGCGGCAATGAAATCGTCCAGTGCGGGTGAAGCTGACAGCCCTGGCAGTTTGTAGAAGATTCCTCCCTTGTGGTCGTTAAACAGAATGATGCGCAAGTTGTTGCCAAGTGAGCGGTTCCACAGAGCGTTGACATCATAGAAGAAACTGAGGTCGCCCATGACGGCATAGACAATCTTTTCTGAAACTGCGGAGTAGCCCGCTGCCACGGATAGACTTCCCTCAATGCCGTTAATCCCCCTGTTGCAATATAGTGGAATTTTTCCTGATTCGAAAAACCGTGCTGCTACTCTCACGGTTGTGCTGTTGCCTAAGAAAACAGCTGTGGCATGTTGTGGCGTGCCGCTTATCTTGTTCCACAAGCTTGCCATGGCTTTCTCCGTTGGTGTGTCAGGTTCTTGTTTTGTTGCCACAGTGTTCTTCTTGAATTGTCCGACGGCATGGTGTTCTTTTAGTAATGGTGCGAGGGCATCGAAGAAAGTCGTCTCATCACATCTAATCTTCATCTCAAGGTGAGAAAAAGTGTCGGGTGCCTCATTGGTCTTGTCAACTCTGATAACCTTGAGCGAATCTTGTTGCCGCAATTTTATTTTTAGCCATTTGTTTACGAGAGCCCCTCCAATGTGAATCACGAGGTCTGGCAGCGCCATGTTTTCGGCTTTGACAGACTCTATCAAGGCTGTGCGCTCAGCTCCTGGATGATTGCTTATTATTTCGGGCAATAGCAGCAGTTTATTTTGCTTGTCGAGTTGCACGAGCGACTCTATGGCACAGCTTTCATATTGTCCTATTATCACGGCGGGCAGTGTCGCTTGATTTATGAGGTCGGCAACTTCACCGAGTTTGTCAATGTCATATTGTGGCTCAGCCTGTCGCTCAAAATAGGAGAACTCTGGTGTGGCAAGTTCTTTCGTTTCAAAGTTGAACAATGGCTCGTCTATTGGCACGTTGATGTGCAGTGGCATCAGTGGATTGAATGCCATACGGGTGTTGACCGTTGGCTTTTCCTCTATCTGTATGCACTGGGCATAGGGGACAAGCGCACCAGGTTGTACAATCGTCTGTCCGTCAAGTTGACCAATCCACCGAGTCGGACGGTCGGCTGAAATTATCACAAGTGGTATTTGCCTGAAGTATGCTTCGGCTACCCCAGGAATGGTGTTGAGCAACGCAGAGCCCGACGTTACGCAAAGGGCCACGGGCTTGTTTGTGGCGAGCCAAATGCCGATGGCAAAAAACGCTGCACTCCGTTCGTCCGTGATGGAGTGTAGTCTGAAGCATCTGCGCTGTTGTGAAACTTCATTGAAATTGTGTGCCAAAACAGCGTTGCGGCTTCCGGGACATATCACGATGTCGTGTATTCCCGCCGCAATGAGCATTGCGGTTAGCTGATTTGCGTTTTCCTTGTTGCTAAACATGGTCTTCGGGGTTTATAGAGCCGTGCTCTTGGGGACCAAGCAGCCGCTTCATGATATTGAGCTTTTGCGACGTTTCGTTCCACTCGTTTTCCATTGTGCTTTGTTCCAAGATTCCTCCGCCAGCATATAGAGTAATGTCGTTATCGTCTTGGTGCATCAGCCGCAGCGTGACGAAACATGCGGTTTCTCCCTCGAGGCAGTTCAGAAAACCGCTGAAACCTGCGTAATACTGCCTAAAATCTGCCCCCTCTGCTTCCTGCAAGATTTTGATGGCGGCACTTTTGGGCATTCCTGCTACAGCTGGGGTGGGGTGGAGTAATCTCAGAATGTCGATGGCGCTGTGGCTGCCGGCGTGTAGCGTGAAGTCCGTCTGTATGTGTGCTAGGTCACCGGCTTTTACGGTGCGGGGAGCTTCTTCTGAAAAGCCAACACCATTTTGAGCTAGCTGTGCCCCTATGTAGTTCGACACAAACTTTTGCTCCTCCATGTTCTTTGTGGTCCAGCAGGCTCCAGCTTCGACTTCTGCCCATGTCATAGTGCCCGCCAACGCTATGGTTTGCCCCGTGCCGTCGTGGGTGCGATAGAGTAGCTCTGGTGTAGCCGTGAGCCATGTCCCATGGTCGGGCAATGTCATCAGTGCCACGTAGCAACGCGGATATGCGCAGCACGCCTTGGCGAACATCTGGTCCATATCGACATCTGCCCCATTTACAGTTTCTGAGCGGGCGAGTACAACCTTACGTGCAGAGCCTGAGGTGATTGCATGTTTCACTAGTTTGAAGGCTGTGGCATAAGTCTCCAAGTCGCTTTGGCATACAGCGTGGCAAGGCTTGGCAATTGGCGGCTGGTTGGATATGGTTATACGCTCAACCTCAATGTCGGTGAAGAGAAATACAGGCGTGTGAGCGCTTGCTTGAAATGGGGCCACGACAAATCCCGAAGCTTCAACCGGCACCTCTTGCAGCGAATTGTAGGCACACACCCTTTCACTCTTGATGCCATACACGACGCTTCCGTTTGGTAGGTGGCAAAGGATCCTGTATTTTCCGCTATTTATCAATGTCGACTATTTTACTGCAAAAGTAATCATAACCGCCGACCCATTTTAGATTTTGACGCATATTTTTAGTTACGCTGGGTGTCTGAGTTTGTTTGCTCATAGCCTTTACTCCGTTTCTTTTGTTGACCTAACTGTAGCATTTCCGCGGAAACGCTCAATTGTTTCCGCGGAAATTGACAATCGTCTCGCCCTAAATCGAATTTTGTATCCTCGGAAAAGCGGTCGCTATGTCTATATTATTTTTCAGAAAATCAGACTTGATTTGTGATTTTATTTGCTAAATTTGCCAAACAAAGTTTTTTCCTTTTTTTTCTACGATTGATGAAAGTTTTGAAATTCGGCGGCACTTCAGTGGGAACGCTGGAGGGCATTAAGAATATTAAGAAAATAGTAGAGGCTGAGGCAACTCCTGTGGTGGTTGTTGTGTCGGCACTCAAGACAGTGACCAACAATCTGGTTAAGGTTACGCGGCTTGCGGCTGAGGGTGACGAGGACTACAAGCTTGTACTTCAGGAAATCATTGAAGCCCACCATTCCCATATAGATCACATTATTGCTGACGCTCGCAAGAGTGCGATGCTCAAAGAGCAGCTGGGAGTGTTGTTTGATGAGCTTAGCGGTATCTTGCGTGGTGTGTTCCTCATAAAGGACGTGACTCAGAAGACTGCTGATGCTATCGTGAGCTATGGCGAGAGGTGCAGTTCGCGCATCGTGCAGCAGTATATAGACGGCAGCACACTCTATGATTCACGCAAGTTTATCTTCACTGAAAAGAAGGAGGTTGCCACAACAGTTAATTTTGCTGCAACCAATGCCAAGATTGCTGATGTCTTCGCTCAGGAGCAAGGTGTTGCAGTCGTTCCGGGCTTTATTGCCAGTGATATTAAGTCGGGCATCACCACTACGTTGGGGCGAGGCGGCAGCGACTACACCGCCGCTATCATCGCAGCAGCTCTCAACGCTGAGGTGCTTGAAATATGGACCGATGTTAACGGATTCATGACGGCCGACCCGCGCATTATTCCGTCGGCCTACACCATTGAACACTTGACATACAGCGAAGCTACCGAATTGTGCAATTTTGGAGCTAAGGTCATCTATCCTCCTACCATATTCCCCGTGTTTGCCAAGCGCATCCCGCTTTATGTCAAAAATACATTCCACCCCGAGTTTAAGGGCAGCGTGATAAGCGACAACGTCAACGATGTTTGCCCCAGCGGCATAAAGGGCATGACTTCAATCAATGACACGAGCCTTATCAATGTCAGTGGAATGAGCATGGTAGGTGTGATTGGTATCAACCGCAGAATTTTCTCCATCTTGGCAAACCATGGTATAAGCATCTTTATGGTTGCGCAGACTTCGTCGGAAACGAGCACGTCGCTTTGTCTCACCCATGAAGACGCTGTCAAGGCGAAGAAGGTGCTTGAGCAGGAACTTGCAAAAGAAATAGAGACAGGGGCATTAAACCCAATCGAGATAATTGACAACTTGGCCACTATAGCCGTGGTGGGCGAGACGATGAAACATAAGCTCGGCATAGCTGGCAAGCTGTTCAGTGTGCTTGGACGCAATGGTGTCAATGTGATAGCTTTGGCTCAGGGAGCGCAGGAGATGAACATATCGCTAGTAGTGGAAAAACACCAGCTCACTAAGGCTCTTAGCGTAATTCATGACAGCTTCTTTCTCAGCGAATGCAAGGTGGTGAACCTCTTTGTGTGCGGCATTGGCACTGTAGGAGGAAGCCTGTTGCGCCAACTGCAGGAGCAGCACGACTCGCTTATGCTCAAGAGACGTCTCAAACTCAACGTGGTGGGAGTGGCCAATTCACGCAAATGCTATTTCGACGCCAATGGTATCGACACAAACGACATCGCCAATTTGGTGGAAAAGAAGGGACGGCAAAGCTCCCCGCAGTCCATCTGCCGCGAGTTTACGACCATGAACCTATATAACTCTGTCTTCGTGGACTGCACGGCAAACGCAGACATTGCTGCGCTCTACGAAACATTGTTGAACAACAACATATCGGTGGTGGCTGCCAACAAAATAGCAGCGTCGTCACCCTACGAAAAATATTTGGGGTTGAAGCAAGCCGCACTCGACAAGGGTGTAAAATTTCTCTACGAGACAAACGTAGGTGCAGGACTGCCTATAATCAAGACCATCAGCGACCTGTGTGACAGCGGCGACGAGGTGATAAAAATAGAGGCGGTGCTTAGCGGTACGCTCAACTATATCTTTAACAAGATGTCGGCCGACAGCCCTTTCAGCGAGACTGTACGCATGGCAAAGGAGGCCGGAATTTCTGAGCCCGACCCACGCCAG
>CAVCAW010000028.1:0-7259 GCA_963600315.1 Bacteroidaceae bacterium | reverse complement strand
CGCCAGGATTTGTGTGGCAAGGATGTAGTGAGAAAACTTGTGATATTGGCTCGCGAGGCTGGTCACCGGCTTGACATAGCCGACGTAAGGCTCACTCCGTTTATGGAACCACGATTCTTTGAGGGCGACACCGACAGATTCTTCAGTATAGCGTCAGAACTTGACAAGCCTTTCGAAGACGAACGGCTCCGGCTAGAGCGTGAGGGCAAAAAGCTTCGCTTCATAGCCCGTTGGGAAAACGACATGGCCACTGTGGCATTGACACCAGTTGACCGCAACCACCCATTCTACCATCTTGAGGACTCCAACAACATGGTGCTGATAACTACCAAGCGATACAAGCAATACCCTATGGTGATACAAGGCTATGGAGCTGGAGCCGACGTGACGGCGGCAGGTGTGTTTGCAGACATCATCCGCATTGCCAATATCTGATGATTGACGTGGGTGATTAATTCTCGATACTGAGATTAAAAAATTCTATATAAACTATTTTTATTGTTAATGCTATGAAAATTAAGACTTTCTACCTTTTCGCAGTGTTAATGTTGACTTCACTGCTGAGCGTAAAGGCAGACGAAGCCTTCCGCAAACATCGCTTTGATACGTGGAAGGTGCTTGGCTTGCCTGACAACGCTATCGTGTTTGTCGGCAACTCTATTACTGACATGCACTGCTGGACAGAAGCCTTCGGCAATGACCCGCGCGTAGTCAATCGTGGCAACTCCGGTGGCTACAGTTTTGAAATTCTCGACAATGTTGAGAGTTGGTCACGCTTCAAGCCTGCCAAGGTGTTCATTAAGATTGGCACCAACGACTTGGGCACGAACTACAAGGAGCAGTCTATAGCCGACAATATCGCTAAGACGGTTGAAACAATCCGTCGCGAAAGCCCGGAGACAGAAATCTATCTGCAGAGCATTTTGCCGGCGTATGACCAAAACTACAAGACTTTGGCAACTATCCAGGCTACCAACAAATTAATTAAAGCCATTGCCGATGCCAACGACAAGACAACCTACATTGACTTGTATTCCAAGATGGGGGGCATACGCAGTGGTTCGCCTTATTCACTCGACAATATTCACCTCGAAGCCTATGGCTACAAGGTGTGGGTTGATGCCATCAAGGATTATGTAGGCATAGAATCTTCCTATCCCGACAACACTGAGACTATTCAGAATACTGCCGGTCTAAGTGGCCCTCACGGTATGCGCGCCACTTATTTCAGCGTATTGCCGACTAAATCCACTGACATCTTGTTCTTTGGCGATGAGATGGTGAAAAATGGCGAGTGGAACGAATTGCTCAACAATGCAAACGTCAAGAACCGCGGCTCTTGGTGGGGCTACGGCGGCAGCATCGCTACTGTAGGTAAACTTGTTGATGCAGCTTTTTCTAACAGCGACAACGGTGTGACTCGCGAAACCCCGGCTAAGATTATGCTCTATACCGGCACCGAAGATCTCAACGGCTCAACCGAACTCGACACCATCAAGAAGAACTATGCCGCGCTTGTGGAGAAACTGAAGACCAATGCTCCGTCAACACCGATAGCACTGGTCAGCCTTATGCCCACATCCTCGGTCAATACACGCATCATTCAGTTCAACTCTTGGCTCAAGACTACGGCAGAAGCCGACGAAAGTCTTGCATATGTAGATATCTACACTGACCTTGCCACCGATAGTATCACCAATACCAATTATTTTACTGGTAACTATTTGTATGGCAAAGGCTATGTGGTTGTAGCTCGTAAGCTTGCTTCTTTTATCGGTGAGAGTAGCTGTACAGTAATCTCCGACGAAGAGGTGCAGAGCCGTAAGGACTTGTTTGAAGCTCGCACTTCACTCAATAATGCTGTTGTTAGTGCATCATCAATTCCTGTTGGTTCGTCGTTGGGACAATATAGTTCGGACGCATGTGCTAATTTCTTCGGTGTCATTGAAAATGCCAAGACTCTGCTGTCGCAGTCGCTCGAAACATCCCAATACACTACCGCTGCTGCTAGCGCAACCACTGCTCTCAGTGAACTGAAGACAAAAATCAATACCCCGACCGACGACATCGTGTCTGGCAAGCAGTTCACCATCAGTGCAACGCAACGTGGAGGTCAGTTCGCCTATGCTACGGATGGTGCTGTTGCTGGAGCTACTGCCAATCCTGGCTACGCAACTTATCGCTGGACTTTGGAATCACGTGGTGATGGTACCTACAATATCAAGAATGTTGGTACTGAAACTTATATGGATCCCACCGCAGCCTATAATTCTCAGATTAAGCTGACAGAAACAGCTCCTGCAACAGGATGGTCGTTGGAATATAGTTCAACATTAGGACTCTATATCATTCGCAATTCCACTACTTGTGAACTCAACGCTACCAACTTGACCGGCACACCCGTCTACAATTGGTATTCAGCCAATACCAACGCTCAAGACCGTTCTGACTCTGGTTGTCAGTGGCTCTTTACTGACGTTACCGACATTGACATCAAGGAAGAACCTGAGCCAATAAAAGTAGTGACAGGAACAGCTCAAGAAGGTGCTTCTGAAATTATTGACGGACACATCTATACTATAACTAACCATCAGGTGAGCGGAACATGCTATCCGCTTTATGCAGACAACAGTGCTCTCCAAGTTGGTGCAGCCAATGCATTGGCTGCCAAGAGCTACGGCAGCCGCGCTAAGTTCAAGGCAATCAAAAAAGGCACAGACATCTTTGCATTCAAGAACGTAGCCTCCGACTTATACCTCGTTTGGAAGGGCAACAATTCCGGCACAAACAACAACTCTGGACTCCAGGAAAATTACGACTCCATCTATTGCTGCTTCAAAGTAACATCAGTGACCTCAGTGACCAATGGCAAGCTTCTGACTTCCAAACGCTCAGGCGGAAGTCAAGATGGTACATTCGTTCAGGCTGCCGATGGTACATGGGACAAATGGCAGTCAGCCACCGTATGCTATAAAGACGCCTATTCCAACGTCTATACCTTGGGCGACGTTACTGATGGTAATGATGGTGAGAAAGAAGCATCTGAAAAGGAGACTGAAACAGATACGATTCAGAACAGTGACTCTATATGGGCAGTAGGTCTCGATTGGTATACAATGCAGATTGGCTCAGGAAAGCTCTACATAAGCAATCCTACTGGAAATTACATCAACCTTACTACCAACAAGACAGAGTATTCTGATGCTGACCTTTGGTGTCGTACTGGAGATGCCACTGAAGGATACACTATATACAATAAGGAAGCTGGTCCTACCAAAGTGCTTGCGGCTCCCACTACCATGTCTGGCACTGAGGGTGGCTCGTCTTACCCAATAATGGTTGACAAAGACAGCATTCCATCAGGCTATACCGCTACATGGATTTTCTCTACGAGTACAGACTTGGGTAGCGATACCGAAGCTTGGTATGTGTACGAGAAAGGGCATGATAGCTATATTATTAATAATCGCAACGGCAAGCTAGCCTTCTGGACTGGTGGCAAGGACGCTGGCAGCAGCATTCAGTGGACATGGGCTCAGCGGACTATGGCTGTCAACATGAGCACAGGTTCCTTTACTTCTAAAAACGGGAACTATGCAAAGACCTGGACTTCAACCGCCACTGAACCACAACTTACGGTTGATGCTGGATACAACAATATGACTGTTGCAAATTCTGACGATACTAAGATTCAAGCAATGGTCGGAGCTTACTCTCCGCAAAACTATACAATCAGCGCTGGCTCTAAATATTGCATTGCAGGCTATAGCTTTGATTTTGTGATGGCGGCAAGTACAGCCATTGACTTGACAGATGCAATGGGCAACAAGTATACGTCATCGGCTGAAGTGCAGAGTGTGAATTGCCAAGACCTTACAGAGGCTTCAACCACGTTCTGCCTCTCGGGTGCCAATACCGGTGTAAACATCACTAACTTCCTCGTTACAGTGCGCAAAGCTGTGACACCAGCTGAACCTCAGTTTGATGTTTTCCCAACCTTGTCAACCAGTGCAATACCATATCGTATTCCTGCCATAGCAACGGCCTATGATGGCACAGTGGTTGCAGTGGCAGACTATCGCTATAGCCGCGCTGATATAGGAAGTGGTAGAATTGATCTCCACATTCGCCGCAGCCACGACAATGGCGTCACTTGGGATACCATCATGAAGCCTGCCGTTATGACTGGTGACGGCAATACCACTGCTGGAAATCAGAAAGCTGGATACGGCGACCCGTGTATCGTGGGCGACCGTGAGAGCTCGCGCATGATGATTACCTCTTGCTCTGGCACTCCGGGATTCTTCGCCGGCACGCGTGACCACCACCAGGGTTGGGCACGCTGGTACAGCGAAGACAACGGCGCAACCTGGAGCGAGCCCGAGTATCTTGACGAAGACTTCATTTACTCCAAGTTCGACAAGAGCGCCTATGGTCCTATCAAGGGCTGGTTTGTAGGTAGCGGCAAAATTTGTCAGAGCACCAAGACAAAGATTGGTGAGTACTATCGCCTCTATTGCGTAGGCAGCAGCTATAATGGTAGCCAAACAGCCAACTGGACTCTCTACTCTGATGACTTCGGAAAGACATGGGAATTCCTTGGCGGTTGCGACTATAGCCCTATTCCTGGTGGCGACGAGCCTAAAGCCGAAGAGTTACCTGACGGTAGCATTCTTCTCTCAAGCCGTTGTACAGGCGGACGCAATTTCAACATCTTTACCTTTACCGACACCAAGACTGCGCAGGGCTCTTGGGGACAAGTGACTTTCTCTGGCAGCAGTAACAATGGCGTAACAGCCGTGTCCAACGCTTGCAACGGCGAGGTAATGCTAGTGCCTGTAACCCGTAAGGCTGACAACAAGAAGTTGTTCCTACTTCTGCAAAGTGTGCCTTTCGGAAGCGGACGCACCAATGTAGGTATTTACTACAAAGAATTGGAGTCTCTCTCTGATTACCGTACTCCTGCGGCAATTGCTAAGGATTGGGACGGACGTCACCAGAGCTCATATATCAGCAGTGCCTACAGCACTATGACGTGGCAAAAGAATAACACCATCGGTTTCATCTATGAGGAAGATACTTATGGCACTTCGGGTGGTGGCTACAATATCGTCTACAAGAATTACTCCATCGAGCAGATTACAGACTCCGCCTATACCTATTGCGCAACAGTAGATGGTGATAGTCTGACAGCTCTTGGTGTCAATGAAATTGTTGAAGATGTGATTGCAACTGAGAATGTTGGTGATATCGTGGGTCAGTATACTCAAGATGCAATAGATGTCATCAACAAGGCTTATGCAGATTATTCGGCTACACCCACGCGCCAGAATTATGAAGTTCTAAACGGCGCGATATCTTCAGCTCCACGTGTGGAGATTTCTGATAAATACTATTATACCATACGCAACTACGGACGCGGCTCGAAGAACTATGTCCTGAATGCTACCTCAAGTACGGTGCTTGGTGTAAGTACCAACGCTTCTTCCGACAATGCTCTTTGGTGTTTTGAGCCATCTACTGACGGGTCCAATACGTACTACTTGGTCAATAAGGCTTTCACCAATTATATGGTTGGACCTACTCTCGCTGTTGAAACTCGCTCAGTTATGGCATCCTCAAAGGATAATGCCGGTATCTTTCGTATTTCAAGCACTACGCAGGGCTTGAGTTCAATTCAGTGTACGAATCCTACCAATAGTACGTATTCCTATATGCATCTCGCTGGTGATAACACCCGCATCGTGCCTTGGTTTGCCAATTCTCCGTCAAGCAATGCAGCGTCGTTTTGGTATATCGAGATTACTGACACTCCCACAGGCATAGAGTCAATCACCAACGGACTGGAAAATTTGATTTCTGTGTCAGGTACGTGCTACGACCTGAACGGACTCCCAGTTGACTTACCGCAGAAAGGGAATATATATATACGCCGCGGCAAGAAATTTATAAACAAGTAACCTACGGCGGTATATTCACTATTATAAGAAAGGCCGGAACCATGCAACAATGGTTCCGGCCTTTTAATTCTATGAAGAAAATACAGACGTGACTGGTTTTGATCGCCAATCTGCTCATAACGATCATTTAGCATCAAGAGAAATCGTGCTTCCTTCTAGGTTGTAACGATGGTGCGTATGACGCTTATGTGCTACATCAATTTTTAGTATTTATGGAAAATCCCGATGAAACGTGGAATGACATCCTTGCGAAGCCTTGCAAAAATCACCACCAGAACCAACAAGGAATAAAGAAATTTTGTGACTTCAAAAACGATGGTTATGAAAAAATGTAAATTCTATCCGTAATTGTCATAAAAGTGTTCTGCACTGACTGGCGTAATTTTGCAGCGAAATTACATATAACAAATATCAGAATAATGAAAAAGACGTTTTTATTAGCAATGCTCCTGTCGATAGTTGTGGGCATGCAGGCTCAGACAAGCAAGAAAATTTTGGTTACATATTTCTCGTGGTCGGGCGGCACAAAGGTGCTTGCTGAGGAGATACAGCGACAAACGGGTGCCGACATTTACCGCATAGAGCCTCTCGTCCCATATACGGACGACTACCAGACTCTTGCCTACGAGATTTCCAATCAGGAAAAGGCCGACAATGCACGTCCTGCATTGAAAGATACGCTCTTCACGCTTAACGACTACGACTATATCTTCGTGGGATGTCCTGTATGGTGGTTTGATGCGCCTATGATTATCCACTCTTTTCTTGAGTGTGAGAGTTATGATTTCAGTGGCAAGACCATTATTCCGTTCTGCACCTATGCCACTGCCACTTACGAAACACTTGATGATATCGTAAATGCTACTCCTAATTCTACTCATTTGGAAGGTTTTGGCACACGCGGCTCACAAAGTTACAACTCCAAGACTATCAACAATTGGCTTGACCGCATAGGCATTAGCAACATTGTTGCTGGCATAAAGAATGTGGAAACAAACTCCAAAGGTACCGCCCCTGTCTACAACATAAACGGTGTTAGAGTCGCTTCCTTAGAAAATGCACCCTCGGGCATCTACATTGTAAACGGGCAAAAGATGATTATAAAATAAGACAGGAACGGATATGAAACGACTGATAATATTAGGTGTGATGTTGCTCGTATGCATAGGAGTCATGTTTGCCTACAGCAATTCAATAAAAGAGATAAAAATGAATGACGTAAAGACAAACAAAACGGACAAGATACTGTTCATCAACGGCAGTCCTAACAAAGACGGTAACACTGCTTCACTTGCCATA
>CAVCAW010000027.1:7660-33980 GCA_963600315.1 Bacteroidaceae bacterium | reverse complement strand
GCTGCTGATTCTATGCCGCCTTGTGAATCTAATTCAATGTCATATTTTGCAGCAGATGCCATAATACCGTAGTATATGGAAGTAGATTCCTTCTCGTTGAAATTCACTCTATCTGTCTTAGCAAAGGAAGATAATGTTTCATGCCCATCACTGATGAACTTGTCAATCACTCCCATGTATCGGTTCTGCCGTGCCTGTTTCTCACGTTCGGCTTCGGCTTTCAGCGTTGCTTTTTCTTTCGCTTCTTGCTCCTTACGTTCCTCTACTCGTTTCCAAGCATCTGCCATTTCCAGCTCTTGCCAAATGGCATTCCAACGTTCTTCAGCTCACTGTACTTTTCGACAAGAGCAACATTATAACCTTTGGCAGTGGCAAGTTCTTCTTTTACATAGCCAAGTTGAATAGTCACTCGTTCCACTGCTTTCTCGTCAAGTTGGAAGATGCGTTGCTTGACTTTGGCATTTTCAGCCTTTAGTGCATCGTTCTCAGCATGAAGCGACTTGTTTTCCTCTATTTGCTTGTAGAGGTTCTGCATATAGTAGGTGTATGTCTTGTTGACAGAAGCACGCACACCTTCATTTTGCTTGTCACGTTCGGCATAGACGGCTGCGACAAAAGCCTTGATGGCAGCGTTGATATTGGTCGCACGCTCCTCACGCCATGCCTTTTGTCCGATTAGTGCAGGAATCGGGATGGCAAGTTCCTTCTTGACGGCATTCATCGCTTCTTGGACTGGAGCCTTGATATTGAGAAGAGGAATGGTCAGTTCTTTCTTGTCAATCGTGGCAAGCATGGCATACTTCTCTACTTTGCAAAGGGCAACTTTCGCTTGTCTTTCTGCTTCAAGCACGACCTTGTTCTTGTGTTTGCGTCCTCGCTTCTCCTCCTCTGACAGTTCATCATAAGAGAAGCCTCTTGCCAATCCATACTTATGCCCCACCTTATTGTAATAGTCCGTATGGAGTTGTGATAAATATTGCGACTTGTCCTTGGCACGCTCACCCCAAACCTTGGCATAGGACACTCTTTCGACAACTGCCTTTGTCGCTTCCGATTTTGTGTAGTTGTCACGTTCATCTTTGGGGAGTGCTCTCCATTCCTTGGTAGAGAGAACTTTGGGGGGATTGTCCTTGTGGACGTACTTGCTTCCAATGCGCCCACGTTTCTTGACTTGCTCAACAGGTACAGTCTGCACATGGGCGTGGATGCTTGTCTCGTCGCAATGCACGTCAAAGCCGATGACATTCTCCTCGCCCCATTTCTCGCAGGCGAAGCGGTAGGTGTCCAATGTCCAGTCATAGATGCCTTTTTGAAGAACGACTTGACTATGGTCGGCATTTGGATCTGACGTGTCGAGTTGCTGCTCGTCAAAGGCAAGCTTGTTGAGCACATCATGGTCACCACTGAAGATGATGCCGACAGTGCAGTTCGGACTGTTTCTTGAAACTTGGTCGGGACGCTTGGCATCCATATACGGCTTGAAGCCAAGTTCATCAAGTCGGTGTTGCAAGCGTTCATGCAATGGCACGGACTGGAAGCCAAGAGGAACAATCTTTCCGTCCTTGACAATCTCGAAGTTGAGTTTTTTGCGTGAGTAGTTATAATGGTTGTTCTTGTCCATGTCCGCATTTTTGAGTTGGTAACGCTTCTCGTCCCAACCTCTGCGTTCCGCCTCGTTATCCACTTGGGACGAGAACGATTTTTGTCTGTGCCTACATGAATGGCGGCACGTGGTATCCTGTTTTCGTCACTGGGACACCCAAGTCAGTGTGTAGCCTTTTTGACCAGTTCGCACAGTAAGCGTTGTTCCTCATCCTTGCCCAGGACTATGCGCTTCCGGACCCGGGACTTCGGGTGTGTATAACTGATGGCATACATGTTCTTTGTCAGCTCCTGTGCTCTGTATACGGTCATCTCTACCCGGGCAGCTTTGAGAATGCGTTCAAGTTCCAATATTATGGTGTAGGATGTAAAGCAAATGCAGATGTGACCTTCTATCCTGTTTCGTAGTCTGTGGTAGATTGGTCTAACGGCGAGGTCAAACTTGTTAAAGCGGAACGCTCGTTAAATATTCCAAAGATTGCTGTAATCCTTCTTGATTCATTTTCTATAAAATGTAGCTATATCTTTTAAGTTTTTATATCAAATATTGACGTCCTTTGATTATGTCGGTTTTTCTATAATTTTGACTTTGGTCTTAATATAGAAGACAAACTTTCCAGCACGACCCACTTCCCTGCATTCACCTTACCCTCATGGCGTAAGATGCCGATTTTCTGCAGTATCGCCAAGTCTCGCTCTACGGTACGTTGCGTCACCGACAAAGTTTCCGACATTTCCTTTCCTGTAATATAGGGATTTTCTTTTATGGCAGAAAGTATAAGCCTTTGACGTTCAGTCAGATTTGTTTCCGACATGTTTCCGACATGTTTCCGACATGTTTCCGACATCTACCACGTTTTTACGGTAAATCGTAATCAGTGTACCGCTGATGCGATTCTCAATCTTAGGTTCGGGAAGCCCTACGTTTTTCAGACCTTATCGAATCTTGTTGATGCCACGTCCCCACGTCTCGATGAAGCCAGCCTTGTAGAACGCATTGGCAATGTTGCGGTTGCGAGGTTGCGATGCGTGTTCTGCAAATAGCTTTTCTTGGTCAATACCCTCGGGCAGTTTGCCGTCATTCCAAACCATGATACAGTCGTCGTACACCTTCATCTGTGTATGTACGCCCATATAATCGCGATGCACGATGGCGTTACATATAGCTTCACGCAATACTTCCTCTGGTATCTCCAACTGCTCAATGCGTGTCAGTCCTTCGTAATGAATCGGCGAGATAAGATACTTGGAACGCAGTAATTCGATGATGTGGTTCACCATCTGTAAAATGTTGCCTTCTACAACATCCTGCGTGACCAAGTCGCTCTCGTCATTTCGAAAACGTCCGATGCGGAAATCGCAGGAGACAAAGAAACGTTTCGGATTCTTGCCGAAGAGCAATAAGGCGGCTTGCTTGAGTTGCCCATCCTCCGTTATCAAGTTCAAGCTTCTCAGCACAGCTTCTGTAGATGAAGCGTAAGCGTCACCCGAAATACGTCCCACCGCAATACCCTTGCGCAGAAAGTAGTCGATAGCCACACGGTCTATATCATCAAGCGTCGCACCTGCCACAGGTATATCGTCCCATGACCAGCCCATCTTCTTCAAAATGAAGTTCTGCAAGGCAAGACCTTTCAACTCCTGTTTGGTTGAGCCACTGCGATAATGGTACGTTCCTTTGTAGGCAATGGGCATATTGCTTGGAGCAACAACAATCTCGATGTATTCTTTCTCGCCTTCTGTAAGTAAGTTGACATCCTCCACAATGCCGAGATAGTTGACAATCTTATTGGGAATATCCTCCATCAGTTTCTGGGCATCGGGCAAGCCAATCACTTTCTTGTTGTCGTTCACGCCTATGTAGATGCGACCGCCATGCGCATTGGCGAAACCACATATCCATTTCAGATATTCATCTCGCCACGACTCCTTGTATTCTATGTTCTGACTTTCGTTCTGCATAGTTCTTTCTACTTATTTATATAACCACTCTTTTATACATGTACCGTTTTTGTTGCCAGCGGTCTGTTCATTGACAATTTTGACGACAAGTTTCATCGTCTCAGGAACAACTTGTTCACCTTCCACCATCTCCACCATTAGGCCTGCAAGCCACAGCTTGATGAGTTGACCGCTATCGCATCTAAAGAACGTAGCCAACCAAAGTACAAAATCTCGGTTCGCATATATTTCCCGTTCTCTATCTTGCTATAGGTGACGGTATCAATGTCAATTGTTGCAGCAACTTTCCGTTGTGGTTGGCTCGCATGTTCACGAAGTTCCTTCAATTTATTAGAGAGTAGCATCTTGAGTAATCCGTATTTTGAACTCTTTCGGCAAAAATAACCCAAAAATTCTACAAATCTCCAAGATAATCGGGAAGAAATATTCTACTCTGACTATATCTTCTTCAAAAAGATATTCATTTGGTACACAAACTTCACCATTCTTTCACTGAAGGTGTGTTTCAACAGATAGATAATGGTCGTTCAAACATACTATCCTTGCTTTTTTCTTCACGTTGCCTCTAGACAAGAATGACTGCCATTGGCTTCATACCCCCCCAATCGGAAAAATTGCCGTTCCTTTACGTATTGATTATATTTGCCGATACTTTCACTCTAGAATTAAGAGATTGTGTTTCCCTTTTGTTACTTTCCAAAGTCTATTATTGCAGCAAGCTCACATGGTATAACATCAGTAGGATGTCAAGAAGAAGATCATGATAGAGAGGGAATGTGGGACTAGGCATTTTGCTGCATGACAAACACTATTTTTTCGATTTGATGAGGCGTGAAGCGTGAGTGAGATTGGCGACAAGCAAAACATTGATTCTCTGCATAAAATGCGAAGAGTAAGAGGAGGGGCGAGTTCAGCAAGACTTGCGCATTCCTACAAGCCTAATCATGTTCCGAAAGCCACGAAAAAAAAAGGCTTGACTCCGAGATGGGAATCAAGCCTTTTTCGTTAGAGGTTATAACGAGCGTCAATAGTTGCCGTCAATGAAGGGTGTGCGCTGAATGGTCATTCTGCATACAGGCGGTGGGGCTATTCTGACATTGTGCGCATGCTGCCGTCGACATTGGGCGAGAATGGCGTGAGGACAGCCTTGGAGGGAACATACCAGTAGTCGCCCTTGACTTTGACGCCTCTGGCTTTGTCGCCTGTGGCCTGTGTGGTTATCTTGCCAGCGTGGAAATACATGCTGCCGTCGACCTTGAAGCATGCGCTCTTTTTCTTTTCGCCATTGACGGTGAGGTAGTCGCCCGAAGCGGTGAGATTGAATTCGGGAGTGGAGTTGACGGCATAGATGTAGGCATCGTGCTCAACGTCAATACACTTGGCAGCACCACCGCTCATGACCACGGTGTAGTTACCGCCATTGCAGGTGAAGGTAGAGTCACACTTGATGCCACTGACATCATCGGAGGCAATATTGATGTTGACATTGCCGCTGTCGAGGAATACCATTCCGTTGTTGAGTTTGGTGGCATCGGAGTGTTTCTCAACCTGAACGCCATCGCCAAGCACTGCTGACTTGATAGTGAGCTGACCGCCACGCATCTGGAAATACTGCCCCATGTGCATGCCGTCGGCAACAGCAGCGAGAATGTTGACGGTGCCAGTGGACTGCTTGAACAGGGTGTATTCGCCGCTTTTGAAGGCATGGCGCGTGTTGCCAGTGATATTGAGGGTGCCGCCGCCCTTGAACTCGGGGTGCCCCTTGACGTGGAAGCAGGCATCTTGGAGTCCGCCAGTGCAGTCGGCGAGTGAGTTGACTGTTCCGTCGACCAGCTTGACATCGATGCGCTTGCCGTTTTTGACGTGGATAGCAGCTCCCTTCTTGCTGGTGATGCTGACTCCATTGAGTTCTAGCCCACACTTGTAGCTTCCGCTAAGCACGAAAGCGCCATCGGTGGTAGAGCCCTGGAGGGTGTAGGTTATTTCGGGGTCGGCTTCAGCCGTTGAGGTAATGTCGACATAAGCACCGTCTTGGGTTACCGCAAGCAGCGGCATGAGCGACAGCGGCACCACGACGTTGCTGTGCGCCCCTGAATAGCTGACTTGCACGTTGCAGGGGTCGAAGTTGCCATCGATATATTTGAGGCTGTCAAGGTCGGCGATATTGAAGGTGCAGTCGCCCATAGTGATTTGTCCGCCGCTGACGAGCATCTCGCCGACCTCGTCGCCATTGGCGAGGATGGTCAGTCCGCTCTTGGTATAGAGAGCCAGCGACTGCGCCACACACGACAAGAGCGGCAGCGTGGCGAGTAGCAATGCAGTAATAGTCTTTTTCATAGCGTGAGAGGGGTTACTTGATTACCAATTTGCGTGTTACGTTGTCGGCACGCAGTATGTAGATGCCCGGTGAGAGGTTGCCCACATAGGCTGGCGTGGCGCTGTCGCCAATGCGCAGTGTGGTGCAGAGTTGGCCCAAGGTGCTGTAGATATGCACTGCAGTGCCAGGCTGTGCGGTGACGCTGACACGTCCGCGGTCGGTGCTCACGATGAGTTGGGACTCATCGTCGGCATTGGCACCATTGATGCCGGTGGGCAAGTCGGTTAGCGACAGTGACCAGACATCGCTGACAGGGAAGGTCTGAGTCATCTCGGTGTTAGACACCGTGATATTGTCAGCGGAGAAGGTGACCTTGAGCCCCTTGAGCCCGAAGGAAGTCCATGTGCCGGCGTTTTCTTTGACTGTGAGCGAGACATAGTCAGCCCGCACGGTAGTCGCTGATGCCAGCAGAAGGGCAGCAGCAAGGAGCCGGAAGGGTTTGAGAATTTTCATAGAGGGATATGTTTATTATTTATGTATCATGACGACTTTGCCGAACGATTCGCAATTGTTGGTGCTGCGAACCACGGCGCGCAGGACTACCCCATTGTTGCCACCAAGGTCGGCGGGCAAGTCAAGTCGATAGTCGTTGTTGATGTTGCGTAGGCCGGTTTCGCCAAAGTGCTCGTTGACGGCCACAATCTCTCCGTCGACTTCGAGTGAGACCTTGTTGATTTCGAGTTTTTGGCCACCGCGTATCCAACGGAAGCTAACGCCGAGCAATCCTTTGAGTTCGCTGACGGGCATGGTCCACTCTACCTCTTTCCACTCACGGGAGACCATCGATGGTATCCAGGTGCCGAGCTGGCGTTCGCCGGCGAGCACGGTGGACTTGTAGTATACGGGTTTTGCCAATTTAATGAGATCAAGACAAGCCTCTACGACATCAGCAGGGGGAGTTACGGGCGAGAGTCCTTTGGAGTTTTCGACCCAGTTGGCTTCCCACGCTGCATAGTCAAAAGGTTCGCCGGTCTTGAGGCTATTGAAGTAGGCATCGTAGCGTGGCTTGTAGAAATCGCGAATCAGTCCAGACCAAATGCGCGCCGAATAGTCGTTGACGGGCGGTCCCCAAATGGTGACGAGGCGTTTTGCATTTTTCTCGTAATAGGCTGCCTCGTCGGCATTGGTGGCGTGGGAGCGTGCGAAGTCTATCCAGCGCTGCAGGTTGTAGACTGGGTGAGCCGCAAGGATTTTGTCGGCAGCAAGGGCGATGTTGTCGAACAGCGACTGAATGGAGTCAGCTTTCTTGACCTCATCCCACATGGCGGCCTGGAGCACGCTCTGCGCAAGCACCTCCATTTTGCCACCGGCATACTGAGCGGTAAGCTCCACGAGGTCGTCGACGTAGCGTGGGCTGTTCTTCATGTGCGGTGCTGCCAGGGCAAATTTCTCGATAGCGGTGAAGAAGAGCGAATCGATTTGATAGGTGCCCTTGGTGCTTCGCCCCGGTCGCAGTTGCCACACGAAGCGTGGATGGTCGGTGAAATGACCATAGACCGACTGCGTAATCTCGTTCCAGTAGGCAGTGATATTGGGGTCGGTCTTGCCGTAGCGGCTCTGCGTGTAGTTCTGAAGCCACTGCTTGAGGTTGATGCTGTCGGCAGTCCAACCGGCGTCGCTGATAAGTTCGTAGACAACCTCGTTGTTCTCAGTGCCCTCAGGAGCGGTGCCATAGCCCACAAGATTGCCTCGGTTGGGCGAACTGAAGGCATCGAGCCGCCCGCCATTGGCATAGAACTCGAGGATGCCCGTCATGCCGGTCTTGCCACCCATGTTGGGAATGGTGGAATAGACCCACTGCTTATTGTCGAAGCCATTGAAGTATTCCCAGTTGGCGGTATTCTTCCACAAGTAATAGTTGTAGTCTTCTGCCATATCGAGTATGAGCACCTTGTTGTCGGGCACGTTGCGCATGAGTGCCGAGAATGACTCATAGTCCCAAATGGAGCGGGTGAAGCCCAACATCCACCCCTGCATCACCCATGTGGCAGTGGGGTTGGCGCTGTGTATGGCCTCATAAACTGCGCTGCCATATTGCGCCAGTTTGTCATAGCGCTCATTGGTGCCCTTGGGTGGGAAGGGCACGGACATCTCGTTGAAGGAGTCGGCTATGTAGTAGTCGCACTTGCCAAACTCTTTTTCCCACTCCTCGACAAACATCTTGCCAATCTTGACAAAGAGGGGGTCGTCGGCCATGAGCATCCAGTTATGGAAACCTGCCCACTCGGACTGCACCACATTGGCATTGGGGTATATTCGCTTTATCTCGGGTGGCAAGAAGCCTGCGAACCCCGGGCATATCGGTTTCATGCCGAGCGAGCGCATACGCTGGAGAATCTTGTGCTGCAAAGCTATCTGGTCCTTGTGCCACGAGTCGGGCATCGGCGAGTCTACCCCACTGATGTTGCCCATGCGCATCCATGGCAGGTGAGCCGGTCCCACGAAGTAGCGTTGAATCTCCTCGTCGGTGAGCCCGAGTTTTTTCCATACTCGCGCTGATATCGCCTCGTTGGCCACGAGAGCCAAGGGCATATCCATGCCGTGGAGCGCCATCCAGTCTATCTCTTTCTCCCAGCGGTTCCAGTCCCAATAGGGGTTGGTGTAGCCATAGGTCACCACATTATAGTAGTAGTGGTGTTTGAATGGGGATGTGACGGTCTTGGTTGGTTGTTGCTTCAACTTGGCGGGCAAGTCCAAGCGGTTGCCGCTCCACGAACAGATGCCGTAGCCGTTGGTGCGTATGTAGTCGTAGAAACCACGACAGAGAGCCACAGGAGAATTGCCCTGAACCGTAAGTTTGCCTTTGTCGTCGACAGAATAAGCATAGTTGTCGACAGTCTGCGCCGACTCTGAGGTACGCTTGAGTTTCAGGTTTATGCCCTTGTCACCGCAAAAGCGCTTGATTACGTCATAAGCCGCCGAAGTGCCTCCCGACGATGTCTGCGCCAAGGTGCAGAGGGAGAAGGCAGCGAGAGAAAGTGATAGTATAGTCTTTTTCATTTTGTTGGTTAGGTTGGTTTATTCAGTCTTTGAGACATACCGCTTGTAGTAGGAGAATATCAGTGTGGTGAGCGGCAGGGCGACAATCATGCCGATAATGCCGAGCACATAGCCCCACACCGACAGCGACAGGAAGATGAGGAAAGGTGGCAACCCTATGGCCTTGCCCATTATCTTGGGGGTGAGCACAAGGTCCTGAATAATCTGCACCACCACAAACACTGCAAGCACCGACAATAGGACAAGCCAGAAGTTCTGACCAGTCTCGGCAGCCTGGATGGCGCTGAGCAACAAGGCAGGTATCAAGCCCAGTGCGTGGAGATATGGAATAAAGCTCAAGATTCCCACGACTATTCCCAATGGAATGGCCAGAGGGAAATCGATTATCGAAAAACCGATGCAATAGAGTACGCCCACGCATATGGCAATGAGAAACTGTCCGCGAAAATAGGTATTCATGCCCTGCTCCAAGTCCTTAAACAACGCATTGGCGCGGGCATGGTAGCGATGGGGCACAAGTTTGCGCCACCCACTGGCGATGCGTTCATAGTCGTAGAGAACGAAGAACAGGTAGAGCACCGAGATTCCCCACGATATAATCGTAGCTACAATGCCTGCCGCATGCTGCAACACGCTCCACACCTTGGGCAAGACTCCCCTCACTGCTTCAATCAGTTCTTTGCTATCCAAGAGCTTCGTGATATTAATATCCCTAAAGAAGCGTGCAACGAAAATCTCTATACCATTGCGGTGAGATGTCTTGTCGATGTAGCTCTGAGCCACCTGGAGAAACTTGTTGCAGTCTTCAACGAGCGGAGGAACAACGAGCCACACCAACAGTCCCACCACCGCCAGCACCAAGACGAGGGAGACCATAATGGCGAGCACACGGAAGCGCAGTCTAAGTTTATATTGAACAAAACTAACAAGGGGGAAAATCAAGTAAGCCACAAACCACGCCACGAAGAAAGGCAACAAGACAGGGCTGAGATAATCGATGGCCTTGACCAGCAGAACGATTCCTACGATGACGGTACAAGTGCGTATGAAAGAGTCGAAAGTGATAGTTTTGCGCATGAAAACTTACTATATGTTAAACTGTTGGCAAAGTTAGCGACTACGCCGTGGAAATCCAAAATAAGCAAGTTAAAATTTCGTGTTCTACAGAAACTTGATTACTTTTGCACTCATGTTATACATTGTTCCGACACCTGTAGGCAACCTGGAAGACATGACCCTCAGAGCCTTGAGGGTACTGAAAGAAGCAGACCTGATTCTAGCGGAAGACACTCGCACATCGAGCGTCCTGCTGAAACACTACGACATCCACAACCCGATGCAGAGCTACCACAAGTTCAACGAGCACAAGGCTGTGGCTCAGTTGGCGGAGCGCATGAAGGCAGGTCAATCCATGGCACTGATAAGCGATGCCGGCACTCCTGGCATCAGCGACCCAGGATTTCTGCTGGTCAGGGAGTGTGTAAAAAACGGCATCGAGGTGCAATGCTTGCCCGGCGCCACAGCATTTGTGCCGGCTCTGGTGGATTCAGGACTGCCTTGCGACAAATTCGTTTTTGAAGGCTTCCTGCCACAGAAGAAAGGCAGACAAAGCCGCCTGAAAGCCTTGGCGGAAGAAGACCGCACAATAGTCTTCTATGAATCACCCTACAGAGTGCTAAAAACACTGGAGCAATTCAAGGAATTCTTCGGTGGCGAGCGTCCGGTAGCGGTATGTCGCGAAATAAGCAAGATTCACGAACAGATAGTGAGAGGCAGCGTTGATGACGCCATAGAGCACTTCAAGGCTACTGAGCCCAAGGGAGAGTTCGTGATAGTGCTGGGAGCCAAGACGAAAGAGAATACCTGCAAAACAACCACTGACAACAATCAACACATATAATAACATTATGAAAAAGACTGTCTTACTATTAGCGATTGTACCGATGCTATGGGCATGCGGCAATGGTGGCGAAAAACCAGCCAACAATTCAAGCGAGGACTCCGTGAATAAAATCCTTAACCAGAAAGACGCAGAGATAAACAACTTGCTTGGCACCATCAACGACATCCAGGACGGACTGCGCCAAATCACCGAGGCACAGGGCCGCATCAACTCACTCAAGTCAAGCAACGAGGTCTCTGCCACTGAAGACATCAGAGAGAACATCGCCTTCATACAGCGCATCATGGACCTTAACCGCAGCAGGATAGAGCAGCTACAACAGCAACTCCACAACTCCAACATCAATGCCGAAAACCTGCAACAAACCATAGAAAGCCTGCAGCAACAAGTGGCAGACAAAGACTCACAGATAGAGAAACTTACGGCTGAGCTGGCCCAAAAGGACAGCAAGATTATGGAGCAGGCTACGGAAATCACCAAGCTCAACAGCGAGAAAACCAACCTGCAGCAAGACAAGGAGAACCTCTCGCAAGCCAACGATGCCAAAGCACGCACCATCACCCAGCAAGACAAGGACCTCAACAAGGCTTGGTATGTCTTCGGCACCAAGAAAGAACTCAAGGAGCACAACATTTTGAAGAAAGGCGACGTGCTGACTCAGGGATTCAACAAGAACTATCTTACCGAGATTGACATACGCAACGTGAAGCGCATTACGCTAGGCTCCAAGAGCGCACGTCTGCTCACAACACACCCCTCTACATCCTACACACTGGAGAGGGATGCCAACAAATACTACACGCTCCACATCACTGACCCCTCACAATTCTGGAGCATAAGCAAATACCTGGTAGTACTGGTGAAATAATAGTTTTCAACCGACTACGACGGATTTCAGACCATCACTAATAACACATGAAGGAATTTATCCTGTCGCAGGCTCAGACTGAGACAGCGGTACTGGTGGCGATCGTCACTCCGCTACAGCCTGAGCGCAAGACTAATGAATATCTTGACGAGCTTGAGTTCCTGGCCGAAACGGCTGGGGCACAGACCGTCAAGCGCTTTACACAAAAGGCAGAAGGCCCGAACACTACGACTTATGTAGGTTCGGGCAAACTGCAAGAGATAAGGGCATATATCGAAGCCGAGGCGGAGAACGACCGTGAAGTGGGCATGGTGATTTTTGACGACGAACTGTCGGCACGCCAACTCAAAAACATAGAGAAAGAACTGAAGACCAAGATTCTTGACCGCACCACACTCATACTCGACATCTTCGCCATGAGAGCACAGACCGCCAACGCCAAGACTCAAGTTGAGCTAGCACAATACCGCTATATGCTACCACGCCTACACAGACTGTGGACCCACCTGGAACGCCAAGGCGGCGGTTCGGGTTCAGGCGGCGGAAAAGGTTCAGTGGGACTGCGTGGTCCTGGTGAGACTCAGCTCGAAATGGACCGCCGCATCATTCTCAACCGTATGTCGCTGCTCAAGAAAAGGCTTGCAGAGATTGACCGCCAGAAAAACACCCAGAGACAAAATCGCGGTCGCATGGTGCGCGTGGCGCTGGTAGGCTACACCAATGTGGGCAAATCCACTCTGATGAACCTGATGTCGAAAAGCGAAGTGTTTGCCGAAAACAAACTTTTCGCCACACTCGATACAACGGTCAGGAAAGTCACGGTGCAGAACTTACCGTTTCTGCTTAGCGACACAGTCGGCTTCATACGCAAGCTGCCAACCGACCTCGTAGAGTCATTCAAGTCTACACTCGATGAAGTCAGAGAGGCCGACCTGCTGCTACACGTAGTAGACGTCAGCCACCCAGATTTTGAGGAGCAGATGACAGTGGTCGACAAGACACTCTCCGAACTGGGCTGTGCGGAGAAACCGCGCCTTATAGTATTCAACAAAGTCGATGCCTACACCTTTGTCCCCAAGGACGAGGACGACCTTACCGAGGCCACGAAGGAAAACATGACGATGGAGGAACTACAGCAGTCGTGGTTGTCAAAACTGGGCAAGGACTGCGTCTTTGTCTCGGCACTGCGCAAAGAAGGCATCACAGAATTTCGCGAAACACTCTACCGCTGCGTAAGGCAACTACACGTACAGCGCTTCCCTTACAACGACTTTCTTTACCCCTTGGCGGAAGATCTGGATTTTTCGGAAACATAACATACCATGAAAAGAAAACACAGAAACACACTGCTGCTAGCACTAGCCTTGACCACCCTACCAGGAGCAAGCAGAGCAGACTCCGTGCTCAACCACTTGTGTGACACCATAGAGTTCCGCAACGAGTCGACCGGCATGTTTGGAGGCGGAGATTTCGCCCCCTACTGGATGACCAACAACCACTATGGTCTCTCCACAGAGGAAACCAATGCCTTCATCTGGCGCCGAAGCCTAAGGCACGAGATGGACAACAGCGACCGCAAGTGGAAAGCCGGCTGGGGACTGGAAGTCTCCAACGTTGTCACCAAGAAGTGGGACTGGATAGTACAGGAACTCTACTTCGACATCCAATACAAGAAAGTGCGCCTGTCAGTGGGACAAAAAGAGCGTCCTTTGGAGTTCCTCAATTCTGAGTTATCAAGCGGTGGAATGGCAAGCGGCATCAACGCTCGACCCATACCGCAGGTCAGAATCGACGTGCCCGACTTCTGGACCATTCCCGGCACTCGGGGCTGGCTCGCACTGCGCGGCCATATCGGCTATGGCATGTATACCGACAACTCTTGGCAGAAAGACTTCGCAGGCAATGCCAACAAGCTCTACTCCCAAAATTCGCTTTATCACACCAAAGCGGGTTTCGTCAGAGTGGGCAACACCAAGAAGTTTCCTGTGACCCTGACCGGAGGACTGGAAATGAACACCCAGTTCTGCGGCACAACCTACACAGCAGGCAATGGCAGCACCATTCACATGCCAACAAAACTGAGCAGCTTCTGGAACGTGTTTATTCCTGGTGGTTCTGACCCCACCGACGGCATGTATCCCAACAAAGAGGGTAACACCGTCGGTGCATGGCACTTCGTCATGGAATATCGCGCCAACGAAGACTCGCCCAAAAAGGCTTGGGGGGCCAAGCTCTACGCCCAACACGTGTTTGAAGACGAAAGCCAAATGTTCTGGCAATACGGCTGGAAAGACATAATGATGGGAGCGGAGTTCAACCTACCCAAAAACCCAGTGGTGTCAACCGTTCTCTATGAATATCTCACCTCCAAAGACCAGAGCGGCCCCATCTATCACGACAAGACCCAGCAGATTCCCGATCAAATCAGCGCAGTCGACAACTACTATAACCACGGGCTCTACGGAGCATGGCAACACGCAGGATTCGGCATGGGCAACGGTCTGTTCATCTCGCCGCGCTATAATGCCGAGCACACCATCAGCATGAAGCATAATCGCATACAAGCCCACCACTTGGGCATAAGCGGTCAGCCACTCAAGGGGCTGGACTACAAAATACTCTTCAGCTACGAAAAGAGCTGGGGAACCTATAGCGCACCTCTCGTTGACCCACAAGAGGGTTGGACGGTGCTCGTGCAGGCCACCTACATGCCCACCTGGCTCAGAAACTGCGGAGTAAAATTGGCATACGGCCACAACGGCGGCAAACTCCTGGGCAACTCCAACGGCATGCAAGCGGGATTCCTCTACAAAGTCAAACTACACACGAAATAAACACTGCAAGACATGAAGACACTGTTGAAAACAATGATACTGCTGTATTGCGCCTTGACATTGTCATCGTGCGACAAGATTGACGACAACGGAGACCTCGGCGGCATGTGGCAACTCACCGAATGGAAGAGCATTCCCGACGGCACCATCATGGCCACCAAAGAAACCGCCATATACTATTCCTTCCAGCTTGACCTGATGCAACTAAGTCGCACCACCAAACACTTCGCACGCTTCTCTCACAAAGGCGACTCGCTCATCATAGGCAAGGTGTATGCACTGCCGTCAGAGAAAGAGGTGACGGCTGCCGATCTCGCCACCTACGGAGTGCCCGCATCTGGCCGCTTCGCAATTGAGCTAAGCAGCAGCCATATGACACTGAAAAGCAACGAAGCCATACTCAAGTTCCGAAAATACTGACCTTTCACTGCGGGTTGAGACACTATGTCAGACTACAAGGCAGACACCACGCGATTAGCCAAGAACACGCTGTTCCTCTACATACGCATGTTCTTCATCATGGCGGTCACTCTCTATATGAGCAGGGTCGTCTTGAGAGAGCTAGGTGTAGAGGACTTTGGTGTTTTCAATGTGGTGGCAGGCATAGTGGCAATGTTTGGATTCCTCAACTCGTCGATGAGCTCCACCACGCAGAGGTTCATCTCCTATTCGCTCGGCAAGGGTGACGACAACCTTAACAAGGTATTTTCTACCTGCGTGCTGACCCACGCTGTCATTGCGCTCACCGTATTGATGCTGGTGGAGATCGTAGGGTTGTGGTTTCTCTACAACAAGATGGTCATTCCCGACGGACGCATGCAAGCCGCCTTCTGGGTCTTTCAGTTCTCTGCCGTGTCTACTGTGGTCACGGTGATGAGCATACCATTCAACGCCGACATCATTGCCCACGAAAAGATGTCGGCTTTTGCCTACATCTCCATTGTGGAGGTGTGCCTCAAACTACTTATTGTCTTCCTGCTGGGCATCGGTCACGCAGACAAACTCATACTGTACGGTCTGTTGCTACTTGTGGTGCAGTGCGGAATCTTCTTGACCTATATGGGCTACTGTTTCAAGAACTTCAAGGAGAGCCGTTCCAAACTGGTATTTGAGAAGAAACTATTTTGCGAAGTGTTCTCCTTTGCTGGCTGGAACCTGTGGGGAAACTTGGCATCCGTCTTGTTTTCCCAAGGCTTGAATGTACTGCTCAATATGTTCTTCGGTCCTGTGGTCAATGCAGCGCGCGGACTTGCCAACCAGGTTGACGGCGCAATACGCCTGTTTGCCTCAAATTTCCAGATGGCTATCAATCCGCAAATCGTCAAGACCTATGCCGCCAAGGAGATGGAATCTATGCACCGGCTCGTGTTCAGCAGTTCCAAATTTTCCTATTTCCTACTCCTTGCGCTGTCACTGCCAGTGATGATAGAGGCGCCGGTGGTGCTTCGCTTGTGGCTTGGCGTGGTGCCAGACTGGACGGTGTCGTTTCTACGGCTGATGCTCGTTGTGGTCATCATCGACTCTGTAGCCAATCCGCTTATGATTTCTGCCTCGGCCACAGGCAAGATTAAAGTCTACCAGTCTGTCGTTGGCGGCATTTTGCTGCTTGTTGTTCCAGTTGCCTACGTAGTGCTGCGCATGGGCGGCAACCCCGACTCCGTGTTTGTGGTGCACATCTGCATCTGCATCGTTGCCTTCATCGTCAGGCTACTCATCGTTAGGCGGCTGATTGACCTTCCCGTTTCCAAATATCTCGTCGAGGTGTGCGGCAGGGGACTTGTCGTCACGGTCGCCGCCGCCATGCTGCCCCTAGCGCTCTACTTCATTGGCGGCAACTCCTTGTGGAATGCTGTGGCGGTAATCCTGCTATCGGTGGCTTCGGTAGCCGTCAGCGCATATCTGTTGGGACTTAGCGGCAGCGAGCGCCAGTTCGTGGCCGGCAAACTCCGCAGTCTCTTGCCCAAAACAAAATAACGAAACCATGATGTTGCTTAGTTACTGGAAAAAGTTCAAATACTTGTTCGCCAACACAATGTATCGTTGCCTGCACCCGATGCCCAAGGACGCTATCACCCTCAACGGCTGGATACTAGCCAAGCGGGACGGGGTTTGCAAGCGCAATTTCGGAGACGAACTCAACGTATATATGCTTGAAGAGCTGACAGGACGCCACGTCGGCATCTACAAGTCGTGGTTCCACCCGTCCAAAGAGAACTATCTGGTCATTGGCTCACTAATCGACAGGTTCACTGACAGCCAGTCAGTCATCTGGGGCAGCGGCATCCTCTCCGACTCAGTTCCCTTGCCCCATAAGCCCAAAAAGGTTTGCGCTGTAAGGGGCAAGATCACGCACGACTACTTGCTGCACAACGGGGTCGACTGCCCCGAAGTCTACGGTGACCCAGCATTGCTTCTGCCCTTGGTCTACCGTCCAGAGGCGGCGAAACGCTATAAACTTGGCATCATACCGCACATCCATGACCTGAGCGACCCTCTTGTCCTCAATTTTGTGGAGAGCAACAAAGACAGCGTGTGCCTCGTCGACTTTGCTCACTACGGAGACTGGCACGAAGTGGTCGACCTGATATGCAGTTGCGAGTGTGTGGTGTCCTCTTCGCTTCACGGACTCATCATATCTGACGCCTACCATATACCAAATCTGTGGATAAAAATCTCTGACCGCGTAAACGGCGGCGACTGCAAGTTTCTGGACTATTTCTCTGGCGTAGGCCGCACCACCACGTCCGCTTTTGTCATGACTAACAGCACAGCTATACCAGACTTCGCAGAGCAGCTGAAAGATTACCAAGACATTGACTACGACCCGCAAGGACTTGTGGCGGCATGTCCGTTCAACCTAAATCTCCCAAATGCCTGAGCCATGAAGCTGTCCGTCATAATCCCTATATATAATGTAGAAGCATACCTGCCCGCCTGCCTTGACTCAGTGCTGTCGCAAGACATGGACGGCTCCGACTTTGAGGTTGTCTGCGTCAATGACGGTTCGCCCGACCACTCAGCCGACATTGTGCGACAGTATATGACCAACCACGCTAACATAGTCCTCGTGGAGCAAGCGAACCAAGGTGTCTCGGTAGCACGCAACACCGGCTTAACCCACGCCAAAGGAGATTTAATCGTGTTTGCCGACGCCGACGACAAGTTTGTCGATGGCTCGCTCCGTCGCCTGCTTTCTGCCGTTGACGGGACCGCCGACATGACGATATGCAATTCTCTGCGCAATGGCGGCTATGCCTTCAACTGGCGCGACTCGTTCAGGGAGGGCGTCACCTACACCAGCGAGCAGGTACTCAACGGCGGCTTGCTCTACGGCGCAGTGTGGGGAGTGTGCTTCCGCAGGGACTTTCTTGTGGGCAACAACATCTGCTTCATTGAGGGAGTTCGCAACTCCGAGGACACCATTTTCGCACTCCATGCCTTCTACTGCACCAACAGCACCCGCTTTCTGGACATAGACCTGTACGAAGTCAATAGCCGCGACGGCAGTGCCTCGCGCGCATTTTCCCAAAAGCGCATTGACATAATGGTAGAGTCCGTGAAGAAGGTGTCGGAATTTCGCAACAGCCTTATTGACGGCAAGGGTAACCGCATGGTTTTAGACTACATGATGTACACCATGTTCCTCAACCTAGTCAAGGACACTACCCAGACCCCAGGCTTGGGCTACCATTATCTACGCAAATCTGGAATCAGTCGTTACGCCAAATTCCAATTGTCACCTTCGTCACGCTTTCTGCGCCCCAAGATGCAACTGCTCCGCACATCCTTTGCCGCATTCTATTTCATACGAAAGCTATACTACACCATCAGGCACACAGCTTGAAGCTACAAAGAAGCCAAGTCAACATTTAGAAATCAGCCATGCGATAGCCACGTAACGACGTTAGTTGCCAGCTAACCAAGCTTATTCGCTAAAAATCTTCAGACCAATGATGGAACACACGAGTGTAGTGAGAAAAAACATGCGAGCCAAGGTGACTGGTTCCTTGAAGACAAGTATGCCCACAATCACCGTGCCAGCGGCACCGATACCAGTCCACACTGCATAGGCAGTACCCAAGGGAAGAGTCTGGGCTGCCTTTGCCAAAAACACCATCGACCCAGTGGCAGCCAACAAAAAGGCAGCACCCCACACATAGAACTCTATGCCCACTGTGCCACGCAACTTGCCCAAACAAAAGGTCATAGCCACCTCCATCAAGCCTGCCAAAAGAAGTATTATCCAACTCATTCTCTCACTTATAGTTCTATCTACTGCAAATTTAGCCATTTGCGGCCAACAGTCAAAGACACAAACTTCATTTCTTCCACAATCCTGTTGCAATCGAAACAGACTGACGAAAACGAACAAATTAGACTCGCCTGAGATTTGACTATACCCATCAAGCTATTGCGGAGCAGAGAAATGCCTAAAAAAAACGCTATCGTGTTACATTTAGTGGAACACGATAGCGTTTTTTTGTATCTTCGCTAAAATTTTTGTTTTTCAACAATGAAACTGACGCAACACTCATGGCTCGTAAGCCTGCTCAGCCAACACCAGCAGGGATACACCTTGGCAGAAATCAACAATCTATGGCAGCAGTCGAATCTCTACAATGGTCGGCCACTGTCGCGCACCACTCTGTTCCGTGCACGCGACAGCATACTCAAGCAGTTTGGCATTCTCATCGAGTGTGAGTTCCACAGGAGCAATTCTCGCTACAAAATCGGCAATCCCGACGAGCTGAAGCACGACTCAATGAAAAACTGGCTCTACTCCAACCTCGCCGTGGGCAACATTCTGGCAGACCACACAGCTCTCAAAGACAGCATAATTCTTGAAAACACACCAATCGACACTACTCACCTCCACTGCATTCTGCAAGCCATGCGGCAGCGGCGGCTACTGGACTTGAAATACCAAAAATACACCTCCAACAGTCCCTCGCAGCGCACGGTGGCTCCCATTGCCCTCAAACTGTGGAAACAGCGGTGGTATCTCTTGGCGCATCAGCAGACCTACAACAACTTTGCGACCCATGACAGCAGCGCATTTCGCACCTCGCTGCGCACCTTCTCGCTTAACAGAATAAAGGGTATCACACTTACCGAACAAACCTTCAAACTTCCCGAAGGCTTCTCGCCCTACGAATACTACACCGACTGCTACGGAGTGTTGGCCACCGAAAGCACTAAACCTGAGCGCATAGTGCTCAGAGCATTCGGACAAA
This sequence comes from Bacteroidaceae bacterium, assembly GCA_963600315.1. Classification (GTDB taxonomy): domain Bacteria; phylum Bacteroidota; class Bacteroidia; order Bacteroidales; family Bacteroidaceae; genus UBA6382. The sequence continues at coordinate 14,200 of CAVCAW010000027.1, read as the reverse complement.
CTCCATACTACCTCAGAGACTTGCCGCTACACCACTCGCAACGAGAGATGCAAACCGGCGACGGCTATACCGATTTTGAATTTTTCCTTAAACCCACACCCGATTTCCTTTCACACCTACTTACACACGGAACAGGCATCAAAGTAATCTCACCCGAGGGCTTCTCCCAACAAATGGCAGACCACCTGCGCAGAATACTGCGTCTCTACACGTCCGACCCCACCGTCTAAATCCTTACGGCCTTGAGAATGGAGTCAATGGTCATGAGGTCACGACATATATCGTTGACCTCAGCAGTGTCGTGCACCAATACTGTCACCTGAGCACAGAACAGCCCCTTGTCGGTTTCGATATTGAGTTTCTTCACGTTGAGACCACGCTTCTTGAAGAGCGACTCGGCAATGTGGAACAACGTGCCGACCTTGTCAATGCCCTCCACCTGAATGCAAGTCTCAAAGCGATGACCGTGCTGCATGTTCCACCTCACAGCAACAATGTTGTTGCCAAACTGCGTCTTCAGTCTAGTGGCCTCTTCACATTCACGCTTGTGGATAGTAAACGTACACGCCACATCGTCAACGTAGCCCAAGGCATCGTCGCCAGGAATGGGGCTACAGCAAGGAGCTATAATACACTTGTCAATGTTGACCTCATTGATGGAGAACACCTTCTTCTTGTCAATGGAACTGACGAACTCCTGAGAATCTGAATAACTTCTCACAGCCTCGCCGGCAAAACTTCGGTTTTTGTCCTTATTGCCAACAAATGGTATCAGCTTGCGCCACGACAAACGGCTTGACTTGTCCTGTCCGTGAATGAAAGCTATGTCATCGTCACACAATGCCACTGTGCCGTCTGCCACATCAAGCAGAAATTGTGACTGAGTAGGACGCTGGTGGAACACGCGCAAGCGCTCCAAAATATTGTTATTGAATTCAATGCCGTTGTCCAGCAAGAACTGGCGGATTTTGCGCTCGCCATCTGACTCCTGCACGCGGTCCATCTTGCGCAGACAAGCCTGAATTTTGCTCTTAGCCTTGGCTGTCACAGCATAGTTCAACCATTCGTGGCGCACCTGCTGAGTGCGCGCCGTGAGTATCTCTACCTGGTCGCCCGAACTGAGCTGGCAAGTGGCAGGCACAAGTTTATGGTTCACCTTGGCACCAATGCAATGTGTGCCAAGAAAAGAGTGGATGGAAAAAGCAAAGTCGAGAGCCGTTGCACCAGCGGGCAGCGTCTTGATTTCACCCTTAGGCGTAAACACTATTATCTCCGAGGCATAGAGATTAAGCTTTATGGTGTCAAGCAGGTCTATCGTGTCGGGCTGGGGATCCTCCAATATTTCCTTAATAGTGTGTATCCAGCCGTCCATCTTGTCATCAGAGGGAGCGTTTGAGCCATTCTCATGGTCTTTATATTTCCAGTGGGCAGCCAATCCCTGCTCAGCTATCTCCTGCATGCGTTCGGAACGTATCTGCACCTCTATCCAGTTGCCCTGAGCATCCATCAAGGTGGTGTGGAGTGCCTGGTAGCCATTGGCTTTGGGGTGGTTCACCCAGTCGCGAGTGCGGTCGGGGTGCACCTTGTAGATGCGGGTAAGAGCCACGTAGATATTGAAGCATGTATTAACTTCGTCCTCGCCCTGTTTGGGCTTAAAGACAATGCGAGTGGCAAGAATATCAAATATCTCCTCAAAGGTAACATGCTTGTTCTGCATCTTCGACCAGATGGAATACGGAGTCTTGATGCGAGCAGACATCTCATAGTCCAGCCCAAGCCCGTCCAGAGCCTTGCGTATCGGAGCGGAGAAATCCTGAAACACAGTGTCGCGCTCAGCCTTGGTGGCGGCGAGCTTTTCCTGAATCACATTATACTCCTCAGGATGCTCATACTTAAAGCTAAGATCCTCCAGTTCGTTCTTTATCTTGTTGAGTCCCAGTCGGTCAGCAATCGGCGCATAGATATAGAGCGTCTCGCCTGCTATCTTATACTGCTTGCCCGGCAGCATCGACGAGAGAGTACGCATGTTGTGGAGGCGGTCCGAAATCTTTATCAATATCACGCGGATATCCTCGCTCATGGTGAGAAGCAGTTTCTTGAACGTCTCAGCCTGGAGCGAAGCTCTGTCACCAAAGATGCCGCCCGAAATCTTGGTCAGTCCCTCCACAATGCTGGCAATCTTGTTGCCAAACAAGTTTTGAATGTCCTCAAAGGTGTACTCTGTATCTTCCACCACGTCGTGCAGCAACGCCGCACAAATCGACGTGGAGCCCAATCCAATCTCACCACACGCTATCTGGGCTACGGCTATGGGGTGCAATATATAAGGTTCGCCTGAGCGGCGGCGCACTCCCTTGTGAGCCTGCTTGGCAAAGTTGAAGGCACGCGTGATGACGTCCACCTTCTTGCGGTGGTTCGACGCAAGGTAGGTGTCAAGCAAATGGCGGAACGCATCGTATATCTGCCGTTCCTCTATCTCTTCAGTTTTCTTGTCGTCTGTCATATAGTTGAGGTTTCTGAAACCTTATCTCACTCTCAGTTTGCGGCCTGCCCTGATTCTGTCGCCCTTGAGATTGTTAAGTTGACGAAGCTTGGCCACCGTAGTACCATTGCGCGCTGCTATGGCACCGAGGTTATCGCCTTGACGTATAGTCACCGACTTCTCGCTTTTTTCAGAGCGTTTGCGCCGTTCAGAGCGTTTCTCGCTGCGCTTGTCGGCTGTCTTGCGTTGGCTTACCGACTTGCTCTTGGTGTAAGACTGCTCTTGCGACTGCGATTCCGTATATTCCGTCGCAACGGTTTCCTCGACCTTAACGACACTGCTATCGGCAACACTGGCTACGGCAATCGAACTGCGATAAATAGAATCTTCGACCGCTGCAAATTTTACACACAACTCGTCGGGCAAAGCAATGACGCAACGGCGACGACCACCGGGAATAAACGAAGTCTTGTATTGGGGGTTGAAGCCCTTAACCTCGTCGGCACCTATGCCACAAGCCCCAGCTATCTGCTCCATCGTCATGTCATAGTGGACCACAGTGGTATCAAGCACCACAGGCTTCACTGCCGTGCGAGGCTTGATGTTGTGCTGACTATAGTTATTCATTATGTAGAGAGCCGCAATGAAAGCCGGCACATAGCCGCGCGTCTCGCTCGGCAGATAGGGGTAGATTGTCCAGTAGTCTTTGGAGCCGCCGGCACGGGCGATGGCACGATTCACGTTGCCTGGACCGCAGTTATAGGCAGCAAGCACTAAGCTCCAGTCACCATAGGTGTCATAGAGGTTGCGCAGATACCTGGCAGCAGCCTCTGTCGACTGATAGGGGTCACAGCGCTCGTCGACCCAGCTGTTGATATCCAGACCATACATCTTGCCAGTGCTCGGCATGAACTGCCACAAACCGCAAGCGCCAGCACGACTCCGCGCTCTGGGGTTGACAGCCGATTCTATCACTGGCAGATAGTTGAGAGCCTCTGGCACGTCGTACTTGTACAACATGTCGTCAAAGATATTTGCATAGAGGTTGTAGCGTCCTATCATGCTCGCCACCGAACTGCGCATGCGCATGGTGTAGCGGTCAATGTAACTCCTGACCACGTTGTTGTAGACATGGAACTCATCAGGACCGGGTATAGCCTTGAGGCGCTCGGCGAAATATTCATCAGGGAAGAACGGATTCTTGTCATCAAGTTCCACCTCATCGTCGAGCGGACTGAGATAATTCTTGTCAATATAGCTATTTGACTCGTCTTCCTGCGCCTCGTCCTGCAAGCCGTAAGGCATATCGACTTCCTTAACGTCGTAGTTCTCAATCTGCGCCAGAGCGGGCAGGCTTGCCATCATCAGCCCCGAGGCCAAAAGTATATGTTTTATTTTGTTTCTCATAATTCAATTTTGTATGTTTCAAATTCTTGAGACACACCGCCATGCGACCGTTGTCTCAAAACTTTATGCTGCACTGCACTCCAAGTGCTTTGCCGCTGCCGCTGCCTATGGCATTGTGCTGTTCTATCGACGCCGGCTCAAACGACACACTGAGATCCTTGCTAATGTCGAATGTCGACAATTGGGCATCTACATAGGCATCTACCACCGAGACCAGATATACGCCAAAGAAGGCAAAAATGCTCAGGTCGCGATACTTGCGATAGTAGTCGCGCTTGTGCTTGAACACCTTCTTGAACTGGTCCTCACGCCCCGATATGTCATAGCCCATGGGCAACATATTGGTGTAGGAATGCGTGTTAGGGTCATCGTCCATTATGTCGAGATAGGCCTGCGAATAGTCCTTATACATTTGCTGGTTCCACAGAAAAGCATACGTACACCCCAAGAAGCCTCCATAGATAATAGGCAATTTCCAGTATTTGCGATTGTAAATCTGGCCAGCTCCAGGCAACACCAGCGACAGCCATAAGGCACGGTTGGGATTGGGCACGAACACCGTACCGTCCTTGCGCAGCCGGTGCTTGTGCGACTTGGCTGCAAGCGTGGAGTTTACACTGACCGAATCGGTCTGCTTCTGTGCCAATGAGTCGGCAGCGGCATACAGAGCCACCATGCCCGAGTCAATGCGGCTCACGGTGTTGTCCGTCAAGCAATAGGCTTCAGCATCGACAGCTATCATCGCTGCCGCCAGAATGGTCAGTATGAATATCCGTAGTCTCACTTGCAGGTAGGCATTACATCTAGAACAATTTGGTAAGCTGAGCCATGACAGCATCCATCTCCTCTGGGTTGGCAAACGACAGCGTAATGCTGCCCTTGCCGTTGTTAAACTTGGCACTGACCTTAGTGCCTAGCGAGTCAGCAAGCCGCTGTCGCAGCGTAGCTAAGTCATCTGGCAGGGCAGACGCAGTGTGCGCCTTGCGCGAGGCTTGGCTCACGGTGACACCCTCGTTGATGTCTCTTGCCATCTCCTCCACCTTGCGCACCGAGTAGCCATTTTTCTGAATCTCGTCGAAGAGCTTCACCTGCTGCGCCGGACTCTGCACACTCAATATGGCGCGTGCGTGCCCTTGGTCAATCTGCTTGTTGCGCAGTGCCAGCTGCACCGGGGCAGGCAGCTTCAGCAGACGTAGATAGTTGGCCACGGTAGTGCGCTTCTTGCCCACCTTCTCGGCCACAGCCTCCTGAGTAAGATTCATCACCTGCAGCATATTACTATAGGCCAATGCTATCTCAATGGCATTGAGATCCTCGCGCTGTATATTCTCCACCAAAGCCATGAGAGCCACACTCTCGTCATCGGCTTTGCGCACATAGGCAGGCACGGCTGTCAGACCAGCCAACTGACTGGCGCGCCAACGACGCTCGCCGGCAATTATCTGATAGGTGCCATCGTCCATCTGTCGTAGCGTGATGGGCTGCACAATGCCTATCTGCTTTATGGAGTCAGCCAACTCTTGCAGCGCATCGGGATCCATCTCCCGACGAGGCTGGTTTGGATTGGCCACAATCTTGTCAATTTCTATCTCGTTGATTGACGAAGAACCCTGTGGGTTGACTTCTTCGTTGGATATCAAGGCGTCCAGGCCACGGCCCAGTGCGTTGCGCTTCTTATCAGGAAACTTCTTATGAGGCATATCTGTTATATGGATTCTTGTCAGCGTGTGGGCATCATGCGCAGTTCACGCTGCTACTTGGCATTGTTGTTCTGTTTGTTTTTGTTCAATATCTCCTTAGCCAACGCCAGATAACTGCGTGCGCCCTTGGAGTCAGCGTCATATTGTATGGCAGCCAAGCCATGCGACGGAGCCTCACTGAGCTTAACATTGCGTTGCACTACAGTCTTGAACACAAGGTCGTCAAAATGCTTCACCACCTCGTTGTAAATCTGGTTAGCCAATTTAAGACGACCGTCATACATGGTGAGCAAGAAACCCTCTATCTGCAGCGTAGGATTCAACTTTCGCTTCACCAGCTTGATGGTGTTGAGCAGCTGTGCTATACCCTCCAGAGCAAAATACTCACACTGCACAGGAATAATCACCGAGTCGGCAGCCGTGATGGCATTCACCGTAACAGCACCCAGCGACGGGCTGCAGTCAATGATGATATACTCATATTCAGGTCTCAGCGGTTCGAGCATCTTGCGCATCACCTGCTCGCGACCCTCCTTGATGGCAAACAGTTCGCGCTCCGCACCCGCCAGATTCACATGGCTCGATATGATGTCGAGGTTGGGCACGTCGGTAGTGTATATGGCTTCGTGAGGGTCTGCACCATTGATAAGGCAGTCGTAGACAGTGCAGTCCACATTGCCCACCTCAATACCCAGGCCCGACGAAGAATTAGCCTGCGGATCAGAGTCTACAAGCAGAACAGTCTTTTCAAGAGTCGCCAAAGAGGCAGCCAAATTGATTGCGGTAGTGGTCTTGCCCACTCCACCCTTTTGGTTGGCTATTGCAATAATCTTACCCATAGTACGATAGTCTTGGCCAAGCTCCACAAGAAGCAAGGCTACATTTATGCAAAGGTAGCGTTTTTTTCGGTAATACGCTGTTCCAAGGCTGGTTTTCTGTGCGCAAAAAAAA